>DASPWG010000001.1:0-16995 GCA_035621915.1 Streptosporangiaceae bacterium
GCCCCGCCGCCGGCCAGCGGCCGATAGTCGGCAGCGAACCACTCGGGGTGATCGCGCCGCAGGCGCAGCGCACGCGAGGTGACATGCAGCTTGGCCGCGTCCAGGTTGCCCGGACCCGCGGTGCTGCCTGGCCCGGCCTCATCCAGCGCGGCCAGCAGCACGCGCCGCCTGGCGTAGTCGACCGGCCGCCGGTTGTCGGGGTCAACCAGCGAGAAGGCGGCCAGCTCGCAGCCCTGGTAGACGTCGGGCACTCCCGGCATCGTCAACTGCACCAGCTTGGCGCCCAGCGAGTTCACCGCCGCGTCCGGGCTGATCGCGGCTACGAACGAGGAGATCTGACCGGCAAGCTCGGTGTCGGTCACGATCGCCGTGGCAAGGTCGAGCACGGCTGCCTCGTAGTGGGCATCCGGGCTGGTCCACGAGGTGGATAGCTTCGCCTCGCGCATTGCCTTGCGCAGGTAGCAGGTCAGCCGGTCGGCACTGATCGGCCAGGCCCCGACCAGCGTTTGCCACAGCAGGTACTCGGTGTCCGGGTCAGGTAGCTGCCCCGCCGCCAGCCGCGGCACTTGCCGGTGCCAGCCAGTCACCGCCCTCGTCCAGGCCTGCGGCTCGTCCGCCAGCACCGCCAGCCGCGCGCGGACATCCTCCTGGCGCTTGGTGTCATGAGTGGACAGCGCGGTGAGCGTGCCAGGCCAGTCCGCACACTGCCGCGCGGCGAACGCGTGGAAATCAGCGGGCAGCAGGCCGGGCTGGTCCGGGTCGCCACCCACCTCGTTAGCGCACGCCAGCCGTGACCACCGGTACAGCGCCGTGTCCTCGACACCTTTGGCCTGGATCGCTGCGCACGTCTGCTGGAAGGCGGTGATCAGCTGGTCACGGGAGGGCCGGCCGTCGGCCGGGACACCGCGGCCGAGCAGCAGCGCGGAGATCGTGTCCACCGTGCCGCGCAGGTGTGCTGGCAGCCTTCGCCGCGCAGCTACGGCGGCCGCGTCGACCTGCCGCACCGATTCCTGCGGCGGCGCAGAGCCGGGAACGACGTACGCGCGATAGACGCCGAACGCTGCGAGCAGTTCGGCCAGGACAAGCCGGAGGTCCTCCTGGCTGAGCTGGCGTAATGTCGGCTCCCCGGTGCCCGCGGCAAGCCGGGCCAGCAATGCCACCTCGGCGGTGAGCTGCTCGCCGGCAGCCTCGCGCCGGCCCGCCCAGGCCACCGGTGCGAACTCCGCCGGGCCGTCAGTCAGGTTCGCGTACGTGCGGCTAAGCGGCGCCACGCCATCGGGATCGGTGAACAGCCCGGCAACCGCGGCGAGCGCGTCATACCCGGTTGTGCCCGCGCAGTCCCAGTCCGCCGGCAGGCGCTCTCCGCGGCTGAGGATCTTCTCCGCCACGACGTACGCGCCGTCGGTGGCGGTGGCGAGCTGCTCCAGGTAGCTGCGCGGGTCGGCCAGCCCGTCGGGGTGGTCCACGCGAAGCCCGTCGACCAGGCCCTCGGCCACCAGGCCAAGCATGAGTCCGTGGGTGGCCGCGAACACGTCCGGCTCCTCCACCCGGACTGCGATGAGCGAGCTGATGTCGAAGAACCGGCGCCAGTTCAGCTGCGCCGCGGCGATCTTCCACCAGGACAGCCTGTAGTGCTGGCCGTCAAGCAGGTCACGCATGGGCAGGTCAGCAGTCCCGGGCCGCAACGGCAGCACGTGGTCCCGGTACCGCAGCACGGGCTCGGCCGGGTCGGGCTGGCCGCCGGCAGCGGGAGCGTCCGGCAGGACCGACAGCGGGCAGACCGTGAACTCGCTCAGGCAGGAATCCAGCGGCCCCGGCAGGACCGGCAGCAGCATGCGGCCGCCGTGCATGGCCCAGTCGATGTCGAACCAGTGCGCGTACAGCGAGTCCTGGCCATCGCGGAGCACCGACCACAGCTGCCTGTTGAGGTAGGCGTGCGCTGGCATGGCCATGTGGTTGGGCACGATGTCGGCCAGGATGCCGACGCCGTGGCCGGCGAACTCAGCCGCCATCGACCTGAACTCCTGCTCGCCGCCAAGCTCGGCGGAGATCTGGCTGTGATCGGTTACGTCGTAGCCGTGCGTCGAGCCTGGCGCAGCCTGCAGGATCGGCGAGAGGTACGCATGCGTGACACCAAGCGAGGCAAGGTAGCCGGCCTGCGCGCCGGCAGCCGCAAATCCGAACTCGGGGTTTAGCTGCAGACGGTAGGTCGACGCGGGAACCCCGCGGCTCACGCCAGCCGGCGAGCGGGAACGGAACTCGTGCCCGTCAGGCACGCTGCAGCACCCGCAGGGAATGCTCGTCCAGCAGCAAGGTGTCGCCGGCCTTGACGGCCTGCGGCTCGCCAGCGGGCCATGGATCGGCGGTATCCAGCACGGTGATCCACTGCTCGGCGTATCCGGGCGCCGGGATCGTGAACTCCACGGCCTGCTCGGCCGCGTTAATGAGCAGCAGGAAGGAGTCGTCGGTAATCGGCTCGCCGTGCGGGCCCGGCTCGGTGATGCCCTCGCCGTTGAGGAAGACGGCGAGGGACTTCGCGTACTCGGTGTCCCAGTCGGCGTCGGTCATCGGGATCCCGGCGGGAGTGAGCCAGCCGATGTCACCGAGGTGCGCGCTGGCTCCCTGCCCGGTCGGCCCGGTGAAGAACCGCCGCCGCCTGAACACCGGATGATCGGCACGGAACCGGATCAGCTGCCGGGCGAAGTCGGCCAGTACGCCGCCCGTTCCCGTTACCGGCGCGGTATCTCCAGGACCGGCCGGCCAGTGCACCCAGGACAGCTCGTTGTCCTGGCAATAGCAGTTGTTGTTGCCGTGCTGGCTGCGGCCGAGTTCATCCCCGGCCAGCAGCATCGGCACGCCTTGCGACAGCAGCAGGGTAGCCAGGAAGTTGCGCTGCTGCCTGGCCCGCAGCGCCAGCACGACCGGGTCGCTGATAGGCCCCTCGGCGCCGCAGTTCCAGGACCTGTTGTCGTCGCTGCCATCCCGGTTGCCCTCGCCGTTGGCCTCGTTGTGCTTGTGGTCGTAGCTCACCAGGTCGGCCAGGGTGAAGCCGTCGTGGCAGGTGACCAGGTTGATGGAGGCGATCGGCCGGCGGCCCCCGGCGTCGTAGAGGTCGGCCGAGCCAGTGAGCCTGGAGGCGAAGTCCGGCAGCGTGCCGTTCCGGCCGCGCCAGAGGTCGCGGACCGTGTCGCGGTACCTGCCGTTCCACTCCGTCCACAGCGGCGGGAAGTTGCCCACCTGGTAGCCGCCGTCGCCGACGTCCCACGGCTCGGCGATGAGCTTGACCTGGGACACCACGGGGTCCTGCTGGACCAGGTCGAAGAAGGCCGACAGCCGGTCGACTTCGTGGAACTGGCGGGCGAGCGCCGCGGCCAGGTCGAACCTGAAGCCGTCGACGTGCATCTCCAGGATCCAGTAGCGCAGCGAGTCCATGATCAGCTGCAGCGCGTGCGGGTGCCCGACGTGCAGGCTGTTGCCCGTGCCCGTGGTGTCGGCGTAATAGCTGCGGTCCGGCTCGGCCAGCCGGTAGTAGGCGGCATTGTCGATGCCGCGGAACGACAGCGTCGGGCCCAGGTGGTTGCCCTCGGCAGTGTGGTTGTAGACGACGTCGAGGATGACCTCGAGGCCGGCGTCGTGCAGGGCGCGAACCATGGCCTTGAACTCGGGGACCTGCTCGCCGCGCTGGCCGGTGGCGGCGTAGGCGTTGTGCGGTGCGAAGAACCCGATGGTGTTGTAGCCCCAGTAGTTCGACAGGCCGCGCTCATGCAGGAAGCCGTCGCTGACGAACTGGTGCACGGGCATCAGCTCGATGGCGGTGATGCCGAGGTGGGTGAGGTACTCGATGATCGCCGGATGACCGAGGCCGGCGTAGGTTCCGCGCAGTTCCTCGGGGACGCCAGGGTGCAGCCTGGTCAGCCCGCAAACGTGCGCCTCGTAGATGACGCTCTCGTGGTAGGGCGTGCGCGGCGGGCGATCGTTCGCCCAGTCGAAGTACGGGCTCGACACCACACTGCGGGGAACGAAGGGCGCCGAGTCGGTGCCGTCCGGGCGGTCAGGGTGCTCGAACTGGTAGCCAAAGACCGGCTGGCCCCACGTCACGGCGCCCTCGATGGCCTTGGCGTACGGGTCGAGTAGCAGCTTCGCCGGATTGCACCGGTTACCGGCCGGCGGGTCGTAGGGCCCGTCCACGCGATAGCCGTAACGCTGGCCTGGCCCGACGCCGGACATGTACCCGTGCCAGACGAAGCCGTCGACCTCGCGCAGGGCGATCTGCTCCTGCGTCCCGTCGTCGCCGAACAGGCACAGGTCCACGCGCTCGGCGATCTCGGAGTAGATGGCGAAGTTGGTACCGACGCCGTCGTAAGTGGCGCCCAGCGGATAGCTGGAGCCTGGCCATGGTGTCTGCTGCGATGCCACGGTTGCCCTCTCCTGGCCGCTGTGCTAGCTGGCCGGCTGCGCCGCTATTTTCATTTTGCCCGCTCTGCCGGGTGTGCTGGCTGTATTGGCTGTGCTGGCTTGGCCGGCTGTGCTGGCGGGGACACGTCGCCAGCGGTGCGCGGAGTCATCGCGGGCACCTTAGCTCCGGCTGGCCGGTCAGTGAACGTGACCTGCACTTCCTGCTCGGGCCGGCGCTGGTTCTGCAGCGCCTGCAGCGCCATCGAGGCCCGGTCTGCCTCGGTAAGCGGTGGCTGCACCATAGCCCGCGGCCACAGCCGCCTGGCCAGCACGACGTTAACCTCGGCGGCATATACCGTCGCCTGCACGCCGAAGTAGATCCAGGCAAGCAGGCCGAGCACCGTGGCGAACACGCCGTACACCGAGTCGCTGCGCAGGTAGTGATGGACCAGGTAGGCGCCAACCGCCTGCAAGATCGTCCAGAAGATTCCGCCGGCGATCGCGCCAGGCAGCAGCTGGCGGTTCGGCACGCCCTTGGGGGTCAGCACCCGGAAACTGGCGAAGTACAGCCCCACGTTGGCCAGCACCGCGAGCGCCTGCACCGCAACGGCGACGGCGACCGAGTGCCTGCCGTACGTCACCAGGCCGCCAAGGGCGGTGCTCACGACCAGACCGACCGCCAGCACGCACAGGAAGACGACGCTGCGGGCCAGCCGCGGCAGGTATCCGGGCCTGGCCGGGCCTGGCAGGTTCCAGACCTGCTCCATGGTGTACAGCCCCGCCTGGGCGAGCCGGGTCACGCCCCAGACGAGCAACAGCAGACCGACGATAAGGCTGGGGATGGCTGCCTTGTGGAGCCCGTGGATATTGCTGGCCAGCTGCTGCCCGATGTAAGGGAACTGCCTGGTGGCCGCCGCTATCACCGCGATCCGCAGCGACGGCGCGCCGGCTGCCACATTCACCAGCACCGTGACGAGGATCAGCAGCAGCGGGAAGACGGACACGAATCCCGAGTACGCCAGGTTACTGACGAGCGCCCCGCCGTTGTCGTCGCCGAATTTCTTGACCACGCCGTACAGGAACGCCGCGGGCTGGTGCCGCTGCTGCGCTGCGTCGACGGCCCGGATCAGCTTCTCTGCCGGGTTCACGGTTACTCCAGGGGGTTTGGCCGCTCGCGCTCGGGGCTCGATCCACGTGGCATGGCCACCTCCGGTACGCCGTCGCCGTGCGCCTGGCCGCTACCCCGCAATCGCCGCGCTACTCGCGGTCAGCTGAGCTTCTGCCCGGTCGCCTTGTCGGGCGCTGCGCTCCAGCTGCGCCGGGCGGGCAGGTACACCTCGCCCGCGCCGTCGTCGCTCATCACTAGCAGGCCACGGCTGGTCATCTCGGCGAGGCTGTCGTCGAGCACTGGCTCGGGGAGTGCGGTAGTGGCGGCGATTTCGCCGCGGGTCGGGCGGCGCCCTGCGTATTCGAGGGTGGCGATCGCCTCGTAGATGTCGGCCGAGGTGTCGTTCAGGCTCTGCATGTCGACGTGCGGAGCGTCTTTACTCGCCATGCTGATCACATCCTCCTGGGCCGCGAGCGCGCGCTGCCAGATTGCCGGTCAGGCAGCGCCGCACATCGCTCGCGGAAGTCGGGCAGCCGGCCCGCTATTTGCTCGGCTGCGGCACGTTGCAGTGCAGCTTGGGGTTCACCCCCGTGTAATTAAGCGGCCCGGCGGCCACCGTTACTGCGATTGTTCCCGCTCTCGCGCAGCTCACTGCGCCGTTGTAATAGTGCCGCTGGAAAGTGGCAATGAGGCCGATAATTAGCCAGATAGCGAGTAGCACGCTCAGAATTCGCATTGTTCCTCCGGGGGTCCGGGCCAGTCGCCATGACCGGCTCGGTCCGCGCCCGCCGGCGATAGCACTGCGATGTGCCCGCCGGCGGTCGCGAAACCGGCAGAAAGGTACCTGGCTTGGGCCGGACTAAACGCGACGGCAGCGGCGCGCCGCACTGCCGGCGTCAAGAGACGACGGCTAGGGCTTGTGCGTGGGCTTCGGCGCGCAGCTAGTCCCGGCCGCGGGATGCTTCCTGTGCTTCTTGCCGTGGCTGGCCAGCAGACTCGTGGACGACGGCCGCGCGCACGGCTGCTTGGTGACGGCCACCGGGTGGTGGTGCGGCATGAGCGCGGCCTGGGTCTGGCCGGTGGTCATCCAGATCAGCATCGGCGGTATCTCGGCTCGCCAGGCCGCCATGGTGTGGCCGCCTAGCGACTCATCGAATGGCGGTGCCGCCTGGTGCAGTCCGAGGACCTGCACGAAGTTCTCCGCGTTCACGATGTCCTGGCGGTCGCCGGTGCCGGCGCCAACCCAGAACAGCGGTACTCCGGCGCCGGACCCCAGTGCCCGCACCTCCGCCGTCGGCGTGTTCGCGAGCCGTGCGGCGCTAGTCGGGAACGGGTTGACCACGCGGCCGTCGGCCAGTACGTCGTTCATCGGGGCGAAGTAGCCGCTCATCACCCCGGCGTAGCCGTAGGTGTTGTAGTTGTGCAGCGCCATGTTGGCCGCGCAGTAGCCGCCCTCGGAGTAGCCGGCGATGCCCCAGGCATCGCCGGGCGGCTGGACGTGACCGCTGAGCAGCGACGCGACGTCGTTCGGCACGTCTGTGGCCAGGTAGGTCATGTCCTGCGGCCCGTTCGGCACATTCAGGCACTGCAGGGACACCCGCTCGCCGCCGTTAGCGTCCGGCATGACCAGCACAACCGGCTTGGCCAGGCCCTTGTCCACCAGCGTGTCCAGCGTGGCGGTCACGCCCGCCACGTTGATCCAGTCCTGCGGCGCTCCTGGCTGACCGTGGATCAGTTCGATGACGGGGAACTTGTAGCTCTTGTAGGCCGGCTGGAAATACTGCGGCGGCAGGTAGATGTAGCCATCCCTGTTGATGTGGCTCTGGGCCCCCTTGAGCAGCACCTGAACCGTATAGCCCTCCCTCATTGCGAGGGTCACGTCGACGGGCATGGAGACGACTGCCTTGCCGCCCTTTCCTGACAGCAGGCTGCTGTCCGAGATCTGCGCCACAGCGGGCCCTGGGCCGGTCAGGTCAGCGACCGCAGCACCCCAGGTCGGGTAGTAGTCGAAGTACTTGTTGACGCCGAGGACGCCAACCCAGAACGCGACGAGAAACGCGACGACTGCGGCGAGCACTCGAACGACCGCGCGCCTGGTCATGACCATCCAGCACATCAGCGCAGCAAATGCGGCGATGAGCAGGATGAACAACAGAGTGCTCTGCGGCTCTAGCACGAGCGCCCCGTCATGGCTGAGTTCGCATGCATGTCGTGATCATGAATCCTTGCGGTCTCGTAGCACGCGCCGCCCCACTGCGGTCCGTGCCGTTCCCCGTCAACACATCAAACGCAGTCATGACCACCGGAGTTGCCAGAAATAAGCCTACGTGGGCAAGACGATAACAAAGCTGGGCCTTGACATTGCCTGACGTCTTACCCCGAGATTACCCTGCTGGCGCCCCCGGCCGAGTTATCGCAGCGCCGCTTCCCGCGCGCGGCCCGGAGATGTTTAGGCGCCGTCCAATGGGCATGACATGCCCCGGCGGGCCTCCCCTCACCCGCCCGGTTGGAGTAGTCATGATGACGGTAGCCACCTGCGATCCGGCAACGACGCCGGAGGACCTGCGAGCCCGCGGGGACGCCGAATTGCTCACGATGATCCACTCGCTGCCTCGCGGCAGCGCGGCGCGCGATCTTGCCGCCGAGGTGCTCGTCACCCGGTACCAGCCGCTGGTCAGGTCCTGCGTGCTCAGGTACCGCGGCAGCACCGAGCCCCAGGAAGAGCTCATGCAGGTCGGCTACGTCGGCCTGCTGAAGGCGATCAACAACTTCGACCCGGCCGTCGGCGCCAGCCTGGCCAGCTATGCCCAGCCCTGCGTCAGCGGCGAGATCAAGCGCCACTTCCGTGACAAGAGGTGGCAGGTGCATGTCAAGCGCTCGCTGCAGGAGCTGCGGCTGGAGGTCAGGAACGCCAGCGCCGAGCTGATGGGCTCCCTTGGCCGAGCCCCGTCCGAGGCCGAGCTGGCCGCCCAGCTGGGCGTCAAGGAGGACGATGTCCGCGAGGCGCTCCAGGCCGACCAGGCCTTCCGGGCCGCCTCGCTGGACTCGCCGCTGCCAGGCGAGGACGGGAGCAGCCTGGGTGACCTGCTCGGCGCCGAAGACCCGCAGCTGGAGCACGTGCTCGATATGCAGGCGGTCTGGGCGCACTGGGACGGGCTGCCCGAGCGCGAGCAGCAGCTGCTGCTCATGCGCTTTTACGGAAACATGACCCAGTCCGAGATCGGCGCGCGCCTTGGCCTGTCCCAGATGCACGTGTCGAGGCTGCTCGCGGCCGCCATCGACTACCTGCGCACGCGGCTGGTGGAGTCGGCCAGGCCGGCCAGCTAGGTGCCCTCAGACCGGGGTCAGGACAACCCCGTGCGGTGTGCTCCCGCGAGCAGTCGCGGGAGCACACCGCGGCCCGCGCCCTTATGCCGGGCAAGATTTTCCTCGATGCAATGGTTTGCTCGGCTGCCGGGCCGGGAACATGGATCAAAGCGATGTCTATGACGCAGGCACGCCCTCACGCCACCATGGCGTAAGCACGGAGGGTGTGCCTTTCTTCGCATCTAGCCCGTATGGGCGGTCTTCCGGCACGATCCGGCCTCTAGTGGTTGCGCTGCGGCGGCAGCGACGACCACTACCTCGGAGGCATTTCATGCGGATCGCGCTCATCACCGACTGCAACCCGCTCGCGCGGGCTGCGGGCACGAGTGCTCACCCGGCCTATCTGGCCAGGGCCCTGGCCCGTCAGGGGCATCGCGTCACTATTTACGCTCGCGAGGACGGCGCCGCGGTGGCGCGGACCGCCATCCTCGGCCGCGGGGTCTCTATCGAGCGCGTGCAGGCTGGCCCGGCCAGGCTGCTGCCAGCCGAGGAGGCTGCCAGGCACACCCCGCAGATGGCTGCCTACCTCGCCGACCGGTGGCGGGCCGAGCGGCCGGACGTCGTGCACGCCTTTGGCTGGGTAAGCGGGCTTGCTGCGCTCGGCGCCGTGCGCGACCTCGACATCCCGGTGGTGCAGACCTTCGGCTCGCTGGGGGTCGCCGAGCACCGGCATGCAGGCAACGGCGTGCCGGCCTGCCGGGTCAAGCTGGAGACGCTCATCGGCCGCAAGGCCGCCGTCGTGCTGGCAGGCTCGTGCGCCGAGGCGGCGGACCTGGCCAGGATGGGCGTCTGCAGGCCGGCCATCAAGGTCGTGCCGGCCGGCGTCGACACCGACCTGTTCTCACCGGCAGGCGAGCGCGCGCCCAGCGGCCGGGTCATCCGCCTGGTCGCGACCGCCCCGGCCGGCCAGGTGGCCGGGCTGCCCGCCGTGCTGCACGCCATCGCGCGGGTGCCCGGGACCGAGCTCGTCATCGTCGGCGGCCCGAATGCCAAGCACCTGCCGCGGACCGGCCCGATGCGCGAGCTCGCGCAGCTGGCGACTGACCTGCGAATCCGCAGCCGGGTGAAGTTCGCCGGCGAGGTCGGGACGGCCGACCTGGCCCGGCTGCTCCGCTCGGCAGACCTCATGGTCAGCGCGGCGCCGTACGAGCCGACCGGCACGGCCGCGATCCAGGCCATGGCCTGCGGCACCCCGGTCATCGCCTCGGCCGTCGGCGCGCACCGCGACGCCGTCATCGACGGCACCACCGGCCTGCTGATCGCGCCCGAGCACCCGGCGATGCTGATCCAGCGGCTGCGCAAGCTGCTGTCTACCCCGGCGCTGCTGGACGCCTACGGGATCGCGGCCGCGGATCGCGCCAGGTCCAGGTACTCGTGGGAGCGCATCGGCCGGGAGACGGCCGCAGCCTACGAGCGCTGCCTGCCCACTGCGGCGCCGTCCGACGAGCTGGCCGAGGACCTGGCAGAGGCCGAGGGGCTCGAGGCCCTCGCGGTTTCGGTCTAACCCGGCCCGTACCGGCGCAAGACCCGGTAGCCGACGGTCACGCGAGGCAGCCGTCGGCTACCGCCAATGCCCGCCCGCTTTCATGATCCGGAAGACTTTCTCGGAAATAGTCCGACAAAGTCTTCCGGCTCATGGGAGGGGCGGGCGCTTGCCTGTGGATAGCCGGGCACGGGGCAGGATGGCGCAGACGGCATGCTTGACTTGGCGGTGCGCGCCGAGCGGCACCGGCTGACGGAGCCAGGCTGGGCGCGGCGCTAGCGCGTTTCCTGCCTAATGGAGTTTTTACTGGTGACCGTCACCGAGCAGACACTGCTTGCCGACTACACAACGCTGCGGCTGGGCGGACCGGCGTCCCGGTTCGTCCTGGCCGAGGGCGCCGAGCAGCTGGCCGGCCTGGTCAAAGCGGCGGACGCCGAGGGCGAGCCGCTGCTGGTGCTCGGCGGCGGCAGCAACCTGGTCGTCGCTGACGAGGGCTTCCCCGGCACTGTGGTGCAGGTGGCCACGTCGGGCGTGCATGCGGCCAGGGACGGGCAGGCCGTCGAGCTGACCGTCGCGGCGGGGGAGGACTGGGACCCGTTCGTGCAGCGGTGCGTGGCCGAGGGCCTGTCCGGGATCGAGTGCCTGTCCGGCATCCCTGGCCTCGCCGGGGCGACCCCGATCCAGAACGTGAACGCCTACGGCCAGGACGTGGCGCACACCATCAGCGCCGTGCGCGCCTACGACCGGCTGCTGGATGCCGACGTGGTGCTGTCGGCGCAGGAGTGCGAGTTCGGCTACCGGACCAGCGTGTTCAAGCGGCAGGCCGGGGCGGGCCGGGGCGCCGAGCTGAACCCGGCCGCGGCCACCGGCAGGCACGTCGTGCTGAGCGTGACGTTCCGGCTGGCGGCCGATCCGCTGTCGGCGCCGGTCAGGTACGGCGAGCTGGCCCGGCTGCTCGGCGTCGGCGAGGGCGCGCGGGTACCACTGGCCGCCGCGAGGGACGCGGTCCTTGAGCTGCGCCGGGGCAAGGGCATGGTGCTCGACCCAGCAGACCCTGACACTCGCAGTGCCGGATCGTTCTTCACCAACCCCGTGATCACCGCGCGCCAGTTCGCCGACCTGGAGGCAAGGGTGGCGCCGGCCGCGATCGCGCACTGGGACGCAGGCGAAGGACTCGTCAAGGTGTCAGCCGCCTGGCTGATCGAGCGGGCCGGCTTCGGCAAGGGCTTCCCTGGCGCCGGGGCCGGGGCCAGGATCTCCACCAAGCACGCGCTCGCGCTGACCAGTCCCGGTGGCGGCAGCACTGCCGACCTGATGCGGCTGGCCAGGCAGGTAAGGGACGGCGTGCTTGACGCGTTCGGTGTGCGGCTGGTCAACGAGCCGGTGCTGGTCGGCACCTACCTGTAATTCGCCAGCCCTGTCAGGACCGGGATCGGCGGCTGACTTCAGCCAGTCATCGATCCCGGTCAGCAGTCGCTCGCGGACGTCGGCCGGCGCGGCGGAACTGCGCACCGATGTCCTGGCCAGCTCGGCCAGCTGCCCGTCATCCATGCCATGCACGTGCCTGGACACCTCGTACTGGGCAGCCAGCCTGTGCCCGAACAGCAGCGGGTCGTCTGCGCTCAGCGCCACCTGGACGCCGGCCTGCAGCAGCTGGCGTACCGGCACGTCGGCGGGCGTCGCGGCCACCCCGAGCGCCACGTTGGAGGTCGGGCAGACCTCGAGCGTGACGCCGCTGGCGGCGATCCGGTCAAGCAGTTCCGGGTCGCGCGCCGCCGCCACGCCGTGCCCGATGCGGTCGGCATGCAGCTCGTCCAGGCAGGCACGGACGCTGGCCGGGCCCGCCAGCTCGCCGCCGTGCGGGACCGCGCGCAGCCCTGCCCGCGCGGCGATCCGGAAGGCCGGCCCGAACTCGGCGACCGTGCCGCGCCGCTCGTCGCTGCTGAGCCCGAAGCCGGTGACCCCGCGACCGGAGTACGCAGCGGCCAGCCTGGCCAGCGTGCGCGCTTCCAGCGGATGCTTGGTCCGGTTGGCCGCGACGATGATCGCCATCCCGACCCCGGTGGCTCGCTGCGCCGCGCCTGCCGCATCCAGCACAAGCTCGAGCATCGGCGTCAGGCCGCCGAACCGCGCTGCGTAGCCGGACGGGTCGATCTGCAGCTCCAGCCAGCCCGATCCCTCGGCCTGGTCGTCCTGTGCCGCCTCCAGCAGCAGCCGGTGCACGTCAGCCGGAGTGCGGACAACCGACCTGGCGATGTCGTACAGCCGCTGGAAGCGGAACCACCCGCGCTCGTCGGCGGCGCTGAGCTGCGGCGGCCACTCGTCGGCCAGCGCCTCGGGCAGGTGCACGCCGTGCAGCGCGGCCAGGTCGACCAGGGTCGCGTGCCGCATCGAGCCGGTGAAGTGCAGGTGCAGGTGCGCCTTCGGCAGCGCGGCAACGGGCCTGACCATGCGGCAAGTGTGCCAGCATGCGGCACTGGCCAGCAGCCAGGACCGGGCGGGCCCGGAAAAGGCTGGAGGTGAGTACTCCTGGTTTGGCTATAGGCAAACCAGGAGTACTCACCTCACGCTAGACGGGCGGAAGGGCAGCCGGCGCCGCGGCTACCTGGCCGAGCTCAGCAGCTTGGCGAGCCTGGTGACGCCCTCTTCGAGGTCGTCGTCGCCGAGCGCGCAGGAAAGCCGGAAGTAGCCGTTCGTGCCGAAGGCCTCGCCAGGCACGACGGCGACATCGGCCTCGTCGAGCACGACCTCGGCCAGCTCGCTCGAAGTCGTCGGCCAGCGCCCCGCGATCTGCTTGCCGAGCAGCCCCTTCACCGAGGGGTAGCAGTAGAACGCGCCCTCCGGGAGCGGGCAGATCACGCCGGGCACCTCGTTCAGCATCGACGTCATGACCTGGCGCCGCCGGTCGAATGCGGCCCGCATCCGGGCCACCGCCGTCAGGTCACCGGACACCGCGGCCAGCGCCGCGGCCTGCGCGACGTTGCAGACGTTCGAGGTGGCGTGCGACTGCAGGTTGCCGGCGGCCTTGATGACCTCGGGCGGGCCGATCATCCAGCCCACCCGCCAGCCGGTCATGGCGTAGGTCTTGGCCACGCCATTGAGCACGACGCAGCGCTCGGCGATCTCCGGTGCCACCACGGGCATGGACGCGAACCTGGCCTCGCCGTAGACCAGGTGCTCGTAGATCTCGTCGGTGATGACCCACAGGCCGTGCTCGGCCGCCCAGCGGCCTATCTCGGCTACCTGCTCCGGCGGGTAGACCGCGCCTGTCGGGTTGGACGGGGACACGAACAGCAGCAGCTTGGTCGCCTCGGTGCGGTAGGCCTCGAGCTGCTCGACCGTGGTCAGGTAGCCGGTCGTCTCGTCGGTGGGCACCCGCACGGGCACGCCGCCGGCCAGCGCGATCGATTCCGGATAGGTAGTCCAGTACGGCGTGGGCAGCAGCACCTCGTCGCCGGGGTCGAGCAGCGTGGCGAACGCCTCGTACACGGCCTGCTTGCCCCCGTTGGTGATGAGCACCTGGCCGGGCTGAACGACCAGGCCGGAATCGCGCGCTGTCTTGGCCGCGACCGCCTCGCGCAGCTCTGGCAGGCCCGCCGCCGGGGTGTACTTGTGGAACCGCGGCTCCGCGCAGGCCCGCTGCGCGGCCTCGACGATGTAGTCGGGCGTGGGGAAGTCCGGCTCGCCCGCGCCGAAGCCGATGACGGGCCGGCCCGCCGCCTTGAGCGCCTTGGCCTTGGCGTCCACGGCCAGCGTGGCGGACTCGGCGATCGCGGAGATCCGGGCAGAGATGCCAGTCGAAGCGTGTGACATGTGCCCCATCCTCCCATCCGCCGGCCCATGACTGGCCGCGGCCGTCACGCGGTGCCGGCGATATGCCACTGTTGGCCACTTACCGAGTGGTTTCCTGGCCTGGCCGGCCTGCGGCCGGGCTCTCCTCCGCCAGCCCGGGCCAGCTGAGGCTGGCCGGACCCGCGGAGGCGGGGAAAGGCCCGTTTCCCTCCTGAAGCTCGCCGCGCGGTTCGACGCCGGGGCCAGCGCCACGTACACTTCTGGGTCTGGTGAAAGTTCACCGGTGGTCCGTGCATGCCCGCACAGGCCGGCACAGGGCAGTAGCTCAATTGGCTAGAGTTCCGGTCTCCAAAACCGGCGGTTGGGGGTTCGAGTCCCTCCTGCCCTGCGAGTACGGCCCGCGGCCCGCGGGCAGGTGACGGCGCTTGCCGCCGGTGCCTAGGACAACAGTGCTCAGTACAGCAGTGCTTGGTGCAACAGTGCTCAGTGCAAAACAGTGACAGTGCTCAGGTGAGGACATGGCGACTCAGACACGCGGCCCGGCCCCGGAGCGGGCAGCTAAGCCCAAGGGCCCGGCGAAGCGGGAGCGCACGACCCCTGCCAAGTTCGTGGCAGAGGTGCGCGACGAGCTTCGCAAGGTCGTCTGGCCGACCCGCAAGGAACTGATCACCTACACGACCTCCGCCCTGATCTTCATCCTGATCATGGTGGCCATCGTGGTGACCTTGGACTACACCTACACCAAGCTGGTGCTGGCGCTCTTCGGCTGAGCTGACTGGCCGGGTGGAGCGCTGCGCACCGAGCGTGGCAGCATGATCACAGGGCCACAGCATGCGCCGCAGCACTGGGGTAGCGAAGTTATTGCCGCAAGCGCAGCGTTAGCGCAGGGAGAAAGAGGAACGTGTCCGAGTCCGAACTGCCGCTGGGTGACCCCTCGGCCGAGCGAGGCGCCGCCGACCAGGGCGACGCGGCCGATTTCGAGCTGGCTGGCTTCGCGCTGGGCAGCACCGACGAGGAGGAGCCCGGCGAGGACGAGGCCGGCATCGACCTTGCTCCCGCCGAGGAGACCGAGCCACCGCTGGCCGACGCCGAGGCCGACGCCGAGGCGGAGGCCGGGGAAGAGGAAGAGGCCGACCCGGTGCAGCAGTTCAAGGATGAGCTGCGGATCCTGCCGGGCGACTGGTACGTCGTGCACTCCTACGCGGGCTATGAGAACCGGGTCCGCACCAACCTGGAAAGCCGCACCCAGTCGCTGAACATGGAGGACTACATCTTCCAGATCGAGGTCCCGACGCACGAGGTGATCGAGGTCAAGTCCGGCAAGCGGCAGCAGGTGCAGGAGAAGGTGCTGCCCGGTTACATCCTGGTCCGGATGGATCTGACCGACGAGTCCTGGGCCGCGGTCCGCAATACGCCAGGAGTCACCGGCTTCGTCGGCCTCTCGAGCCGGCCCTCGCCGCTGAGCCTGGACGAGGTGGCCAGCCTGCTCGCCCCGGTGCCGGAGGAGAAGGCGGCGAAGAAGGCCGAGACCATGCGGGCGGCTGCGGTGGACTTCGAGGTCGGCCAGTCCGTTACCGTAATGGACGGGCCGTTCGCGTCACTCCCGGCCACGGTGAACGAGATCAACCCCGACACCCAGAAGCTCAAGGTGCTCGTCTCCATCTTCGGCAGGGAGACTCCGGTCGAGCTGTCCTTCGATCAGGTCAGCAAGATCTGAGCTACCCCAGCAGATACCGCCCGCAGCCAGACACAACAGTGAGGTAAGGACCAGCAATGGCTCCGAGGAAGAAGAAGATAGCTGCCGTCGTGAAGGTGCAGCTCAACGCCGGAGCGGCCACCCCCGCGCCGCCCGTGGGCACGGCGCTCGGCCCGCACGGCGTCAACATCATGGACTTCGTCAAGCAGTACAACGCCGCGACGGAGAGCCAGCGCGGCAACGTGATCCCCGTGGAGATCACCATCTACGAGGACCGCTCGTTCACCTTCATCACCAAGACGCCGCCGGCGCCCGAGCTGATCAAGAAGGCCGCGGGCGTGCAGAAGGGCAGCGCCGAGCCGCACAAGTCCAAGGTCGGCACGATGACCCAGGCGCAGCTCCGCGAGATCGCCCAGGTGAAGATGCCGGACCTGAACGCGACCAGCATCGAGGCGGCGGAGAAGATCATCGCCGGGACCGCCCGCTCGATGGGGATTACCGTCCAGGGCTGATCTGTTCATTTTTTGGAAACGTGCTGCGCCGCCATCGCGGTGGCGCGGCCAGTGGCAGGGCCAGGCGCTGGCCCGACTTGACCACGACCTCGCATAGCTAGGAGAGAAACGTGAAGCGCAGTAAGGCATACCGGAAGGCCGACGAGCTCGTCGATGCCGGCCGGCTCTACACCCCGGCCGAGGCAGTGGCCCTGGCCAAGCAGACCTCCACCACCAAGTTCGACTCCACCGTCGAGGTGGCGTTCCGCCTCGGGGTCGACCCGCGCAAGGCGGACCAGATGGTGCGCGGCACGGTGAACCTGCCGAACGGCACCGGCAAGACCGCCCGCGTCCTGGTCTTCGCGACCGGCGACCGGGCCGAGGAGGCCCGCGCCGCGGGCGCCGACTACGTGGGCGCCGACGAGCTGATCGAGCGGATCCAGGGCGGCTTCCTCGACTTCGACGCCGTCGTGGCCACCCCTGACCTGATGGGCAAGGTCGGCCGGCTCGGCCGGGTGCTCGGCCCGCGTGCCCTGATGCCCAACCCGAAGACCGGCACCGTGACGATGGAGGTGGGCAAGGCTGTCACCGACATCAAGGGCGGCAAGATCGAGTTCCGCGTCGACAAGCACAGCAACCTGCACCTGATCATCGGCAAGTCGTC
>DASPWG010000002.1:0-29769 GCA_035621915.1 Streptosporangiaceae bacterium
GATCGCGGGCGGCATCCCGGCCGGCGCCTACGGCCTGTCCGCGGAGCTGGCCGAGCGGATCCTGTCCGACGAGTCCGCCGACATCGTCGACACCGGCGGCGTCGGCGGCACCCTGGCCGGGAACGCGCTGTCGGTCGCGGCGATGCGCGCCACCCTCGAGCACGTGCTGACCGACGAGGCGTTCGCAGGGATGATCGCCGTGGCGGACCGCTACACCGCAGGCGTGCGGCAGGTCCTGGCGGCTCATCAGGCGCCGTGGAGCATCGTCCAGCTCGGCGCGCGAGCGGAGTACCGGTTCGCGCCGCGACCGCCACGCACCGGGGGCGAGTCTGAGGCAGCGGCCGACACCGGCCTGGATGAGTACCTGCACCTGTACCTGGTCAACCGCGGCATCCTGCTGACGCCGTTCCACAACATGGCGCTGATGTGCCCGGCCACCACGCAGGCCGACGCCGACGAGCACACCCGCGTCTTTGCCGACGCGGCCGGAGAGCTATTCGGCTAACTCGCGCAAGCGCCCCTGGATGCCGCACCCGCGTCACGCCTGCCAGTGGATAACTAGGACCCCGTCCATCTGGGTGGAGTGTTGTTCGGAAATAGTCCGAACAACACTCCAGGATCATGAAGGACCGATGACGGTGGCCAGGATGCCGGTCGCCTGGCGCAGCGCCGGCGGCTCCTCGGCCGCGTAGCTCAGCCGCAGGTAGGCCGCGGGCGCCTCGCCGGGAAAGCTCGACCGGCCCGGGTTGACCGCGACGCCCCTGGCCGCCGCGGCCTCTGTCACCTCGGCGTCGCTGCTGCCCTCGGGCAGCCGCAGCCATAGGTGCATGCCGCCGCGCGGGATCAGCTCAAGACGGCAGCCGGGCAGCATGTCGGTGATCGCGGCCACCAGCGCGTCCCGGCGCTCGCGCAGCTGGCGCCGCACCGCGGCCAGGTGCCGCGGCCAGCCGGGCGCGGTCAGCACGTCCAGCGCGATCTGCTGCAGCATCGGGGCCACGAACAGGTCGTCGCTGATCCGGCCGCGCCGCAGCCTGGCCAGCACCGGGCCCTGGGCCGCCAGCGCAGACACCCGCAGCCCCGCCGCGATCGGCTTGGACACCGACCGCAGGTAGATCACGTGCCCGTCGTCATCCTGGGTGATCAGCGGCGGCGGCGACGCGGGTCCGAGGTCGAAGTCCCGCATCCAGTCGTCTTCCACCAGGAACGCGCCGGCCCGTGCCGCCGCCGCCAGCACCGGCCCGCGCCGTCCCGGCGCGAGCACAGAGCCGTGCGGGTTGGCGTAGCGCGGCTGCAGGTAGGCGAGCCTGCTGCCGGTCCTGGCGAAGGCGTCCTCCAGCGCATCGGGCAGGATCCCGTCGGCATCGCCGGGCACCGGGACCAGCACCAGCCCCGCGGCCCGCGCCGCCGCCAGCGCGCCGACGTAGGTGGGGGACTCCACGATCAGCGGGTCGCCGGGTGAGCACAGGTGCCGGAAAACTGCGGACAGCGCCGCCTGGCCGCCCGACGCGATCAGCACGTTCTGGCCGGTCAGCTGGCCGCCGCCGGCCTCCGCAGCGATGAAGCCGCGCAGGTCGGGCAGGCCCTGGATCGGCAGCCTGCTCCAGGCGTGCGGCCGCCGCGCCGCCCGCGCGGCCGCGGCCGCGAGCAGTCCGAGCGGCTGCAGCCGCTCGTCCGGGAATCCGCTGGCCAGCCCGATGGAGTCCGGCGGCAGCGTGTCGACGAGCCGCTCAAGGTCCGGGCCGAGGCCGGCCCTGGAGCCGAGCGCGAGCGTCTGCCAGGACAAGTCAGCCGCGGGCCTGGCAGCCCGCCGCGGGGCGGTGTAGGTGCCGCTGCCCGGCCTGGTCACCACCAGGCCCCGGCGCGAGAAGTCGGCCAGGATCCGCTGCACTGTGGCCGGGCTCAGCCGGTAGCGCTGCTGCAGGATTCGGTAGGACGGCAGCTTGCTGTCCGGCGGAAGCTCGCTGATCAGAGCCTCGATGCTGGCCTCAGCGGAGGCCGGAGTGCTACTGGCAGGCATAGCACCCTATGGAAGCACTTCTGTCTCAGCGACGGAATGGCACTGCCCCGCCGCGGCGGGTCCGCATTATGGTGACCCTATGCCGGATCGCAAGGAGACGATCGAGGTCGCCGGCCGCACAGTCACTGTGTCCAACCCGGATAAGGTCTACTTCCCGCGCACCGGACACACGAAGATGGACCTGGTCCGTTACTACCTGAGCGTGGCGGACGGGGCGCTGACCGGCGTGGCCGACAGGCCCATGGTGCTGAAGCGGTTCGTGCACGGCGCGGAGGGCGAGCCCTTCTTCCAGAAGCGGGCGCCCAGCTCGCGCCCGGACTGGCTGGAGACCGTGGTCCTGAGCTTCCCGTCCGGCCGCACAGCCGAGGAGATCGTCGTCACCGACGCCGCGGGCCTGGCGTGGGTGGTCAACCTGGGCTGCATCGACCTCAACCCGCACCCGATCCGGGCTGACGACCTCGACCATCCTGACGAGCTCCGGGTCGACCTTGACCCCGTTCCTGGCGTGAGCTGGGCGCAGATCGTGCGGGTGGCGCTGGTGGCCCGCGACGTGCTCGCCGACGCCGGGCTCACCGGCTGGCCCAAGACCTCCGGCTCGCGTGGCATGCACGTCTACAGCAGGATTGAGCCGCGCTGGACCTTCACCGAGGTCCGGCGGGCCGCGGTGGCGCTGGCCCGCGAGATCGAGCGGCGCGCGCCAGACGACGCCACGTCGCGGTGGTGGAAGGAAGAGCGGCACGGCGTGTTCGTCGATTTCAACCAGAACGCCAAGGACCGGACAGTCGCCTCGGCCTACTCGGTGCGGCCCACGCCCGACGCCAGGGTGTCGACGCCGCTGCGCTGGGAGGAGGTAGCGGACTGCGACCCGGCGGAGTTCACCATTGACACGGTCCCCCGCCGGTACGCCGAGCACGGCGACCTCGGCGCGGGCATCGACTCCGCGGCCGGAAGCCTGGACAAGTTGCTCGCGCTCGCGGCGGCCGACGAGGCGGCGGGCCTGGCGGACGCACCGTGGCCGCCGCATTTCGAGAAGCAGGAGGGCGAGCAGCCGCGCGTGCAGCCGTCCAGGCGGCGGCTGCCGTCGGCGCCGGGCAAGACCAGCGGGCCCGCGGGCCGACGGCGCACCGCGGCCCCGCTCATCGAGGTCGCCCGCGCCGCCAGCAAGGCGGAGGCGCTGGCCGGCCTGGACCGGTGGAAGCAGCGCCACCCGGATGCCGCCGCGCTGCTCGAGCCTGCCGACGTCCTGGTGGATGCCATGCGCGGCCGGTCCTCCACGTGGACCAGGATCAGGCTGAACCTTAGAAACGTGCCGGAGGCAGACCGGCCGGCTCAGGAAGTGCTGGAGGTCGATTACGACCCGTGGACGACGAGCGGCAGCTGACTGCGCGAGGCACCGTGCGCTGGACCACGCTCGGAGCGGTGGCTGGCCTCGTCGGCCCTGTGGCGTTCACGCTGGCGTGGGTCGTGGGGTCGCTGCGCCAGCCGGGGCTGTCGTTCACCGTGGTCCAGATCAGCGGGCTCGCCGCACTGAGCGCACGGGATCCATGGATCATGATCACCGGGTTCCTGCTGCTCGGTGCAGGCGCGATCCCGTTCGGCGCGGCGCTGCGGCAGGCCCTCGGCGGCTGGCCGCGGTCCGGCGCCGGCCCGGCACTGATCCAGGCCGCCGGGCTGCTGACGATCGCGGCAGGCCTGCTGCGCCGCGACCACGTGCTGCTTACCACCGGCGCGCAGTCCTGGCACAACCGCGCGCACGACGTGGTCAGCGCGATCATCTACGTGCTGCTCATCGCCGCGCCGCTGCTGCTGGCCCGCCGGTTCCGGGGCGACCGGCGCTGGCGCGGGCTCGCCGCTCCGCTGGTGGCGGCCGCCGCGGCCTCGGCGGCGCTGCTCGTCGTGTTCTACGCCGCGCCGCACCAGAGCGTGGACGGCCTGCTGCAGCGGATCGCCGTCACGCTTCCGCTCGCGGCGCTGGCGATGGTGGCCGCCAGGCTTCTCCTTGAGTGCCGGCGGCGGGCGGCAGTCCCGGTCACGCCCGGCTGAACTTCACCAGGAACTCAAGCTCGCCGTGGTTCTGCGTGGTGACGAACGGGGGGAAGCTCGGGTTCCCGATGCCCCAGTCGGCGAACACGATCGGGATCGACCCGGACACCTCGATCACGCTGGCGGTCCGCTCGGCCTGCAGTGCGAACCGCACGGCCCTGGTCTGGCCGTGCAGCGTCAGCGTGCCGGCCGCCTCGTAGTCTCGGATAACGCCGACAGCCGGCACGGACCCGAGGCTGATCGGCTTAGTCAGCGTCAGCGTGCCAGTCGGGTAGGCGGATGTGTCCATGATCCGGCCGTTGAACTGGACGTCGCGCTCGCTCTCGTCACTCCTGACGGTCGCCATCTGCACGGTGAACGACGCAGCGGTCACCGAGTCCCCGGTGATGGTGAGGCTGCCGCTGATGTGGTCGGTCCGGCCGACGGCGACGTTGTTCTGGCCTGCCAGTACCTCGTTGACCCGGTAGCCGACGATCGAGCCTGCGGCCACCCGCCAGCTGCCCGCCAGCGCCGCGGTGGTGCTGGCTGCGGCCGTCCCAGACGTGCCGGCGGACGGCGCGGACGAGTGCAGGCTCAGCGGCGCCGGCGCGGGCCCGGAGATGAAGTGGATGTAAACGAACGCGCCGCCGACGGACAGCACGACGACAGCCGCGGCCGCGCCCACCAGCCAGCCGATGAGGCGCCGGGGACGAAGACGTGCCATGCCTGGGCTCCTTCGCCGCACAAGTAAGGTTCGGCAATCGTGTCAGCTGGCGCGCAGTGCGCGCTCAGGCTTTGCTCTGGATACCTTCTCAGGCCCGCCCGGCTGCAGATACCGCTGGCTTACCAGGCAACGCTGAGGTTGTCAGCCACGCTCATCCCGCCCGACCCCGGCAACCAGAACGACAGCCTGGTGATCGCCCCGGTAGCGATGTCGATCCTGGCCACGCGCACCGCAGGCGCGAATGGCAGCGCGGAGTCGGCGCGCAGCCAGTACGGCACCAGCAGGTACTCACTGCCCTGGCTGGCGCCCATCGGACAGGACGGCCGCGCCTGACCGATTGCGGCCACATGTCCTGTCAGGCTCGCGATGACCCTCTCCAGCCGTCCGCTCGAACTGCGGTAGGCCGCGACCTCGTCGGTCGGCGCGGTCTGGCTCGTCGTGACCTCGCAGAGGTAGAACGACGCGCCGTCGGGACTGAGGATCACCGAGGACGGCACGGAACCAGCCGCCGGGCTGGACAGCACGAGACGGCCGCGCTCGCGCAGCGTGCCGGCCGCCGCAGCGGTGCGCAGCAGCCAGATACCCGGCGCTACTGCGCTGCCGCCAGGCCCCGTGCTGCTACCCGCGAACACCAGCAGGCCACCGTCCGCCGACAGCGACAGGCTGGCGGCGGCGATGCTTCCGCTGCCGTAGATATCCACCGAGCCCCACCTGCGCACAGCGCCGGTATGCACGGTGAGCACGCCCAGATATCCCGCCGGAGCCGCGCCGCTGGCCGACTTGCCCGCGCACGGCTCGGCGGTGTAGCCGATGACGCCACCGTCCGCGTCCCCGGCCAAGGCGATGACCTGGCCGGGGATGGCGGGCCCGAACCGGGACAGTGGTCCTGCGCGGCCGGCCGCGCTGAGCGTCATCCGGTACAGCCCGGTCGCGCAGCCACCGCCGAGCCGTTGCGCGACGACGAACGACCTGGCGGCGCCCAGCGGCGCGACCGCAAGCGCCTGGATTGCCGGGCTTTCGATCAGATGGCCGGTAGCCGAACTGCGCACCTGCAGCAGGCCGCCCGACACCGCGCCGGTCGATATCACCTCGTCGACGAAGTAGGCGGGCATGCTGCCCGGCTCGGCGACGCCTGGCGCAGCGATAGCGATCTGAGCCGTCACGTCCGATCTGGCCGGGCTGGCTGTGGCCCCGGCCTGACCTCGCCCAGAACCGCACGCGGCCGCCAGTGCCGTCAGCAGCGCGGCAGCAGCTACCGCACGCGCAAGCTGCGCTGAGCACTTGACGACGCCATGGCCGTGCATCGGCCACCTTCTCCCACTACCGTCAGGCGTCCAGCGATGGCCAGCGAGCCCGACGACGCGACTTGACCTGTGCCTTTCTGACGCGCGGAGCGGCGTACCGGTTACAGACTGCCAGGTTCAGCCGGCCGCGGGGATCAGCTCGGCCAGCAGCTCCAGGTGGTCCAGGTCGGACAGGTCGAGGACCTGGAGGTACACCCGGCTCGCGCCGACCCCCGCGAACTCACCGATCTTGGCCGAGATCTCCTCCGGCGTCCCGGCAAGGCCGTGCGCACGCAGTTCGTCGACCTCCCGCCCGATGGCGGCAGCCCGGCGGCTCAGCTCCTGCGAGGTGCGCCCGCAGCAGACCGTCTGTGCGACCGAGTAGATCATCGACGCGTCATCGCGCCCTGCGCCGGCGCACGCCTGGCGTACCCGGTCGAAGGCGGCGGCAGCGTCGCCCACGCTGCTGAACGGCACGTTGTACTCGTCTGCGTAGCGCGCTGCCAGCTGCGGAGTGCGCCTGGGCCCGGCTCCGCCGATCAGCACCGGCGGCCTCGGCTGCTGCGCCGGCTTGGGCAGCGCGGGCGAGTCGGTGAGCGTGTAGTGCTTGCCGCTGAAGCTGAACGTCTCGCCCGCGGGCGTCTCCCACAGGCCGGTAATGACGGCCAGCTGCTCGGCGTAACGGTCGAAGCGCTCGCGCAGGTCGGGGAACGGGATGCCGTAAGCAGTGTGCTCGGCCTCGAACCATCCCGACCCGAAGCCGAACTCGACGCGCCCGCCGCTCATCTGGTCCACCTGCGCGACGTAGATAGCCAGCGGCCCGGGCAGCCGGAACGTGGCCGGGCTCATCAGCGTTCCCAGCCTGATCCTGGAGGTCTGGACGGCCAGTCCCGCCAGCGTGATCCACGCATCGGTGGGGCCAGGAAGGCCGCTGACGTTTCCCATCTTGAGGTAGTGATCGGAGCGGAAGAACGCGTCGAAGCCAAGGTCCTCGGTCGCCCTGGCCACGCGCAGCAAGGTCGCGTAGTCGGCACCCTGCTGCGGCTCAGTGAAGATACGCAGTTGCATGCGGCTATCCTTGCGGGCCGGCTCCAGGCGCCGCGACCCGGCCCGGTCTCAGGGCCGGCTTCCGGCGGCCGTGCTCGCGCACTGCAGCGTGGCGATTGCCGAGGTGCTGACGAGATGCCATTCGGCTCGGCGTGATGTCTTCGGCGGCTGGGCCTGACCAACGAGCACGTCGTCACCGGCACCGAAGAGCGAGCCGCCGCTCGCCACCTGCACTGCCGCGAAACTTGACGTGCTGGCCAGGAAGATGGCTGCCGAGTCCGTAGTCCAGCCGAGATAGCCGTCGCCAAGCACCGGCGGGCCGGCCTCGAAGTTATTGCCCGCCAGCCTGAGTACCAGCCTGGCCGGCTGGGACGGCGACGGCGAGTAGAACAGCTCCGTCAGGTTCGTCGAGAAGTAGGCAGTGGCCGTGCCGTTCGAAGCGATCAGGCTGATCGGCAGCGGCCAGGAGCCGGCCGGGCCCGACCCCATGAGCACTCCGTCGCCTGCTGCGCGCAGCGCGCGGGGAACGGTGATCTGCTGGCTGGCCGGGAAGAGTCCCGCATTCATGGCCACCAGGTGGGATGGCTGGCCGCTCGGATTGTCCGCGACAGGCCAGACCAGCGCAGTGCCGACAAACACCGGCGGCCCGAGGCGGCCGCGCGCGATCACGTCAACGGCTCCGGTAACCAGGTTGGCCTCGACGATCTCCTGCGTGCTGCCGTCTGCCTGCTCCCAGGCGGCCAGCTTGTTGCCTGGCTCAGCAAACACCGGGCCGCTCAGCGCGTCGCCGGTCTGCCCCGCAGGCTCGAGCGCCGTCACCGTCACCTTTCCGGCCCGCGGCGACCAGTAGCGGACCTGCGTGAGACCGTAGCTCTCGCCGCCGTGAGTGCTGTAGCTGTTGGTCCAGATCAGCTCGCCAGCCGGGCCGAGCCCGCCCTGCGGGCCTGAATAGTCCTGCGGCAGGGCCTGAATGTCGGTCAGCACATCGCCGGTGGCCAGGCTCTCGGACGCGATGCCGCGGAAGCCCGGCACGGTCGTCTGGACATAGATCACCGTGCCGTCACGCGATAGCGCAATCGGCGTCACCGCGGTCTGCGAGCTGAGCGGCAGCGGCTGCCCGGCCAGCTCCCGGCGCAGCTCGCTGCTGGGCGCGGCAGTGCACAGGCCGGCGCTTTGATGGCCGCGGTGGTGCGGCGTGGTCACTTGCGGTGTCCTGGCTGCGGACCTGGCCAGCTGGGTCACGCCCAGCGCGATCACGACGGCGGCCGCGACGGCGGCCGCCGCCTTGCCCCGGGCACGCTGGCGCCGCTGCCTGCCGCGCCGCACAACGGCCGCAGTAGGCGGCACGGGCAGTTCCTCGCCCGCGAGCCGGCCGAACCGCTGCCCGATCATGTCGTCAAGCTCAGGCATCCTGGGCCTCCTCGCTGCTGCCCCGGTCGTCTCCGACGGCGAGAGCCAGCGCCGCCCGGCCACGCGACAGCCAGGCCTTCACGCTGCCGACCGGGGACCCGAGCTCTGCTGCAATCTGGGCCACCGGCAGGTCGGCCAGATAGTGCAGCACAAGCACGACCCGCTGGCGTTCCGGCAGCATCCGCAGTGCGGCGACCAGCGCCACGGTGTCCGGGCTTATCTCCGGCACGACGTGCCCGGACAGCTGCCAGGCCGCGGCGCGGGCAGTGCGGGCCCGCCGCAGGCGGCTGACAGCCAGGTTTGTCGCCACCCGCCGCACCCATGCCTCCGGCGAGTCGAAATCGCGGACCTTGTCCCAGCGCTGCCAGGCCCTGGCGAACGATTCCTGGGTGATGTCCTGGGCATCGGCGAGGTTGCCGGTGAGCGCATACGCGTGCCGGACAATTCGTCGCGCCGCCGCGCCATAGAAATCGGCGAAATCGGCCACACCCTGGTCGCGCGCCCACCGCCGGTCGCTGGCATTGCTCAGCGCCGCGGCTGACCCCGCCCCGCGTGCGCGGCTGGCGGGATCCGGGCAATCACCGGCCGTTTCGAGGATGCTCACACCGCCATGACGCTTCAGCAGCTACGCAGGTTACGGTATGCCCGCTCGCGTCAGCGTGGCCAGGCACTCGACGTGGTGCGTCATCGGGAACGCGTCAAAGGCACGCAGGGCCTCCAGCCGCCAGCCGCCGTCCAGCAGCAGTCGCAGGTCGCGGGCCAGCGTGGCCGGGTCACACGACACGTACGCAAGCTGCCGCAGTCGCGACCCGCCTGGCCCGCGGCCGCACAGCACGTCCACGACCGGCCTGGCCGCCCCGGTCCGCGGCGGGTCGAGCACCGCGATCGCGGCATCCCGCAGGCCCCTCTCGGTCAGCACGCGCGCGACGTCGCCCCGGTGCGCCCGCGCCCACGGCCAGTTCCGCAGGTTGTGCCGCGCGTCCCTGATCGCCATCGGATCCTCCTCGATCGCCGCTACGGCTCCGCCAGGGCCTACGGCCGCGGCGAGCACTCCGGCGAACAGGCCAGCACCGCAGTACAGGTCAAGCGCGGTCTCGCCGGGCTGCGGGCCGAGCGCGGCCAGCACGGCCTCGGCGAGAGCGTCCGCGGCGCCGGGATGTACCTGCCAGAACCCGGTGAGGCTTACCCGCCAGTCGCGGCCGGCCGCCCGCTGCATCAGGTACGGGTGGCCGCGCACCGGGGTGCGGCCGCCGGCCTGGCCTGTGACCAGCACCGAGTCGGCGGCGAGCGCACCTGGCGTGGCCGGCCCGGCCCGCTGAGCCTTGCCGCGGCCGGCGATCACGACGCCCCGCTCGCCCGTCTGCGGGACCGCGGTTACCTGCACGGCCGCTGCCCCCGGCCAGCGCCGGCCCGTCACCCCGGCGGCGGTTACCAGCGGATGGGCGATCAGGCACTGCGATATGCCGATCACCTCGTGCGAGCGGTGCCGCCGTAGACCTGCAGTGCCGGCGCCGTCCACCGCGAACGACACCGTGGTCCGCCAGGCCAGGCCCGCCTCGTCGCCAGGCAGTGGCTCGACCGTCACCTCGCGGTCCAGGTTGGCGAGCCGGCGCAGCTGCTGGCGGATCACCGCCGCCTTCAGGTCCCGCTGGGCGGGCAGGCTGGCGTGCTGCCAGTCGCAGCCGCCGCAGCCGCCAGGGCCGGCGTACCGGCACGGCGCCGTCACCCGGTCCGGCGAAGGAATCAGGACTTCCACGGCATCGGCCCTGGCGAACCGGGCCGTGACCTGGGTGACCAGCGCGCGGACCCGCTCGCCAGGCAGCGCATGCCGGACGAATACCACCCAGCCCGTATCATCTACCCTGCATACGCACCAGCCGCCATGCACGACCTCGCCCACGGCCAGTTCCAGCAGGTCACCGGCCTCCGGCACAGCGCGAGCCACGGTGGTCACGCGCTCCATGCTGCCCCGGCGGTGCGCGGGTGCGCAGTCGGGGTACCAGTCTGGCTACCAGCAGGCCTAAGGGCATACCTTGACTGCACCGCCTCTTGCTGGAAGGAAGCACGTGCACATCGTCATCATGGGCTGCGGTCGCGTCGGTTCGAGCATCGCCCATAGCCTCGAGGATCAGGGCCATTCGGTGGCAGTGATCGACCAGGACCCCGAGGCGTTCAGGAAGCTCAGGTCGGGCTTTAAGGGCACCAAAGTCACCGGCATCGGCTTTGACCGGGATGTGCTGACCGAGGCGGGAATCCAGCGGGCAGCGGCTTTCGCCGCAGTCAGCAGCGGCGACAACTCCAACGTCATCGCGGCCAGGGTCGCCAGGGAGTCCTTCGGCGTCCAGCGGGTGGTGGCCAGGATCTACGACCCCAGGCGGGCCGAGGTCTACCAGCGGCTTGGCATCCCGACGGTCGCGACCGTCGCCTGGACCGCGGACCAGATGCTGCGGCGGCTGCTGCCGGAAGGCGCCGAGTCCCTGTGGCGTGATCCGTCAGGCGCCGTGGTGCTCGCCGAGGTGGCCTACAGCGACGACTGGCTCGGCGAGAAGGTATGCGACATGGAGGCAGCGGCCGACACGCGCATCGCCTTCATCACCAGGCTAGGCGAGGCCATCATCCCGAACCCGGGCCTGGTCTTGCAGGAGGGCGACGTGGTCAACGTGATCGCCGAGGACCGCACCCTTGACCGGATCGTGACAGCCTTCGCTAACCCAGCGCCCGGACGGGGGTCCCACTGATGCGCGTCGCGATCGCCGGCGCAGGCGCCGTGGGCCGGTCGATTGCCAAGGAGCTGCTCGGCAACGGCCACGACGTGCTGCTCATCGACAAGGATCCGAGCTCAATCAAGGTGCACAGCATGCAGCGTGCCGAGTGGCTGCTCGCGGATGCCTGCGAGATCAACGCGCTGGACGACGCCGCCCTGGACAGGTGCAACGTCGTCGTCGCGGCCACCGGGGACGACAAGACGAACCTGGTGGTGTCGCTGCTGGCCAAGACCGAGTACGGGGTGCCCAGGGTGGTTGCCAGAATCAACGACCCGAACAACGAGTGGCTATTCAACGAGTCGTGGGGCGTGGATGTCGCGGTGTCCACGCCGCGGCTGATCTCCGCTCTCGTGGAGGAAGCCGTCAGCGTTGGTGACCTGGTCCGGCTGATGACCTTCCGGCAGAGCGACGCCACCCTGGTCGAGCTCACCATGCCTGCCGACGCCCCGCTGGCAGGCCAGCACGTCGGCAGCATCCAGTGGCCTGCGGATACGGCGCTTGTTGCCATCCTCAGGGACCAGTGCGTGATAGTCCCCAGCCGCGAGGACCCGCTCGAGGCCGGCGACGAGCTGCTGTTCGTCACCAGCCAGGACGTGGAGGGCGAGCTAGCCCGGCTGCTGAACGGGCGCTAGCCGGCGGTCCGCGCCTGAGCGGCCCGGCTACCGCGTCTCGGTGATCTCCGGGCCGCGCTCGAACGGATTGGGCATGCCTGGCTGCTGCTCAAACTGGCTCTCCAGCGCCTGCCGTGCCTCGGGCGGCAGCTGGATCTCCAGCGGCTGGCGCGGCGGCACCGCGTGCTCGCCCCTGACCACAACCACCTCGGCGAAGGCATCCTCCAGCGGCCTGGCCAGTGCCGCGTCGACCGCGGCGGGCCCGCTGATGAGGCCGCGCAGGAACCACCTGGGGCCGTCCACGCCGAGGAACCGCAGCGGCTGCGGCGGCAGCTGCTGCCCGTCCTCCGCCGGGGGCGGCGTGATCCACGCCAGCAGCTCGGGCCCGAATGGTCCCTCCTGCTGCTGGCTCCGGCCGCCAGCGCTGGCCACCTCGGTCGCGATCTCCGGCAGGACCTCCTGCCAGAGGCCGCTGCTGCGCGGAGCCGCGAACGGCTGCAGCTGGAGCGCGCTGTCGCCAACCACCACCGCGACCGAGATACCGGACTCCTCAGTGACGGCAATCTGCAAATCGGTACCCTCGCGGACGGGAACGAGCATCGACCCGAGATCGGCCCGCTCCGCTTCCGGGAAGCTGTCCCCGCTATCCCAGGGTCCTTCTGACCGGCTATGAGCTGGCTCGGCCGGCGCGGTGTCACGCAGCCTCGTCCACGTCGTAGGGTCGCTGAGGTCGGCGCGTTCCGGCTTGCGGGCGCCGCTACCCTGGGCTGCGGCGGACTGCTCCTGGTCCTCCCCGGCAGGGCCGAAGTTCGCCTGGTCGTCCTGCTCATCCAGGTACTCGTCTGCCGCCAGGTCGTCCTCGTCCTCGGCCTGGTACTCGTCCTCGCCCTGATACTCATCCTCAGCCTGGTACTCGTCCTCGCTGCCGTCTGGCGGGACCGGGTCCGCGCCATCGCGGCGACGCCGTCGGAACACCGTGCACGCTCCTTACTTCCGGGCGGCCCCGCAGGCTGCCCCAGAGTCTTGTCGCCGCCGCTGCTAGCGGCCGGCAGTCACATATCCCCCGGTTGAGCCGTGGCCGCCGGCGCCGCGCTGCGACCCCGGAAGGGTATCGACCTCCAGGAAGGCTGGCATTTCAACTCGCTGTATAACAAGCTGTGCTATCCGGTCGCCCCGCCTCAGCTGCACCGCATGCTCAGCGTCGGTATTCAGCACGATTACCTTGATCTCGCCACGGTACCCGGCGTCGACCGTGCCGGGCGCGTTGACGATCGTGACGCCGTGCTCTGCCGCGAGGCCGGAGCGAGGATGCACGAAGGCGGCATACCCAGCCGGCAGGGCAATGGCCACACCGGTGCCGACAACCGCTCGCTGGCCCGGCCGAAGATCGAGGTCGGCCGCGGCGTACAGGTCGCATCCGGCGTCGCCGGGATGGGCGCGGCCCGGCACCGGCAGCCCTGGGTCCAGCCGCTGGAGCAGGACCTGCACCGCACCGGGCGGGTGACCATCAGTCGTCATGCCTTGTCCCTCCGGCTTCCGATGGCCGGCCGTGCGGATTCGCCGTGCCTGGCCGAGCTGCCGCCCACGCTGCCGCAGGCTAGCCTGGCCCTTCGTCCGCGCGCAGCGCGGCCCAGGCATAGGTGATTACGGCCGCGAACGGCACCGCGATGATCGCGCCAGGAATGCCAGCCAGGATGCCGCCGACCGACAGCGCCAGGATGATCGCGAGCGGGTGCAGCCGCACCAGCCTGCCTACCACCAGCGGCTGGAGCAGATGTCCCTCGATCTGGTTCTCCAGGATGAAGACGGCCAGCAGGATCACCGCCGCCACCCATCCCTTGGTGGCCAGCGTCACCAGGATCGCCAGCGCGCCCACCACCAGGATGCCGATGATCGGCACGAACGCGGCAAGGAAGATCAGCACGATGAACGGGACGAGCAGTGGCACCCCGAGCAGCCACAGCGCCAGGCCGATGAACAGCGCGTGGATCGCGGCCACCAGCGTGGTGCCGCGGATGTAGTTCGTCAGCGTCTTCCATGCCGCCTGCCCGGCTTTGTCGGCGCGCCGCCGGTTCTCCGGCCGCAGGCCCTTGATCAGCCAGGCCCAGATCCTGGCACCGTCCTTGAGCAGGAAGAAGGCGATGAAGAGGGTCAGCACCAGGCCGGCGGCAAGCTCGAGCGCATACTTGCCGCCTGTCAGCACGGTCCCGGCGATCTGCGCCTTGTGCTGGGTCATGTAGGTGACCAGCTCGTTGGTCAGGTGCTGCAGCCTGGTGGCATTGAGCCGGAACGGAGGCCCGGCCAGCGAGCGCTGCACCTCGTGCGCGGTCTTCGTGACCTCGCCGGCCAGCGTCTGGTAGTCGGCGCTCACCCGGTTGGCGAACAGCGTGATAGCGCCGGCGATGACCAGCAGCGCGGCCAGGAACGTGCACCAGGTCGCGAGCAGTGGCGCCAGCCCCCTGCGCTTCAGCCACGAGGTCATTGGCTGCAGCAGCGAGGTGAGCAGCATCGCGGCGATGAACGGCAGCACGACCAGCCGCAGCTCGACCGCGAACCTGAACGCCAGGTAGATGATCAGGCCAGTCAGCAGCAGCCGCCAGGACCAGGCGGCGGCTTGCTGCAGCAGCGGCGGCACCGTGGCATCGGGCGGCCGCGGCACAGGCCCGGCGTCGGCACTCTGGTCCGGCGGCGTGCCGACTTGCTGCTCCTCGGCCGCGGCAGGCTCGTCCGCGGGACCGCGCCACAGCCGACGGGCGGCTGCGCGCAGCCCGGTCGTCGGCTGCGGGTCCCGGCCAAGACCGTCATCTGAGCTCGCCGCAGCCGATGGTCCGGTCATGGAGTACATGTAACCAACTACCGTGGTGGCATGCACAGCTACCGCGAGCGCCTCCGTGCGCCGGTCTCCTGGTGGATAACGGGTATGGCCGTTATGTTCACCTTCGCGTCCATCGTCTGGTTCGGCTTTCCGCTCTGGGTCGCCCTCGTCACCTATGTGACGCTGCTCGGAATCACCGGCGCATTCCTCGCGAACTGGGGCAGGGCGACGATCGAGATCTACGGCGGGGAGCTGTTCGCGGGCGGGAGGCAGCTGTCGCTCGCCGATGCCGGCGAGGTACGCCCGCTGGCCGAGGCGCAGGCCAGGGCGCTGGGCGGCCCGCGGGCCGATCCGCATGCGTACCTGCTGATCAGGCCGTACCTGCGCAAGGCCGTGTACGTGGAGGTCACGGCGCCGGACTCGGACGTGCCTTACTGGCTGCTCTTTACCAGGCACCCGGCAGAACTGGCCGCCGCGATCGAGAGTTCCAGGCCGGCTGATCGTGCCGACAGCACGGCCATGGGATGATCGCTGTCGGGAGTACGCAAGCCAGCAGCCAGAAGGGACGCCGCATGTCCGGTAAGGGGGCTAGCGCTAGCTCCAAGGCCATCACCGCGCTGGCAGGCGCGGCAGCCTCGTTCGTCGCCCGCAAGGTGCTGATTTTTGCCTGGAAGCAGGCCACCGGCAAGGAACCGCCCGATCACCCCGAGGACCCGCAGGTCGCGCTAACCGAGGCCCTCATCTGGGGCGTCGTGCTCGGCGCGGGAGTGTCGGTGGCCAAGATGCTCGCCACCAGGGCGGCCAGCGGGCACCGGCACCCGGAAGCGGGCGAGCCGCCAGCCTGACCGCGCGGCTGGCGAACTGGACGGACGACGACAGGGTCCCCGGTACCTGACGGCAACGCCTGGGCCGGCTCTCAGCAGCGGTCCTATTGCCCTACTCTTGGGCTGTGCATTCGAAGGATCGGTCGCGTCTCGCCCACAAAGTCAGCTACGCAGTCCAGCACCCGGAGCGGATCGCAGGCTACCTGCGGCGCCGGGGCCGTGACACCTGGCTGTGGCTGACCACGCGCGACCACGTCAGCTACTACCGGGCCGTCATGCGCTCAGATACGGCCCGCAGCAGCGACGCGGCCGTAGGCAGCAAGAGCCGCGAGTCCTGGCTGCAGATCGGCCAGATGCAGTTCGACTACCTGGTCAAGCACGGCCTCAAGCCCGACATGCGGATGCTGGAGATCGGCTGCGGCAACCTGCGGGCCGGCCGGCTTTTCGTTGACTACCTGGATGCGGGCAACTACTACGGCACCGACATCTCCCCCGACATCCTGCTGGCCGCGCAGAAGACCGTCGGCGAGTACGGCCTGCAGTCCAAGGTGCCGTACCTGAGCCTGGTCAGCGACCTGCGCCTCGAATTCCTGCCCGATGACTACTTCGACGTCGTGCACGCCCACAGTGTCTTCTCGCACTCGCCGATCTCGGTGATCAGCGAGTGCCTCGCACACGTCGGCAGGGTCATGGCCCCTGGCGGCGCGTTCGACTTCACCTTTGACAAGACCGAGGGTGCCGAGCACCAGGTCCTGCGCGAGGACTTCTACTACCGCACCGATACCCTGCTCGACCTTGCCCGCAGCCATGGCCTGGAGGCCCAGTACATGGCTGACTGGGAGGAAACCGGCCACGAGCAGTCCAAGATCCGGGTGATCCGCCCGGCCTAGCGCCTGACGCCCCTGAGCGCCCCGGGGATACCTTTCTCCGCGCCCGCAGACCAGACTGGTTCCCGGAGCGGGATCCGGGGAAGCTGGCACTGGGGAGGCACAGATTGGCTGGCGAACGAGTACTCGGAATGGTCCTGGCGGGCGGGGCCGGGAAGCGGCTCGCGCCGCTCACCGCTGACCGGGCGAAGCCTGCCGTCCCGTTCGGCGGGCTCTACCGGCTGGTGGACTTCGCGCTGTCAAACCTGGTCAATGCCGGCCTGCTGCGGATCTGCGTGCTGACCCAGTACAAGAGCCACAGCCTGGACCGGCACATCACCACGACCTGGCGGATGTCCAGCCTGCTCGGCAACTACGTGACTCCGGTGCCGGCCCAGCAGCGGCTCGGACCGCACTGGTACACAGGCTCGGCTGACGCGATCTACCAGTCGCTGAACCTGATCTTCGACGACAAGCCGGACATCGTCGCGGTGTTCGGCGCTGATCACGTGTTCCGGATGGACCCGCGCCAGATGATCGCCCAGCATGTCGAGCACGGCGCCGGTGTCACCGTGGCGGCAATCCCGGTGCCCAGGATGGAGGCCACGGCTTTCGGGGTGATCAAGGCCGACGACAGCGGACGGATCGAGCAGTTCCTGGAGAAGCCCGCCGACCCGCCTGCCATGCCCGGCCAGCCGGACATGGCCTACGCCTCCATGGGCATCTACATCTTCAGCACCGACGTGCTGGTCGATGCCCTCCGCAAGGATGCGGCCGACGACGCCAGCCGGCACGACATGGGCGGTGACATCGTCCCGATGCTGGTGCGCGAGCGGTCGGCGTACGTCTACGACTTCCTCACGAACAAGGTTCCGGGCGCCGAGCCCAGGGACTTCGGCTACTGGCGCGACGTCGGGACGCTCGACTCCTATTTCGAGGCGCACATGGACCTGTGCGCCGTGCACCCGGTCTTTAACCTCTACAACGACCACTGGCCGATCTACACCCTCGTGCCCTCGCAGCCGCCGGCCAAGTTCGTGCACGACAGCGGTGACCGGGTTGGCCGGGCCATCAACAGCGTCGTGAGCAACGGGGTCATCGTGTCCGGCGGACTGGTGCGGGACTCGGTGCTGTCCCCTGGCGTCAGGGTCAACAGCTGGGCCAGGGTCGACCGGTCAGTGGTCCTGCATAACACCAGGATCGGGCGCTACGCGGTGGTGGAGAACGCGATCCTGGACAAGAACGTCGAGGTGCCCGAGGGCGCGGTCATCGGCGTCGACAAGGACTCCGACCGCGCCCGCGGCTTCGTGGTGTCCGAGGGCGGGATCACGGTCGTGGGCAAGGGCCAGGTGGTACCGCTATGAGCACCGTCGTGCCGCAGGCGCGCCAATGAGCACCGCGCCCAGTCCGGCCGGAACGCCGGGCCGTTCGCTGTGACCAGGCCGGCCACCGCGAGCTTGCGCGTCGCGATGCTGACCCGTGAGTACCCGCCCGAGGTGTATGGCGGCGCGGGCGTACATGTGGAGTACCTGGCCCGCTCGCTCGCAGACCTGGTGGACCTGACCGTGCACTGCCAGGGTGCCGACCGGATCGGCGCTGTCGCGCACCGGTCCTGGAAGCAGCTGTCCGCCGCCAACCCGGCGCTGCAGGTGATCTCCACCGACCTGTCCATGGCGGCGGCGACGGCCGACGCGGATCTCGTGCACTCGCACACCTGGTACACGAGCCTGGCCGGTCACCTCAGCGGCCTGCTTCACGGGATACCGCACGTGCTGACCGCGCACTCGCTGGAGCCGCTCCGGCCATGGAAGGCCGAGCAGCTCGGCGGCGGCTACGCCGTCTCCAGCTGGTGCGAGCGCACCGCCATCGAGTCAGCAGCCGCGGTGATCGCCGTTTCCCGTGGCATGCGAGCGGACATCCTGATGACCTATCCGGGCGTGCCGCCCGACCGGGTGCACGTCATCCACAACGGCATCGACGCGGTCCAGTACACCCCCGACCACGGCCGCGACGTGCTGGACCGCTACGGCATTGACCCGAGCCAGCCCTCGGTGGCCTTCGTAGGCCGGGTGACCAGGCAGAAGGGCCTGCAGGTCCTGCTGCGGGCCGCCCGCCGGCTCCCACCGCAGGCACAGCTGGTGCTCTGCGCCGGGCAGGCCGACACTCCTGACCTGCAGGACGAGGTGAGCGCGCTGGTCGACCACCTGCGCGCGACAAGGTCGGGAGTCATCTGGATCCCCGCCATGCTGGCCAAGACCGAGGTAATCCAGATCCTCAGCAACGCCACGGTGTTCGTCTGCCCATCGCTGTATGAGCCGCTCGGCATCGTCAACCTGGAGGCGATGGCGTGCGGCACCGCGGTGGTGGCCTCGGCTGTAGGCGGCATACCCGAGGTCGTTGCGGACGGCGTCAACGGGCTGCTGGTGCCGGCCGACGACGAGATAGCGCTCGCGGAGGCCGTCAGCACGCTGATCGAGGATCCGGCTAAGGCGGCCGAATTCGGGGCGCGCGGTCGCGCCCGCGCGGTTGCCGAGTTCAGCTGGGACGCCATCGCGGCGCAGACGGCAGGGCTGTATGCGAGCCTTACTCAGGGCGCCTAGACCCGCGCCACCACGACCCCCCGCCCGGCGCACCCCGCCTGATGACAGCGAATCCGTTCGCGGCCCGCGGCGGAACGTCAGCTGCCCGGCGGCAGCACGTTCCGCTATCCTGACTTTCAAGATACATCTTGAAAAGTAGAGGAGGCAGGTCATGGACGGATCCGGCCCGGCGCAGCCGACGCGCCGGCAGCCGCCGGCGATCCGGGTCGGCGACCGCGACCGGGACGCCGTCGTGCACCGGCTGCAGGATGCCTTCGCCGAGGGCAGGCTGGACGACGATGAGTTCGACAAGCGGACTCGAGCAGCGCTCACCGCGCGGACCGGCGCAGAGCTGGACGTACTGACCGCCGATCTGCCTGCCCCGGCCGCGCGGCCCGTGCCTGCCCCTGGCGCACCGGAGCCGGGAAAGTACGCCATCGCCTACAAGAGCTCGGTCCGGCGGGGCGGGCGCTGGCGGGTGCCCGGCAAGTTCACCTCGGTCGTCTACAAGGGCACCGGGCGCCTCGACCTGCGGACCGCCGATCTGACCGCCCCCGTCACGCGCCTGGTCACAATCGCCTACAAGTCGCACGTTGACGTACTCGTCCCGCCTGGCGTCCGGGTAGAGCTTGACGGCTTCGGCGTCAGCAAGGGCTGGAGCCCGGAGGAGGACCTCGAGAGCCACCTGCCGGGCGACGCGCCGGTCGTGCACGTGCGCGGGCTGGCCTACAAGGGCACCATCGAGGTCAGCACCAGGCCAGCCGGGCCGGACCGGCCTGGCGGCACGCCGCCCGGACTGCCTGGCCGCACCTGACCGGGCAGGGAAGCCACCGCGATGCCAAGCCAGCTCACCGTCCTCGGCGGCTGCGGCGCATGGCCAGAGCCAGGCCGCGCCTGCTCCGGCTTCCTGGTCGAGCACGATGGCGCCAGGATCGCGCTGGACCTCGGGTACGGCACGGCGTCGCGGCTGTTCTCGGCGCTCGGCTCGGTCGTGGCCGACGGCCTGGACGCGGTCATCATCACCCACCATCACCCCGACCACATGATCGACCTGCACGCGCTGCTGCGGGCCAGGTGGTTCGGCCGGCGGGGCGCCAGGCCGATACCGCTGTACGCGCCCGACGGCGTGCTGACCACGCTGGTGGAACTGGAGGACGGCGACCGAACCGCGGCCAGCAAGGTCTTCGACTGGCATCCGATCCCGGCGCCGGCCCAGCAGGCCGGACCGTTCCGGCTGGAAAGCGTGCTGCTGCCGCACTACGTGCCCAACGCGGGGGTCCGGCTGTCGGCTCGCGGGCTGACCATCGCCTACACCGGGGACACCGGCCTCAGCCCGGCGCTGGCGGACCTCGGCCGCGGCTGCGATCTGTACGTCGTCGATGCCACCAGCCGCGACCAGCAGGCTGGCGGTCTGCCTGCTCCGGAGAGCCCGGCGCTGAACCTGACCGCGGCGCAGGCAGGCCAGGTGGCCGCGGTGGCCGGCGCCAGGCGGCTGCTGCTCACGCACTTCTGGCCGGGCAACGACCGGCAGGCCAGCCTGGCCGACGCGGCCGGCAGCTACAGCGGCGAGATCCTGCTGGCCGACGACGGCGCCGTCATCCCGCTCCGCTAACCGACTCGCGCGCGCTCAGGTCACCGAGCCGGCCGCAGCGCCGGTGACCCGGTCGCCCCAGCGGGCGATCTCGCCCTCCAGGTCAAGCGGCGCGATCATGGCGCCGGTCTTCATCTCCGCGTCCCAGCTCTCGGCAGGCACCCGCCACATGACCTCGAACTCAATCCCGTTCGGGTCCTTGGCATACAGCGACTTGGACACCCGATGGTCGCTGGCGCCGACCAGCGCCCCCCTGGCGGCGAGCCGGTCGCGGGTCGCGGCCAGCTCCGCCAGCGTGCCAACCTCCCAGGCCAGGTGATACAGGCCGATGTACGGCTCGGTCGGCAGCCTGCCCTGCGGCACGGCGAACAGGCCCAGGTCATGATCGTTGGCGGTGCCCTGGGCGCGCAGGAAAGCGGCCCGGCCCGGAATCTCGGTGCGAACCTCGAACCCGAAGACGTCGGTGTAGAAGTCGATGCTCGCAGCCAGGTCCTGTACGTACAGGACGGCGTGGTTGAGCCGGCGTACGGCCATGGCATGGCTCCACTCAGGTGATGGTCTGCTCGGATTAATGCCCGCGCCGCCCGCGTCATTCCCCGGCGGGTGCGCCAGACTCCCGGCGGCCCGCGATCAGCCGGTGCTCGCGGCGGCGGCGCTGGTCCTCAGCCCGGCCGCCGCGGCAGCGCCGAAGTCGTCGTCGATGGCGACGACAGGCCGGCCCGCCGCCGCGAGCATGGACGCCGCGACCGCTGCCCGGTAGCCCGAGTGGCAGTGCACCCAGACCTCGCCGTCGCCGATCTCACCCATCCGGCCCGCCAGCTCGTGCAGCGGGATGTGCACCGCGCCCTCGAGATGGGACTCCTCCCACTCGCTGCGGCGTCGGACGTCGAGCACCACCACGGGCCCGTTTCCTGCCTGCGCCGCGAGATCCCGGAAGTGAGCGGTACGGAACGACGCAAGCCGTTCCCCCGCCGACCACTGCGCGATCTCCCCGGACGCCGCGGCGGCGATGCGGTCGATCCCTATCCGGCACAGCTCCCGCTGCGCCCAGGCCACCTCCTGCGCGCTTGCGCCCAGCAGGGTCAGCGGCGTGCCCCAGGGAATCAGCCAGCCCAGGTAGGTGGCCAGGCTCCCGTCCGCCTCGAAGTTCAGGGACCCGCGCAGGTGGCCCGCGGCGAACGCGGTACGCGCCCGCAGATCCACCACCCACTCGCCGGCGTCGATCCGGCGGCGCAGCTCGGCGGGGTCGGCCCGGCGCGGCGGCGACAGGTCGGGTGCAGGCGGCCCGGCCAGGTTGGCAGGCCCCATGTGCGCGTAGTAGCTGGGGTAGGCGTCGAGGGCCGCCAGCAGCTGGTCCACGTACTGCTCCGCCGGCAGGGTCAGTGCCGGGTTCATGCTCTGCTCCTGCGCGATCGTGGACGGTGCTCCGGTGCCAGGCGTCGCGGCGCAGAAACTGCCGAACCCGTGGGTGGGGCACAGGACGGTGTCGCCGGGCAGCTCGCGGGCCAGCCGGCCCGCGGAGCCGTGCTGGGCGTGGCTGAGTGCGCGCACGTGGGCCGGGCCGACAAGGTCGGTACGGCCGGTCGAGCCATTCAGCAGCGAGCCGCCGGTGAAGGCGGCTACGACCTCGCCGTTCCCGTCGGCGGCGGCCTCGCCGGCCAGCAGCGCGTAACTCAGGTGCGTGAAGGTGTGCCCCGGCGTCCCGATCACGCGCACGCGCATCTGGCCCACCTCGATCAGGTCGCCGTCGGCCACCGGCGTCCGGCTGAAGCCGACCGGGTCCGCGCCGTTGACCAGGTAACGGGCACCGACGGCGCCGGCCAGCGCGAGCCCGCCCGTCACGTAGTCGTTGTGCATGTGCGTCTCGAAGACGTGCGTGATCACGACGCCGCGCTCGGCGGCCAGCGCGATGATCCGGTCGAAGTCCCGCTGTGCGTCCACCACCAGCGCTACCTCGCCGTCGGTGGCGAGGTAGCCGCGGTCCCCCAGCGTGGGCGTGTCGATCGCAATGATCTCTGCCATGCTCTTAGGCCCGTGCCCCCTTCGCTAGAGCCTGTGCCCCCTGGCTCCCGGTGGCACACGTGCGGGCGATGTCACGGGCCGCCCGCTGGCCCGATGTAGATGCCTCGCGGGCGGATCGGGATGTTGCGTTCATATTCCTCGAGCGCGTGCGCCAGCCAGCCTGCCGTCCGTGCGGTCGCGAAGATCGCCTCGCCTGCTCCGCGGATCATCCCGGCCACGCTGCCGAGGACCGCCAGCGCGAACTCGATGTTCGGCTCGGGCAGCGCCCGGCGCCGCACCTGGGCAATGACCGCCTCGGCGACTGCCAGCCGCGGTGAGCCCGCCGCGTACTCGGCGATGACCTCGAGCAGCAGGTTCGCCCGCGGGTCGCCGCCCTTGTAAACGAAGTGCCCGAAGCCAGGCAGCCGCTCGCCCCTGCGGAGCCTGTCGCCGACGACCTGCGGCACATCGGCAGGCTCGGCTGCTGAGGCCAGCATCAGCTCCGCTCCCAGCGCCGCCCCGCCGTGCAGGGCACCGCCCATGGCGCCGAGGCCTGTTGCGACCACGGCGTACGGGTCGGCCCGCATCGATGCCGCCACCCGTGCCGCCAGCGTCGATGCCGCCAGCTCATGATCAGCCGCCAGCACCATGGCGACGCCAAGTATCCGCGTCAGCCCGGGCGGCACCGGGCCCGAGCACAGCCGCGCGGCCAGCCGGGCGGCGATCGGCCCGCTGTCGCCTTCCGGCTCAGGCTGTCCGGCTGGCCGCGGCAGCGCGCCCGCCATCCCGGCGATGAGGGACCTGCCCGCGGCCACCACGGCGGGCGGGTCCAGGTGCAGCCTGAACTGATCGGTCGCCGCCAGCGCCGGCACGATCACCTGGAGCCGCTCCAGTGGCAGCGTTCCAGGCGGCAGCGCTGCCTGCGCAGCGGATCCGACCGCCAGCGCCTCCGGGGTTGCCTGCCAGCCGGGAAGGAAACGGGCGGTCTCCTCGCCGCCCTCGTCCGGCAGTGACCCAGTCCACAGCAGCTCGGCGACGTCCTCGAAGCCGCGGTGACGCGCCAGCCAGATCGCGTCGAAGCCGCGGAAATGCAGCGTTCCGTCGGTGATCTCGGTGACGGCGGACTCGATGACCAGCTCGGAGCCGCCTGCCGGACGCCGCGGGCGGCCCCTGCGCGCCAGCTCCGCAACCTCATCGGCGTCGAACATGCTGGCCCGGCCGTCGGAGTCACGGCGGCGGGTGAGCACGCCGCGGCTGACATACGCGTACAGGCTGGCGGGCTTGATCCCCAGCCGGTCGGCCGCCTCGGCGGCGCCGATCCACTCCGTCACCCGCTCTCCCTCCGGCTCGAGTGGGGCCCAGCATAGTTGATTAAAATCAACGTTGACTAGCTAGTACAGTATGAACCGATAATAGTCGGGTGGCCGGGCCCGTACTGAGGACCGGATCCAGGGCAAGAGGAGATCCCATGAGCGCCCCAGCGAATGCCGCCGCCAGCACGAGCAGCAACGGCACCGAGCCATATCAGGCGGCCGCCGGCCTGGCCGACGTCTCGGTGGCCAGCACGCGAGTCTCCGACGTGCTGGGCCGCAAGGGCTTCTACCACTACCGCGGGTACAACGCCGTCGACCTGGCCAGGCGCGGCAGCTTCGAGGACGCCTGGCACCTGATGCTGCGCGGCGAGCTGCCCACCCCCGAGCAGCGGACGGCCTTTGCCGCCGAGACGGCGGCGCTCCGGCAGCTGCCGGACGGAGTATCCGGGCTGCTGCCCGCCATCGCGCGGCTGAGCGCGGCAGGCTCGCTCGAGTCGCTGCGCACCGCGCTGTCCGTGGCGGCGCAGGCCATCGGCTGCCGGCCCTGGACCGACCAGAGCCCCGAGCTGACGCGCGCCCAGGCGGAGCGGCTGAGCGCGATGCTGCCCACCCTCGCGGCGCAGCTGTACCGGCTGGCAACCGGCCAGGAGGTGGTCGAACCCAGGACCGACCTCGGGTACGCGGCTAATTACCTCTACATGATCACGGGAGCTGAGCCGGACGAGCGCAGCACCTACGCGGTCGAGCGTTACCTCATGGTCACCATCGACCATGGCTTCAACAACTCCACGTTTACCTCGCGGGTCATCGCCTCAAGCGGCGCGGACCTCGGCGCCGTGATCACCGGCGCGATAGCGGCACTGTCCGGCCCGTTCCACGGCGGCGCCCCGGCGCGGGTGTTCGACATGCTGGACGCGATCGGGACGCCGGACAACGCAGAGCCCTGGCTGCGGCACGCGATCGAGCACGGCGACAAGCTGATGGGCTTCGGCCACCGGATCTACAAGACCCTGGACCCGCGCTCGGTGCTGCTGCACGAGGTCGCCCAGGAACTGCACAGCGACCGGGTAGCGTTCTCCGAGCACGTGGAGAAGACCGCGGTGGCCCTGCTCGCCGAGCTCAAGCCGGGGCGCGAGCTATACGCCAACGTCGAGTTCTACGCCGGCGTCGTGCTCGAGGCCGCGGGCCTGCCCCGCGAGCTATTCAGCGCGACGTTTGCCTGCAGCCGGATCGTCGGCTGGATGGCGAACGTGCTTGAGCAGGTCGAGGACAACCGGATCTTCCGGCCGCTTGCCCGGTATGTCGGCCCTGAGGCACCGCGGGAGCTGCCCGCGTCCTGGCAGCCGGTCCGCTAATACGCGCCTGACGCGGTTCTGGGTGGCGCTGGCGGTGCTATAGGCCCGCCAGCGCCACCCAGAACTCCACTGCCAAGGTGGTACGCGACTTATATCGCCTTTGTCTGCCGAGTTGCCCGGCGCTTAGCTGCCGATCTGCTTGCGGCCGCGGGCCTGGCGCAGCCGGCGCCGCTGCTCGGGCGTGAGATTGGCATAGGCAATCGCCGGGACGGCCACGGCTATGGCAATGATGATCACCGGGACATACCACGGGATGCCGGTGACAAGCAGCACCAGTGCAATGACGATCGCGGCGATGCTGTACTTGATGCGAGGCGCCATGCCGCGCTCCTTCCGGGGAGACTCGACTCCCCACATGCCTCAACTATCCCAGCCGGCCGGTAGTTCCCGGCCCCTCTGAGCTGGTCTTACCGTCAGGATTCCCGCTGGTGCGTCCCGATGGTAGATGATGGCCTTCGCTGACCAGAAAGGCTCCCCATGACCCTCAACCTGCCCGTCGAGGACGAGGCGAACCAGCTGCTATCCCGTAGCCCGCTGGCGCTGCTGCTGGCCATGATGCTGGATCAGCAGGTCCCGCTGGAGAAGGCATTCAGCTCGCCCTACCAGCTCGTCGTCCGCCTGGGACACGAGCCGACCGCCGCGGAGCTCGCCGAGTTCGATCCCGAGGCGCTGGCAGCGATCTTCGCGGACCGGCCCGCCCTGCATCGTTTCCCGCGAGCGATGGCGGGGCGAGCCCAGGAACTGGCCAGGCAGCTCGTGGACGAGTACGGCGGGGACGCGGCCGAGGTCTGGACCGGTGCCTCCACCGGCCAGGAACTGGTGGCCAGGCTCTCCAAGCTGCCGGGCTTCGGCGGCTACAAGGCGCAGATCACGGCCGCGCTGCTCGGCAAGCAGCTGGGCGTCCGGCCGCAGGGGTGGCGCGAGGCAGCGGGGCATTTCGGCGAGGAGGGATCGCACTACTCAGTCGCCGACATCGTCGACGACGCATCGCTCGCGGAGGTGCGTGCCTACAAGAAGGGCGTGAAGGCAGCCGCGAAGGCAGCCGGGTAGGCGCGGCCGCTCATGCGCGACACTGATCTTCCCGCGACGGGGTCCGCTACCGTGCACGTCCTGTCGGCCGGCTATGCCCGCGAGGACTCCGAGGGCGAGCACGTCGGCAGCACGGTCACGCTGATCCGCGACGGCGGCGTCACGGTCATCGTCGACCCCGGCATGGTGGCCTCCCGTGCAGGCCTGCTCGCCGCGCTGGCGGGGCACGACGTCGCGCCCGAGGCTGTGACCGACGTCGTCTTCAGCCACCACCACCCCGATCACACCGTGAACGCGGCGCTGTTCCCCGCCGCCAGGATTCACGATCACTGGGCCGTCTACGACGGCGACCTGTGGATCAGCCGGGACGCCGACGGCGCCGCGCTGAGCCCGTCCGTCCACCTGATCGCGACCCCCGGCCACACCGCGCAGGACATCACCACCCTGGCCGCGACGGCTGACGGCGTGCATGCCTGCACGCACGCATGGTGGGGCGCCGACGGTCCGGCGGTCGACCCGTTCGCTCCCGACCAGGGCATCCTCGCCGCCAGCCGCGCCAGGATTCTCGCGCTCGCAGCGGTCATCATTCCCGGCCACGGCCCGGCCTTCGCGCCGGACGCAAGCACCCCGCGCTAGCCGACCCGGCACAGGCTGTCAGTGCTGGCCCGCCGCGAGTCCTGGCCCTTTTCTCGCTGACGCCCGGGGCTGTCGCTGCCGGTAGGGTTTGGGGCAGATGCCGGACCCGGGGCCTGACATCCGGCCGCATAGTGAGGAAGTCATCGACGGTGGGCGACGGCGCCAGCACCAGCACCAGGGAGCCGACTGGGATGACAGCCGACCTGGCGCCGCAGCGCGGCCCGGCTGCCCTGGCTAGCCGCGCGGCAAGGCCCAGGCTCATCCTTGCCGGGCTGCTCACGGCCATCGTCATCGCCGGGATCGCCGCAGGGCCGCCGCTTGGCTGGCGCAAGAGCTGGCAGGGTCCCTGGCACGATCACGGTGATGCGATCGCGATCGTGCTGGAGGCCGTCCTCGCCGCATTGCTGGTGTGGCTGTGGGTGCTGCATCGGGCCAGGCCCGCGCCGGGCTGGCCCGCATCCCGGCTGCGGATGGCGCAGCTGCCGGTGATCGGCGGAGTCATGCTGGTGGCCGGGATTTACCTGGCTCGGCACCTGCCGCTGCCGAAGCCGCATGCCAAGCCGCCACCGCCCAGGCAGCTCCCTCCGGCGAAGCCCACGCCCAGCCCGGTGCCAGTGCGCTCGTCCACGGTCAGCACCGCGATCGGGCCGATCGTGGAGTACGTGCTGCTCGCGTTGCTGACCATCGCCGTCATTGGCGTGCTGGTCGTGCTGGTACGGCGATTGCAGCAGCGCCACCTGATGGTGGACGCCGACCTCGTCCCCGAGGACGACGAGGGCGAGATGCTGCGGCGGGCGGTGGAAGCCGGGCGTGCGGCCCTGCGGGCTATACCGGAGAGCCGGCGCGCAATCATCGCGTGCTACCTGGCCATGGAGGGCAGCCTGGGGCTTGCCGGCGCGGCCCGCGGCCCTGCCGAGACGCCGGACGAGCTGCTGGCCAGGGCGTCCACGATCGGCCTGCTGCATGGCGAAGCGGCGGCGCGCCTCACGGCGCTGTTCTACGGAGCGCGCTTCTCCGCGCGCCAGGTGCCCGACTCCGCCAGGCAGGAGGCGCTCACCGCGCTGGATGCAATCCTGGCCGAGCTCGCGCAGGCCACCCGCGCCAGGGAGCGGACCGCGGCCGGGAACACGGTGACGCCATGAACGCCGGCGAAGGGGGCGCGGGCGGGCATGGCCGCGCAGGCACGCCGTTGCAGGCCGACGGCTGGCGGGCAGCGTGGCCAGAGCTACTGTCCGCCTGCATCCTGGTCGGCGTGGTCGCCGGTGCCGGATATGCGTGGGCCGGGGCCCCCGCGGCCCTGCTGATCCTCGCCGTCGCAGCCGTCGGGATGCTCGCACTGCTGCGCTCGCTGACCGAGGCGGAGCAGGCGCCGCCGCCGCCGGCCGAGGACTGGCAGGAGCACGGCCGCACGCTGCTGGCCGGATTCTGGCGCAAGCGCGGCGTGGTCAAGGACGCCACCGACAGCCAGGCCAGTTACGAGCTCGAGCTGCGGGTCACCCTGCAGCACCTGCTGGCGGCCCGACTGGCCGAACGGCACGGGATAAGCCTTTACGCTGACCCGGATGCGGCGCGCCGGCTGCTGCTGACCGGAACCAGGAACCGCGACCTGTGGTACTGGCTGGACCCCGCCCGGCCCGCTGACCCTGACCACAAGAAGCGCGGAATACCGCCGCGCACGCTGGCCGCCATCATCACCCGACTGGAGCAACTGTGACGGACCTTACCTGCACCCCGGGACAGACGGCAGAGCGCTGCCAGGCGGTACTGGCGGAGATCGGCCGTGCAGTAGTCGGCCACCGCCGCGGCCTGGAACTCGTGCTCACCGGCATCCTGGCAGGCGGTCACGTGCTGCTCGAGGACCTGCCGGGGCTGGGGAAGACGCTGATCGCGCGGTCCTTCGCCACGACGCTCGGACTTGACTTCGCCCGCATCCAGTTCACCCCTGACCTGCTGCCCTCCGACGTGGTGGGCGCTCCGCTTTATGACCAGCGCACCGGCGAGATGGTGTTCCGCCCCGGCCCGGTATTCACCCAGCTGCTGCTTGCCGACGAGATCAACAGGACTCCGCCGAAGACCCAGGCGGCGCTGCTGGAGGCCATGGGCGAGGGCCAGGTCAGCATGGACGGCGTGACCCGCAGGCTGCCACAGCCGTTCGTGGTGCTGGCTACCGACAACCCGATCGAATACGAGGGCACCTATGAGCTGCCCGAGGCCCAGCTCGACCGCTTCCTGCTCAGGCTCAGCCTTGGCTACCTGCAGGCCGACGACGAGACAGCCATGCTGCAGCGCAGGATCGACAGGCAGCAGGAGGCGGCCGAGCTGCGGCCGGTGACCAGCGCGCCGGAGCTGCTGGCCATGCGGGCGTCCCTTGAGCAGGTCGAAGTGTCTGCGGACCTGCTCGACTACGTCGTGGCAATCGTGCGGTCGACGAGATCGCACGCCCAGATCCAGGTCGGGGCAAGCCCGCGAGGCGCGCTCGCGCTGGTGCAGGTAGCGAGGGGACAGGCGGTGCTGGCGGGGCGTGACTACGTCATACCCGACGACGTCAAGCAGGTCGCGGTCGCCGCTCTCGCGCACCGCATCACGCTGCGGCCCGAGCTGTGGGTCAGGCAGGTGAAGGCCGACGACGTGATAGCCCGGGTGCTGGACACCGTGCCGGTGCCGAAGACAGACCCGGCGGCGTCCATTGGCTGACGAGGGACCGCAGGGTCCCGCTCGCGAGATGCCGGTGACATGGGCGCCGTCCGCGCACGCCCGGCGGCTGCTGACGCTGGCAGCGGCGGGTCTGGTGCTGGCGATCCTGACCCGCAGGCCGGAGTTCGCCGGCCTCGCGGCGCCAGCGCTGCTGCTGCTCGCTACCTGGCGCGCCGACCGTCCCGGC
>DASPWG010000003.1:0-4227 GCA_035621915.1 Streptosporangiaceae bacterium
CGAGATGCCGGAGAGCGACCTGACCAGGGCCCTGCGCGCTGTCTTCAGCCAGCCGGACTTCATGACCCTGCTGGCAGGCCGGGAGGGCGCCGAGGAGCTGCTCAGCGAGCTGGAGAGTGCCTCGCACCAGGTCTTCCTGGCAAGGAAGTTCTACAACGACGCGGTGTCGGCGACGCTGGCCGCCAGGCGGCGCTGGCTCGCGGTCATCTTCCGGCTGGCCGGCCGGGCCGCGATGCCCGAGTTCTTCGAGATCGACGACTCGCTGGCGCCGGCCGGGGACTCCGGGCCTGGCGCTGACCTGCCGCACCTGACCAGCTGACAGCTGGCTCCGTGGCGGGGCAACTGCTATCGTCGATTGTGAGGGCTATCAGAAGCGCTTCTGTGCTTGGTCCGGAAGTGCAACCGCGTCACGCGGCGCTGCGCCAGGCCGGCCCGGCGCCGGCGGGAGGCATCGCGGCGTCCCCCTACCATGGAACCTTCTCCCATCTCTAACAAGCGAGGTTTTGCCGTGTCTGTCGAGAAGTCGCAGGTCAACGAGAGCGTCCCCGGGTACCTGGCCGACGGCCCGGCGCCGCAGAAGGGCACCAGCCGGGTCAAGCGCGGCATGGCAGACATGCTCAAGGGCGGCGTGATCATGGACGTGGTGACGCCGGAGCAGGCGAAGATCGCCGAGGACGCCGGCGCGGTGGCCGTCATGGCGCTGGAGCGCGTGCCCGCCGATATCAGGGCGCAGGGCGGCGTGGCCAGGATGAGCGACCCGGACATGATCGACGGCATCATCGCGGGCGTCTCGATCCCGGTGATGGCCAAGTGCCGGATCGGGCACTTCGTCGAGGCCCAGGTGCTGCAGGCCATCGGCGTCGACTACATCGACGAGTCCGAGGTGCTGACCCCGGCCGACGAGGCCCACCACGTGGACAAGTGGGAGTTCACGGTCCCGTTCGTGTGCGGCGCGACCAACCTGGGCGAGGCGCTGCGCCGGATCACCGAGGGTGCCGCCATGATCAGGTCGAAGGGCGAGGCCGGGACCGGGAACGTGGTGGAGGCTACCCGTCACATGCGCTCGATCCGGGGAGAGATCCGCAGGCTGGCCGGCCTGTCGGCGGAGGAGCTGTTCACCGCGGCCAAGGAGCTGCAGGCCCCGTACGAGCTGGTGGCCGAGATAGCCGCGGCCGGGAAGCTGCCGGTGGTGCTGTTCACGGCCGGCGGCATCGCCACGCCCGCTGACGCGGCCATGATGATGCAGCTTGGTGCCGACGGCGTGTTCGTGGGCTCTGGCATCTTCAAGTCCGGTGACCCTGCCGCCCGCGCGGCCGCGATCGTCAAGGCCACCACGTTCCATGACGACCCGGATGTCGTCGCGAAGGTCTCGCGCGGCCTGGGCGAGCCGATGGTGGGCATCAATCTGGACGAGCTGGCGCCCGAGCAGCGCTACGCGGGCCGCGGGTGGTGATGGCGCGCAGCGTCCCGCCCGTCGGGGTGCTCGCCCTGCAGGGAGACGTGGCTGAGCACCTGCGGGCGCTGGCCGCGGCCGGCGCGGCGCCGTCCGCGGTGCGGCGGCCGGAGGAACTGGACCGGGTCGAGGGCCTGGTGATCCCCGGCGGCGAGTCGACCACGATCTGGAAGCTGATCGACATCTTCGGCCTGGCCGAGCAGCTGCGGAAGCGGATCGCCGACGGGATGCCGACCTTCGGGTCCTGCGCCGGGATGATCATGCTGGCCGACCGGCTGCCCGACCCCGCCGCCGGACAGCAGACGCTCGGCGGCATCGACATGACGGTCCGGCGCAACGCCTTCGGCCGGCAGGTGGACTCGTTCGAGCGTGACCTGGACATCGCCGACGTGCCCGGAGGCCCGTTCCGCGCCGTATTCATCCGCGCGCCCTGGGTAGAGCAGGTCGGGCCGGGAGTCGAGATTCTCGCCACCGAGCCGGGCGCGAGTAGGATCGTCGCCGTTCGCCAGGGTCGGGCGCTCGCCACGTCATTCCATCCCGAGCTCACCGGCGACTGGCGCATTCACGAGATGTTCGTCGACATGGTGAGGGATCGGGCATGAGTGGCCACTCCAAGTGGGCTACCACCAAGCACAAGAAGGCGGTGGTCGACGCCAGGCGCGGCAAGCTATTCGCCAAGCTCATCAAGAACGTGGAGGTGGCCGCGCGCAGCGGCGGCCCCGATCCCGGCGGCAACCCGACCCTTTATGACGCCATCCAGAAGGCAAAGCGCAGCTCGGTGCCCAACGACAACATCGACCGGGCGGTGCGGCGCGGCGCCGGGCTGGAGGCCTGCGGCGCTGCCTACGAGAACATCGCGTACGAGGGGTACGCGCCCGGCGGCGTCGCGGTGCTGGTCGAGTGCCTGACCGACAACCGCAACCGGGCCGCAGCGGAGGTGCGCGCCGCGTTCACCCGCAACGGCGGCTCGATGGCCGACCCGGGCTCGGTCTCGTACCTGTTCAACCGCAAGGGCGTCGTCATCGTCGGCAAGGCAGGCGGGGTCAGCGAGGATGACGTGCTGGCCGCCGTGCTCGATGCAGGCGCTGAGGAGGTTAACGATCTTGGCGAGTCGCTCGAGGTGGTCAGCGAGGCAACAGACCTGGTCGCGGTGCGCACCGCACTGCAGGAGGCAGGCATTGAGTACGAGTCGGCGGAGGCGGCCTTCCTGCCCTCGGTCGAGATCGACCTGGACGAGGAGCACGCCAAGAGGGTGTTCAGGCTGATCGAGGCGCTCGAGGACTCCGACGACGTGCAGGACGTGTACGCCAATTACTCGGTCTCCGACGACATCATGGAGAAGATCGGATGAGCCGCCCGGCCAGCCGCGGCGGCAGGCGGGGCCGGTGACCGCGGGCGGGCTGGAGATACGCCCGCTTGGGCCGGACGACGATCTGGAGGCCGAACTCGACCTCCGCCGCCGGGCCTTCGGCCCGCTGACGGCCGCGATCTTGCCGGCCTGGATGCAGGGCCTGCGGGCAAGCATGGAGGCCGGCCAGCTCTTCGGCGCCTTCGCCGGCAGCCGGCTCGTTGCCAGCGCGCGCTATTACCAGGTGCGGCAGTGGTGGCACGGCCGGTGCATGCCGATGGCCGGGGTCGCGGGAGTCAAGGTCGCTCCGGAGGAGCGCGGCCGCGGCGTCGGCAGGGCGCTGATGACGCACCTCCTCGCGGACATCGCGGCGCGCGGGTTCCCCGTCTCGGCGCTGTACCCGACGACGCTGCCGCTGTACCGCTCGCTCGGCTGGGAGGTCGCCGGCGGCCGGTATCACACCGTGCTCGCGGCCAGGTCGCTCGCGGCCCTGGCGGCCGCCGACCCGGCGCTCGGTGCGGACCCGGAGCCTGGTAGCCAGCGCCAGGCGCGGGGCCTGCACCGTGCTGGCCCGGCCGAGGCGCCCGCGGTCGTCGACGTGCTCGGCCTGGTGCACAGGCAGCTGCGGCACTGCGGCCCCGGCACGCGCGATGCCAGCCTGGTGTCGGGCTGGCTCGAGGACAAGGACCGCTTCGCCTACCTGGCCGACGACGGCTTCCTCACCTATCGCTGGGCCAGCGACACCTCAGAGCTGCGGGTCGACTACCTGCTGGCTGCCAGCCCCGGCACCGCGCGCGAGTTCTGGCAGATCCTGGCCTCGCACGCGCAGATGGCGCAGACGGTGCGGGCCTGCCTGCCGCCGGATGACCCGATCACCTGGCTGGCCAGGGAGCCCGAGGTCACTACCCGGCGCTCGGAGAACTGGATGCTGCGAATCGTCGACGCGCCGGCCGCGATCAGCTCCCGCGGCTACCCCGCGGCGGCCTCACTGTCCATCGAGGTCGAGCTCGCCGACCCGGTGCAGCCAGGCAACTCGGGCCGCTGGCTGCTCGAAGTGAACGGCGGGGCCGGCCGGCTCACGCCCGCGCCCGGCTCGGGCGGCACGCCGGGCCGGTCAGGCATGCCGCGCCCATCGGGCCCGGCGGGAGGATCAGTGCTGCGGCTGGGGCCACGCGGCCTTGCTGCGCTTTTCGCGGGAGTGCCGATGGCGACGCTGCGGATTGCGGGCCTCGCCGCAGGTGGTGACCCCGCGGCGGCCTCGTCACTGGACAGCGCTTTCGCGGCACAGGCCTTCATGGCCGACTACTACTGAGCCAACTTCCTGACGCCGCCCAGCGCGCCGCGCGGGCACCCTGGCCCCCTGACCGGTAACGTGCAAGCCGAACACGTGTTCGCAGCAGGGATGGTGGTGGGATGCGCGTGCTCG
>DASPWG010000004.1:0-10681 GCA_035621915.1 Streptosporangiaceae bacterium
GCGGGCGCTGACGGCGATCTCGCGGGCACTGTCATGATCCAGGGCTGGCCGGATGCCGGTCCGCTGGTGAGGAGTCCGGACGAGGCTGAGATACGGGCGCTGGCTGTGCTGCCGCGAGCCCGCGGCCTCGGCGTCGGCCGCGCGCTCCTGAGGGCAGTGATCGAGCGGGCAATCCGCGAGCAGGTCAGGCACCTGGTGCTGTTTACCCAGCCGGCCATGAGGGCCGCCCATCACCTGTACGAGGAAGCGGGATTCGTCCGCCTGCCCGAACGCGACTGGTCGCCCGGGCCGGACGTCAGCCTGCTGGCGTACGGCCTTCGGCTGCCCGCCTGACAGCCGAGCTGACCCGGCGGCCGCGGTAGCCGGGCTGGCCGCAGGACAGTCCGGGGGGCGGGCCAGTACGCGGGCACGGCCAGTGAACGCTGTCGATGCAGGTCGCCGGATCGGCTCTGGTGCTCGTAGGGTTGCAAGACATCACCGCAACGCGAGGAGCACACAGCGATGGGGGACAGACTGCCCGACGTGCCAGCCGCGAGCGTGCCCGACGATGCCTGGCTGCTGGATGTCCGGGAAGACGACGAGTGGGCGGCGGGGCACGCGCCCGGCGCGCGGCACATCCCGCTGGGGGAACTGAGCGCCCGCGCGGCCGAGGTGCCGCAGGACGAGGTCGTATACGTGGTCTGCCGTTCCGGCAGCCGGTCGTCCAGGGCCGCGCAGGCGCTCTCGGGTGCTGGCTGGCAGGCGGTCAACGTGGCGGGCGGCATGCAGGACTGGGCGGCCGCCGGCCGCCCGATGGTGACCGACTCCGGCGCGGACCCGTACGTCGCCTGACGGTCCGCGCCACCAGGCCCGCCCGGGCGGGATGCGCGAAGTAGCTCACCTGGGCCGCCAGTGCCGAGGCCGTCTGGGCTAGCCCACGCTGGTCCGGGCGGCGTAGCCGCCCGGACCAGCGCCCGGGACTCGTGACGTCCCGCTGAGCCGGCCCCGGCTCGGCTCAGGGCATGTTGACCCGCAGGACGTCCTGCTCAGCGAGAAGCTTGTCCAGCCTGGCCTGGTCCACCCGGCTGACGATGCTGGTCTCGTCCTGGCGATCGCGCACGCACTTGGCTAGCGTGAAGGCCGACGTGACCGTGTACAGCACGCCGAGGGCGAGGAACGCCCGCGGCCAGGCGCCGAGCGGCAGGTAAGCGATTCCGAGGACGACCGCGGAGACGGAGACGCCGAATGAGACCGACGCCTGTGCGAAGAAGGCGGGAGTGGTGCTGGGATGCAGTGGAGTGCTCATACGCCGAGCATGGCGGGCAGCCATCGGACTGGCATGAGCCGAACTACGCGATCCCGGTTAGGCCCGACTACTCAGCTTCGCGGTGCCGCAGCGGATACTCCAGGCCGATCATCGGCGCCAGGTCGGACAGCATGAGCTCGAACATCGGCGATGCGTCGTCGAGCGCGAACCGCAGGTGGCCGAATGCCTCCAGGCTCACGGTGCCGTACAGCAGCACCCAGCAGCGCAGGAATGTCTGCAGGGCGCCAAGTGGCAGTTGCGATCCCATCGACTCGCGGTAGCGCTCCAGCTGCCCGCGCAGTGACGGCTGGATCTCGGAGTCAGCCGGGATGCTGAAGGGCCTGCGGCGGTACAAGTCGGTGAACAGGTCCAGGAACACGCGCCCGAACTGGCGGCCGCACCTGACGGTCGGGTCATCCACCACCTGGTCAAGCCCCGGGACCGGGCTGCCGAACAGCATGCTGAACTCCGGCACGTGCGCGAGCGCCCAGGCACGGAACTCGCGGCATCCGGCCATCATCTTGACGGCCATGACTTCCTCCGCGCTGAGCTGCGGGCTGACAGTCTCGGCAGCCGCGGCGATGGCCGTGCGCACGTGATCGGCGATCTCGGTGAAGATGCTCGCTACGACGTGCCTGAGCAGCTCCTCGTGGCTGCCGAAATAGCGATAGAGCGCCGGCGCCGTCATGCCCATCTCGCGGGCAATGGCGCGCAGCGAGATCGCCTCCGGGCCCTGCTCGACAAGCAGCTTGCGCGCCGTTTCGATGATCTCCTGGGTTGTCGCGGCCCGGAGGCGATCGCGCCTGCTCGGCGCCTGGAGCATGCTGGCCATGTCCTCCGCCTTTCCGTCAGCCCGCGCCTCACTGGCCGGCTCAGCGCTGGCCGACCTGGGGGCGGCGTGCCCGCTGGAGGCGCAGCGACTGTCCGCACCGCGCGCCGCATCCGTGCCGCGCGCCGCCGGGCCGCACGCCACACCGGCCCGCACGCCACACCGGCCCGCACGCCACACCGGCCCGCACGCCACACTCCAGCATTATGTTAACACTGTATGACTAGTTTACAACGTAAAGGCTCACAGCGTTAACCTTGGCGATGCTGGCTAAGGAGTGTAATCCGCAGACACGGCCCCAAGCGGGCCCGATGCATGCACCCGTCCGATTCGGCCTGACGGTGCCCTTCAGCCTGGCAGGTGGCCGGGCCCGCCGAGGCCTGGGCAGTCAATCAGGCCTGGCCAGCCAGCCTGCCAGCCGCCGTAATTAAGCTAATGGCCGGACACCTGCCTCCGAATTCGCCTAATCTCCTTTAGAGGACCAGTCAGCACCTTAGCCGCGTCGAATAGGTATTTCCATAACCGGCTATCCGGATTTCCGGCAGCAGGATATGGATTAGTGGTTATTCCCGCGATATGCCTGGTCCGCGACGAGAACGGAGGCGACATGGGCGCGGCGCCGCGAATGTACCAGCTGGCTGTGGTGACGATGCTCGCTGCGGCGGCGGCCGGGATGGCCTGCATACCGGCGGCGACGGCAGCCGTCCGGATGCGCCCGCAGCCAGCCGCTGTTGCGCAGGCCGCGACCAAGCCCGCGCCGCTGGTGACCGACAGGACGCCGCGGGTGCGCTCGAAGGTCGGATTGGCGGCGCCCGCGATGAGCACCTCCATGCAGTGGGCCGACGCCAAGAAGCAGGCATCGGCACTTGCGTTACTAAAGCTGATGGCGCGCCGCACTGGTCCTGACCAGAAATGCACCAGCCTTGCCTGCCTGGCGGGCCTGCCCGAGGCGCTGGACCTGCGCGGCACGCAGCAGCCCCAGGTACGCAACTACTACTGCGGTCCGGCCACCGTCTCGGAGATGCTGGCCCAGCTCGGGGTGAAGCTCAGCCAGGTCGCCGCGGCCCGCGAACTCGGCACGACCGTCTACGGCACTGACTGGTCGGATGCCTCCGGCTATCCCGTGCCCATGGTGCTGAACGAGAACCAGACCCGTAATGACTATGTCGCGGTGCCGCTGCCGTGGACGCCGACCGCGCAGCAGGTAACGACTTTCGAGATCGACCTCGTGACGGACATCAACGACAATGGCGGGGTTCCGCTGGCCGGAAATGCATACGAGGTAGCCGGCGGCCCCCACCTCGTTGGCAATCCAGTCAACCAGACAATTATGCACTGGTTTGATATCCGCGGTTATCAGGATTATGGCGCCGTGACCGATTACGAGGATTCTGTACACGATGCCACCAGCATCGGCTGGGGGGCTGACGTGCCGGCCTACTCCTCGATGATGTCCAGCACAATCGTCGACATACTCGGCGCTCGTGGATACGACTGGTAGTCCCCGCGGCGACTCGCGGCCGGCCGGCATTGCCTGGCCAGGCCCGGCCGCGGCCCGGTGGCCGCGGCTTGCCGCAGCCGGCTGCACGGCACTGGCTCTGCTGACGATGACCGTGGCAGGCTGCGGGACTGCGGGACCGGCAGGACGGTCACCGCAAGCGGCCGGCCTGCACCAGCACTCTGAAAGCGGCGGACCAGGATCGCGCGGCGTCGCGGCGCCGTCAACCGAGCCCTCGAGTCCAGCGACCGTGGCCGGACCCTTGTCGTTCTGCCCGGCGCGGGCGGCGGGCCCGCTGGCACAGTCCCTGGCCATAACAGTGCCCGGATCCAGTCAGGCAGAGGTCGTACCGCTCGGCGCCGCGCTGAACGGCCAGGTCGCCTATGTCGCGACCTGGACGCCGGGATTCTCCGGCGTGGCGGCACTCGACCTGGCATCGGGCAGCCTGCGCCCGATCAGCCAGTTCGGCAACCCGGCAGACGATCAGGCGGATGGCGCTTCAGCCGGGCCATGGGTGGTGTGGGCGGAGACGTACTCGCTCAACGATCTGGACCGCTTCGCCATCTACGCCTGGAACTCAGGCTCCGGGCAGCTGAGAAGGCTCGGCCGCTCGCTGGCCGGGCCAGACGGCACGCCGTGGCCGAGCCCCTGGCACGCCCCGGCCGTAAGCGGAGGCTACGCGGCCTGGGCGCAGGGGTACGGTCCGGGCGGCCTGGTCGAGATCAGGCTGGCCAACCTGGTGACCGGCTCGGTCACGACGATACGGCGGGGGCACGTCCAGGCGCCGTTCTTCGACGGCGGGCTCGTGGTCTGGCCGGAATCTGACACTCCGGGCAGCGAGACAAGCCTGCGCGGCTACAGCATCGCTGCGCACTCGCTGGTCAGCCTGCCCCCGGCGCTCGCGGCCATCCGCGGCACCGATTTCGTGGTCACCGACGGCACCCGCACTGCCTACCTGAGCCCGGACTTCACCGCGTTGTATTACTCGCCCGCCCAGGATCAGGCAGCCAGACAGGTGCTGCGGCTGCCGCTCGGCGCTAGCTTCACCGACCTGGCCCTGGCGCCCGGCACCCTGGCCTGGAGCACCACCACGGCGACCTATCTGGCCAGTACCGCCACCGGTGCTTTCACTCAGGTCACGCCGGAGTTCGGGTACCCGACCGGATCGGACTCGGTAATGCTCATCACCGACGCGCCGAGCGAGAAGGTTCCGCACCCGCCGCTGCCCACGCATGTCATCAATCCGGCCGCGATCGCGTGGCCTAAGTGTCCGGCGACAGCCAGGTAGCGACCGGCCACCGCGGCAGAGGCAGCCGGAACCGGCGGCACAGCCCGCCGCTGACCCGGCCCCGGCTGCGCGCCCGCACTGTCAGGCTTACATGGGATGCTCGGTCTGCGACGACGTGCTGCGCACCGGAAGGTAGGCCGCTATGAGCTTCCAAGGCTGGCCTGAGGAGGCCCTGGATTTCTATGACGGGCTTGAGGCCGACAACTCCAAGACGTACTGGCAGGCGCACAAGCAGGTCTACGAGACATGCGTGCTGGCACCGATGCGGGAACTGCTGGAGGACCTCGGGCCCGAGCACGGCGAGGGAAAGATCTTCCGGCCCTATCGTGACGTTCGGTTCAGCAAGGACAAGTCGCCGTACAAGACCACGATCAGCGCCGTGATCGGGGATGGCTACATCCAGCTGTCCTCGCGCGGGCTGGGCGTGGGGAGCGGGATGCACGAGATGGCGCCGGATCAGCTTGAGCGCTACCGGGAGGCGGTGGCCGCAGACGACTCCGGCCCGGCCCTCGAGAAACTGGTCGAGGGCATCCGCCAGCAGGACATCGGCGTGCACGGGCATGAGGTGCTGAAGTCCGCGCCGCGCGGGTATCCCGCCGACCATCCGCGCATCGAACTGCTCCGGTGCAGGGGACTGGTGGCGTGGCAGGAGTGGCCTGTGGAGGCCTGGCTTGGCACCGTAGCGGCCAAGGACAAGATCACCGGGTTCCTGGCAGTGACCGCACCGCTCACCGACTGGCTGGCCCGGCATGTGGGTGAGTCGAGGATCGCTTCGCGGTAGGCGCGGCTAGCAGCCTCAGGCCGAGCAGTCCGGGCAGAGGCCGAACATCTCAACGGTGTGGCCGACGTCGGTAAATCCCGCATCCGTCGCCACCTGCTCGGCCCACCGCTCCACGGCCTTGCCCTCGACCTCGACACTCCGGCCGCAGTTGCGGCAGGTCAGGTGGTGATGGTGCGCGCCAGTACGGCATCGCCGGTACAGGGTCTCGCCGCCCGCGTCCCTGATCGCGTCGACCTGACCGTCCTCGCTGAGCACCTGCAGGTGCCGGTAGACGGTGGTCAGGCCGATGTTCTCGCCGCGCCGGCGCAGCTCAGCATGGATCTGCTGCGCACTGCAGAACCCAGGCAGCCCGTCCAGGGCAGCTGCAAGCACCTCGGCCTGGCGCGTGCCGCGGATCCGGGTGCCGCGAGCCGCGCCTGAAGAAGTAGCGCGCTGCGGTGAACTCACATACGCAAGGTAGCAGCCTTGTCGCACTGCTTATCCCGGCCAGCAGCCGGACTGCCGAACGCGACTAGGGCCCGCGCCAGAAATGGCGCGGGCCCTAGTCGCGAGCGGGGTCGGCAGTTACTCCTCGGCGGGCAGCTCCGTCATCAGGTCGTCGGCGGTCTCCATGCCGGCCCGCCACACGGACCGCGCGATGATCTTCTTCGGGTCGACACGGTGCCTGTACCGCGAGGCGATATCGGTGATCTCGTCGAGCAGCCCCTCGGTCAGCGTCGTCGGCTGCAGGCCGAGCGCCAGGAACTGGTCGTTGCGCACAGCCAGATCGTTCTCCTCTGCCTCGCGCCGCGGATTGGGCAGGTAGGCGATCTCGCTGCCGGTCATGTCACCGATCATCTTGGCCAGGTCGAGGAGGCGGTGTGTCTCGGTGACCTGGTTGAGCACCATGGGCTGCGAGCCAGTGACGGGCGGGTTGTTTATCGCGATCTCGATGCACCGGACGGTGTCACGGATGTGGATGAAAGCGCGGGTCTGACCACCAGTGCCGTGCACGGTCAGCGGATGGCCGATCGCTGACTGCATGAGGAACCGGTTCAGCACGGTGCCGTAGTCGCCGTCGTAGTCGAAACGGTTGATCAGCCGTTCGTCCCTGGCCGTCTGATCGGTCTGGGTGCCCCAGACGATGCCCTGGTGCAGGTCTGTGATCCGCAGCCCGTCGTTCTTCGCGTAGAAGGAGAACAGCAGCTGGTCCAGCGTCTTGGTCAGGTGGTAGACCGAGCCAGGATTTGCCGGGTGCAGGATCTCCCGCTCCAGCTCGCCGTCGGGCGTCGGCACCTTCACCGTCAGGTAGCCCTCGGGGATCGGCGCGCTGCCGGACCAGCCGTACCCATAGACGCCCATCGTGCCAAGGTGCGCCAGGGACGCCTCCACGCCGCTGTGCACGAGCGCGGTGAGCAGGTTGTGGGTGGCGCGGACGTTGTTGTCGACGGTGTAGCGCTTGGTCTTCTCGGTCCGCATCGAGTAGGGAGCAGCGCGCTGCTCGGCGAAGTGCACGATCGCGGTGGGCTGGCGCTCCTTGAGCACGGCGACGAGCCGGTCGTACTCCGTCGCAAGGTCCAGGTTCACGAAGTCGATCTCGCGGCCGGAGACTTCCTCCCAGGCGCGCAGCCGCTCGCTGATCGGCCGGATGGGCGTCAGAGAGCCGACCTCGAGCTCAACGTCGATCTTCCGCCGGCTCAGGTTGTCAACGATGGTGATGTCGTGACCACGATCAGACAGGTGCAGCGAGGTTGGCCAGCCGCAGAAGCCGTCCCCACCGAGGACCAGTATGCGCATCAGGTGCTCCAAGTTGCCTTATCGCCTTAGAAACGGCCGGGGCGACCGCCACGGACTCGTCTGGGACCCGGAGCGCCGCGCTTCTCACGATGGCATCCGTGGCAGTGTACCGGGCGATTTCTACCACGATGGCCAGTTCGTGCCCGCGGCACGGCCTGGCCGCCGCCGCAGACTAGCCGCAACCGCTCCAGCACCAGCATGACCCGCCGAGTTGACTATGACCAGTCTGGGGACCGGATTTGGAGCGAGTCCACAGCTAGCTCTCGGCATTTTCACTGCCGTTTGTCCGGCCGGCGGCCAACAGGGAAGGATGGTGTGCATGGCAGCGCGCCTGCGAGGTGAGACCAGTCCCTACCTGCTTCAGCACGCGGATAACCCGGTGGACTGGTGGCCCTGGTGTGACGATGCATTCGCCACGGCGAGGGAACGGGACGTCCCTGTGCTGCTCTCGGTGGGCTACTCGGCCTGTCACTGGTGCCACGTCATGGCGCACGAGTCATTCGAGGACGAGCAGACCGCTGCCATCATGAATGAGCACCTGGTCTCGATCAAGGTCGACCGTGAGGAGCGGCCGGACGTCGACAGCGTTTACATGACCGCCACCCAGGCGATGACCGGCCAGGGCGGCTGGCCCATGACGGTCTTCATGACGCCCGACCGCGAGCCGTTCTATTGCGGCACCTATTTCCAAAGGGCGCAGTTCCAGCGCCTAGTCCTTGGCGTGGCCAGGGCATGGCGCGAGGACAGGGAGCAGGTGGCGTCCCAGGCCAGGCAGATCGCCGCCGCGCTGGCCGGGCGGGCCGGGGCTGACGGGGGCCTGGCCGGCGTGCGGCCAGGCTGGCTCGGCGAGGAAGCCGGACCGGCGCAGGCCGAAGGAGCGCTGGCCGGGGCGTGCGGCCTGGCCGTCAGCCGGCTGGCCATGGAGTTCGACGCCAGCCGCGGCGGCTTTGGCGGCGCACCGAAGTTCCCGCCGTCCATGGTGCTTGAGTTCCTGGTGCGGCACGCCGAGCGCGGCGCTGACGACGGACCGCAGGCACTCAGCATGGCCGCGGCTACCGCGGAGGCCATGGCCAGGGGTGGCATCTATGACCAGCTCGCCGGAGGCTTCGCGCGCTACAGCGTGGACGCGGGCTGGGTCGTTCCGCATTTCGAGAAGATGCTCTATGACAACGCGCTGCTGGCCAGGGTCTACGCGCACCTGTGGCGGCGCACCGGCAGCGCGCTTGCGCGCCGGGTTGCCGAGCAGACCTGCGACTGGATGGTCTCCGACCTGCGTACCGCGGAAGGCGGGTTTGCCGCCGCGCTGGACGCCGACAGCGACGGCACCGAGGGAGCGTTCTACGTGTGGACGCCGGCCGACCTGACCGCCACGCTCGGCCAGGCAGACGCGGAGTACGCCGCGCGGGCATTCGGCGTGACCGTGTCCGGCACATTCGAGCACGGTTCCTCGGTGCTGCAACTGCGCGACGATCCGGCGGACGAGCCCAGGTTCGAGCAGGTGCGCCTCACGCTGCTGGCCGCGCGAGGCCGGCGCACCTGGCCGGCCAGGGACGACAAGGTGGTCGCGGCGTGGAACGGGCTGGCGATCGCCGCGCTGGCCGAGGTTGGCCTGCTCCTTGACCGGCAGGACCTGATTGCCGCCGCCGCGGGCACGGCCGACCTGCTTGCCCGGGTGCACTACGGCGCTGGCCGCCTGGTCAGGACATCGCGCGACGGTGCCGCGTCGGCCAGCGCCGGCGTGCTCGACGATTACGGCTGCGTTGCCGAGGGCCTGATAGCCCTGGCCGGAGTGACCGGGTCCGGGCGCTGGCTGCACCTGGCCGGGCAGTTGCTGGAGACCGCGCTGACCAGGTTCCGCGCGGATGAGGGCGGCTTCTACGACACCGCCGACGACAGCGAGCGGCTGATCTACCGGCCGACTGATGTCGCCGACGGGCCGAGCCCGTCAGGCACTTTCGCCGTGGCCGGCGCGCTGCTCAGCTATGCGGCGCTGACCGGCTCGGAACGACACCGCGCCGCCGCCTTGGACGGGCTGGCCGCCGTGCCGGCGCTCGCGGACCGCTATCCGCGAGCGGCAGGCTGGGGGCTTGCGGTCGCCGAGGCCGTGCTGTCCGGTCCGGTCGAAGTCGCCGTCGTGGGCCCGGCACCGGCTGAGCGGGCGGTCCTGCACAAGACGGCCTTGATGGCAGCGCCACCAGGGGCGGTCATCGCTGTCGGCGACGGTGCCGCGGGCAGCGCAGGCGCAGCAGGCGCGCCCGCGGCGGCGGACCTCGCGAACCTGGCGGGCGGCGGCGGGAACGGCCCGCTGATTCCGCTGCTCGCAGGCCGCGTCCCGGTCGGCGGGCACGCCGCCGCCTACGTGTGCCGGAACTTCGCCTGCCGCGCGCCGGTCACCGACCCTGACGAACTGCGGGCCGCACTCGCGTAGGCCGTCTCGCGCGCGAGGCCAGGTCTGCGGCAGTCATGCGCGGCCTATTCACCAAGCGTGCGGCCGGAGTTCGCCAAGGGTTCGTCACAGATACCTGCGTGTTTGCATAAGCCATACCAGCATGGGGACCCTTGGGGGTATTGACGGTTACCTGCCGGGCGTGTCTCGATAAACGCAGGATCGGTACGCAGCGGCCGGTCACCATGCTGTGGAGGGAGAACTTCGGTGCGCGACGTGAGCCGTCGCCTGACCGCGTGCCTGTGGGCGGCGGTCGCTGCCGGAGTGATCGTGTCTTTCTCGCCGGCAGTCCGCGTCCCTAGCCTGACTTCCGCCGCCGGGTCGCGGCCAGCCACGCGTCTTTCAGTCGGCGAGCGCGGCACCAGCCGGGCGGCCCAGAGTTCGGGACAGACAGCAGGCGTCAACGCGGAGGAAGCGGGGACCTATATCCCCGGGTCCGAGTCCGCGGCGCTCACCGTGCCGGTCGCCGAGCTCACGGCCCGCATCCGCACCGTGGTTGCGCCGCTGCGCCGCCTGCTGCCGGCGGACCTGCTCGTCGTGGCGCCGCGGACCTTGCCTGCCAGCGCGCTTGCCGCCGTGCGCCGGCAGGGCGGAGTGACCGCCGCCGAGTTGGTCGACGCCGCGCGGGTCGAACTTAACGGCAGCTATGTGGCGATGCTCGGCGTCGACCCCTCGCAGTTCCGGGCGTACGCAGCCAAGCCAACGGCGCAGTCCACCGTGCTCTGGCAGAACGTCGCCGACGGCGCGGTCGCGGTCTCCTACCTCATGGGCCAGCAGG
>DASPWG010000005.1:0-4915 GCA_035621915.1 Streptosporangiaceae bacterium
ACGGGAAGGTGTCGTCGTGACCACGTCCGAGCCGCTGCTGCGCACCGAGGGACTCACCAAGCACTTCCGCATCGGCGGCGGGCTGCGGCGCAAGACCCTGCACGCCGTCGATGACGTGAACGTCGAGATCGGATCGCAGCAAATCGTCGCGCTGGCCGGCGAGAGCGGCAGCGGGAAGAGCACGATCGCGCGGCTGCTGGCCGGCATCTACCAGCCGACCGCGGGCGAGATCTATTTCGGCGGCCGGCCGCTGTCACAGCGCAAGTCCCGGGCGGACATGCTGGCCTATCGCAGCGACGTGCCGATGGTGTTCCAGGACCCGTTCAGCTCGATCAACCCGGTGTTCCGGATCTCGCATGGCGTGCTGCGCAGCCTCAAGCTGCACCGGCCGGAGCTGTCCGCATCGCAGCGGCAGGCCGAGTGCGAGCGGGTCTTCGACATCGTCGGGCTAGCGCCGGCTGGCGAGGTCATGACCCGGTTCCCGCACGAGCTGTCCGGCGGCCAGCGGCAGCGAGTCGGCTTCGCCCAGGCGCTGGCGATGCGGCCCAAGCTGATCCTGGCCGACGAGCCGGTCTCGATGCTGGACGTGTCGATCCGGATCGGGCTGCTGAACCTGATGAAGCAGCTGCGCGACGAGCAGGGCGTCTCGATCCTGTACATCACCCACGACATAGCCAGCGCGCGGTACGTGGCCGACCGGCTGATCGTGATGTACGCGGGCCAGATCGCCGAGCAGGGCCCGGTCGAGGACGTGCTGGCCTCGCCGCGGCACCCGTACACCCAGCTGCTGGTCTCTGCGGTACCCGACCCGAAGGCCGAGCTGAAGATCGGCGCCGAGACCGACCGCGGCGAGCCGCCGCGGGTCATCAACCCGGAGCCGGGCTGCAGGTTCCGCTGGCGCTGCCCGGTCGCGGTGCAGGACTGCGCCACCATCACTCCCCCGCTGCTCCCGCTGCTCCCAGGCCACGATGCCGCCTGCCATGTCGCGCAGGCCGGTGCTGAAGTGAAGGCGTTCTGAATGAAACTCGCTGTAGTTGGCGGCGGCTCCACCTACACCCCGGAACTGGTCGACGGCATCGCCAGGCTGACCGGCGACATCAAGATCTCCGAGCTGGTGCTCGTCGACCCCGATGCCGAGCGGCTGTCGGTCGTCGGACCGTTCTCGGCCCGGATCATGGCCAGGTACGGGCATCCCGCCTCGGTCAGGTGGACCGACGACCTGGACTCGGCGGTGGACGGGGCCGGGGCGGTGCTGCTGCAGCTGCGCGTCGGCGGCCAGGCGACCAGGCACCGGGACGAGACCTGGCCGCTGGAGTGCGGCTGCGTCGGGCAGGAGACCACCGGCGCCGGGGGCTTCGCCAAGGCGCTGCGCACCGTCCCCGTGGTGCTGGACGTGGCGCAGCGGGTCAGGGAACTGGCCGAGCCTGGCGCCTGGATCATCGACTTCACCAACCCGGTCGGGATCGTCACCCGCGCGCTGCTGGACGCCGGGCACCGGGCGATCGGGCTGTGCAACGTGGCGATCGGGTACCAGCGCCTGTTCGCCAGGCTGCTCGAGGTGGCACCGGAGGCGGTCGCGCTTGACCACGTCGGGCTCAACCACCTGACGTGGGAGCGAGCCGCGCTCGTCGGCGGCGCGGACCGGCTGCCCGAGCTGTTGGCGGCACACGGCGAGGAGATCGCCGGGCACACCGGGCTGCCGCTGGCAGTCACGCAGGAAGTCAGCGCCGTGCCGTCGTACTACCTGCGGTACTTCTGGGCGCACGACGCGGTGGTGCAGGAGGAGCGCGGCCGGGAAACCAGGGCGCAGGCCGTCGCCGAGATCGAGCGCCAGCTGCTGGCGATGTACGCAGACCCGGCCCTGGACACCAAGCCGGAACTGCTCACGCACCGCGGTGGCGCGTTCTACTCAGAGGCCGCGGTCGCGCTGCTGGCCTCGCTGGTCACCGACGCCCGCGATCGCCAGGTCGTCAACGTGCGCAACAACGGCACGCTGCCGTTCCTGTCCGACGAGGCCGTCATCGAGGTATCGGCTACGGTCGGAGCCGCCGGAGCCAAGCCGGTCGACGTAGCGCCGGTCAGCCCGCTGATGAGCGGCCTGATCGCGCATGTGTCCGCATACGAGGAACTCGCGATCGACGCCGCGCTGCGCGGCGGCCGGGACCGGGTGGCCAGGGCGCTGCTCGCCCACCCGCTGGTGGGGCAGTACGACCTGGCCGATCAGCTGACGGACCGGCTGCTGGCGGAGAACTCCGCGTTCCTGCCCTGGGTGAATCGGTGACGACGGATCATCTGGCAGCGGTCCTCGCCTTCGACGGCGGTGGCAGCAAGACCGACGTTGCGCTGGTGGCCGCGGACGGCAGCTTGCTGGCGACCGCGCGTGGCCCCGGCTCCAACGCCGACCTGACCGGCCGTGACCAGGCGATTGCGGTACTAGCCGAGCTGGCCGCCAAGGCGGCCGCGCAAGCCGGGCTAGCTGGCGGCGGGCCGCTGGCCGTGCACACGTCGGCCTGCCTGGCCGGGGCCGATCTGCCCGAGGAGGAGGCCGAGCTGGGCGCGCTGATCGAGGCGCAAGGCTGGTCGGCGTCCAGCACAGTCGTCAACGACACGTTCGCGGTCCTCCGTGCGGGCCTGGGAGACACGGGCGATCACTGGGGCATCGCAGTAGTTTGCGGGCAGGGCATCAACTGCGTCGGCGTGGCGCCGGACGGTCGCACGACCCGGTTTCTGGCGCTCGGCCCCATCAGCGGCGACTGGGGCGGCGGTTCCGAGATCGGCCTGGAAGCCCTGCGGTGGGCCATCAGGGCAGAGGACGGGCGCGGCCCGCAGACTGAGCTGCGCACCGCTGTGGCCGCGCACTTCGGCCTACCGCGGGTGGAAGACGTCGTCACCGGGATTCACCTCGGCAGGATCGAGTACTCCGCGCTGCACGGGCTGGTGCCGCTGCTGTTCAAGGTCGCGGGCGGCGGCGACGAGGTAGCTAGGAGCGTGGTGTTCCGGCAGGCCGAGGAGATCTGCCTGATGGTGACGGCGGCCGCGCGGAAGCTGGACCTTGACGCTGACCTGGCGGTGCCGGTCGTGCTCGGCGGCAGTCTCATGACGGCCAGGGACCCGCTGCTCTCGGCCGCGATCCGCGACGGGCTGCTCGCGGCACTGCCGGCTGCCGACATCCGGACGGTCGACGTGCCGCCGGTCGCGGGCGCCGCGCTGCTCGGCCTTGACTATGTGGGCGTCCCGGCAAGCGCCCTCACGCGGCTCCGGGAGTCGGCCGCGGCCACCTGGTAAGAGTCGGGAAGGTGCCGGCAGCATGCAGCGCTGGAGGGATCCAGCGCGTCTGTTTAGCGTGAACACCACGATGGCCGGAATCCCAGGGGAGGCTGGCGGCTCGGGCGACGGCAGGGCTGTTGCCGAGCCTGTCCGCGGCGATCCCACCGTCACGGACCTGTTCCGCGACCATCACCTGGAACTCGTTCGCCTGGCCCTGGTGATGGTCGGGGACCTGGCCACGGCCGAGGACGTGGTGCAGGACGCGTTCGAGCACCTGCACCGCGGCTGGCACGGACTGCGCCAGCCGGCCCAGAGCCTGGCCTACGTACGGGCATCTGTCATCAACGGCTGCCGGTCGGTGCACCGCAGGTCCGCCGTCGCCAGGAAGCACGCGCCGCGGCTGGCAATCCGCCCGGACGCGGCCGCCGCCGACGAGGCGTCAGCGTCCGACGACCGCGGCGAGCTGATCGCCGCCCTGCGAAGCCTGCCGCGCCGCCAGCGCGAGGTGCTCGTGCTGCGTTACTACGCCGACCTGAGCGTGGCCGAGATCGCAGAGGTGCTCCGCCTCCGCCCCGGCTCGGTCCGCGCCGCGAACAGCCGCGGGCTGGCCGCACTGGCCAGCGCGCTACGGGAGGGCTGACACATGACCGACCTGGAAGACCGGCTGAGGAGCGAGCTCAGGGAACTGGCCGAGCAGGCCCGGCCTGGGTCGATCAGGCCGCTGCGTGCTGCCGCGGCGAGGCGCCAGCGCTCCGTCTGGATGCGGCGCCGGGTAGCGCCGCTGATCGCCGCTGTCGCTGTCATCGGCCTGGCCGTCGGAGTGGCCGTGGTGAACCGGGTCTACTACCCGCACCTGACAGCGCAGCCGAGCAAGCCCAGCTATGCGCCGCCGCCGCGCGACATGCCGCGCTATTACGTCACTGCATTCCAGGCCTACGTCGGGCCCCAGGGCGTGATCAAGACGTATGCGGTCGTGCACGACTCCGCCACCGGCAGGGCCCTGGTGAAGCTGAGCGTGCCTACGCTGCTCGTCGGCGGCGGCGCGCAGGGGCCCAGCATCACGGCGGCCGCCGACGACCGGACTTTCCTCATCACCGAGCTCAACCAGAGCGGGGATGGTGAACTCACCTGGTTCTTCCTGCTGAAGGTTGCTGCCGACGGCCGTTCCGCGAGCCTGACGAAACTGCCGCTCAGCGTGCCGAGTTCGCTGTCGATGACCGACGACGCGCTGTCGCCGGATGGCACCCGGCTTGCCATCGACGTCCAGCACTGCACCAAGAATGCCTGCCCGTACGTGGGGATCCGCGTCGTCACGCTCGCGACCGGCGCCGTCAGCAGCTGGATGACGCACGCGAACGGAGCATCGTTCCAGGTTGCCTGGGCCGGCGACAGCCACCTGTCCTTCGAGTGGCAGGCCAGTAGCCCGAATCCCGCGCCCGGTGAGCAGACCGGCTACCGGCTGCTGAGCCTGGCCGGAACGGGCGGCGACCTGATGGCGTCGCAGGCCATCGCCTCTCCGCCTGCGACCCCGACCGGCTCGATGCCGCTCGAGCTCGTGACGCCAGCAGGTCTGGCCATCACCAGCTCTGTCCAGAACTTCCACGACGGCTTCGGCCACGAGACAGTGGTCGCGCGGATCCTCGAGCTC
>DASPWG010000006.1:0-23237 GCA_035621915.1 Streptosporangiaceae bacterium
CGCTGCCTCGTTCTCGCTGAGGTGGCTCAGCTCCTCCGGGCTGACCAGCGCCGGGTAGAAGCCGCTGTTGCGGATCCTGGCCATGGCGTCGTCGAGTTCCTGCTTGGACTCCAGCCGCATTGTCGCGCCGCGCCAGGTCAGCTGCCAGTAGCCGGGGTAAGTGGTGACAGGCACCATGGCCTTGCCGGTGACATCGCCGCCCAGGACGACGAGGTCGGCCTTGTAGAAGGCGGCCGAATTGAGGAACTTGCGCCAGCACACCTCGGAGCCGTGGATATCGGTGGCAAAGAAGATCTTCATGTCACTACCGCGCCTTTTATCCGCCGCCTGCCCAACGGTCTAGCATCCGGCGTCACGGGGCGTCAAGGTTGGTAACCGCGCAAATGCCACCGTCGAGCACGGTCAGGCTGGCCCGTAATGGCGGGCAGCCCACGGTCTGGACAGCTGCCTCAGTGGCCGACTTCTTCTGGCAGCTCATACCAGCGGACGCGGTCGCCGACGTTCGCCCGCAGCTTCCACTTCATGCTCTTCGGCACCGATCTGGCGCGCTCGGCCAGTTGTGCAGCCTGCGCCAGAGCGTCCTGCGGGGGCGTGGGTGGGAGCAGGTCGGCCTGGTCTGCAACGAGCGACGGCAGTTTCTCCAGGTTGCCGGTCACCGTGCGCCACCAGCCCCAGTCGCTCGCCATCATCTCGTCGAATCTGTCGGTGTCCAGCACGGGACGGTCGGTGCCACTGGAGACCTGTTCGGCGAGCGGCACCCCGGCTAGGAGCTGCAGGCAATCCCGCACGTCCTTCTCGTTCAGTTCCACGATCTGCAGCTTGGACAGCAGGATGTCCATGGCGCTCAGCGTCAGCGGCAGCGTGCCGAATGACGGGCGGAAATCCAGCACGTGGCACATCGTCAGCCGGTCCACCATCACGTCGACAGGCCGGCCGGACGGGCTGTTGAAGTACATCTGGCGGTCGCCGTTGAGGTTGTTGAACCTTTTGTCGGGTATGCACCCGGCTCGCTCCAGATAGCCGGCAACGTCCTTGCGCCCCTTCGACAGGCAGGCGAAGTCCATGTCCTGGCCCGCGCGGAGCCTGGGTGGCAGGTCCGGGCAGATGACCCGGACGGCAAGGCCGCCGAGCAGCTTGAGCCCGAGGCCCGCATCGGCAGCGCCCTGCGCCAGCGTGATGGCCTCGGGAAGCGGATCATCCGCGGCGGCCGGGACCGGTGAATGGCTAGCCTGCTCTGCCACGAATGCTCCCTCAGCCGCGCTGACAGTGGCCGACGCATATGCGTCAACCCGCACGATACAGCGCAGCGCGAGAGTCTGGCCTGCCTCCGGTTTGCGGCCTGTTAGCCAACTGGGTCCGCCGGCACGCGAGAGTTGTACGACAAATGGGATCTAAAGCCGCATTAGCCGATGCGTCTGCCCGGATCGCGGCCTCGTTCACCCACATTGTGCGAGTTCAGTCATGATCACGGACCTGTATGTCCGCTTTTGCGTTCCTGAAATGACACAATGTCGTCCTGGACCTGCGGCGTTGCTCTGGTCCCCTTACTGCCGGGCCGGTGGCTGGAGAATTAGCCGGTCAGCCGTAGTCACGACACAAGGGCGGCTAAGCGCAGCCTGGTCCCCGGCACGAGGTGGCGCTCCTGCTCAGCGGGCTCGCCGGCTGTCGCCTCCTGCTGCTGACTCTGGCTGGTGGCGGCGGCTCGCTCATGCTGCGTCATCGCAGTCCGCTGCGCAGGGATATCTCCCGGCTGGACGAGCCTGCCGTCAGGAAAGGTATTGCTGCTACCCAGGATGGGCATGAGCTGCCGGCCACCATCTAGGGCCTGGAACGCCCCGCCAGCTACCTCGGTGCGGGGCAGGCTGCTCTGGTGCTTGTAGCGCGGGTGAGCATCGGCGTACAAGACCGCACCGACCCATATAAACAGCACGACAACCGTCACGATCGGTATCACGACGGCGGCGAGAACTGATCCTGTCATGGGCTCACCTCCTGGTAGGGGTGGTACCCGCCTGCGCGCTCGGCATGACCGGATCTCGCACTTAAAGTGATCGTCCAAATACGCAGAGTTCATAAGGGGTGGGACAGGATGCAAACCATGTTGCACTGGGTATACGGCGTGTCTCTTGTTAAAGCCATCGGATCCGGGCACGCTGGCCGATGTGTCGCAGTTCCTGGCATCCGCCGCGCAGCATGCGGCGGCAGCCCACCCCAAGGGTCACGGCAACAGCATGCTGCCGCTGGAGATCGTCCTGGTTCTCATCGGCGTTGTCATCGGCCGCCTGTGGGGCAGGCGGGCCGGCCTGAAGCACCTGGGCGAGACCGAGTTCCAGGCCCGCTGGAGCAACGTCCGCAAGCTCCGGCGCTGGTGAGACCGGGAGCCGCCGCAGCGCGCAGCCCGCGGGAGCAGGCAGGATGATGCCGTGCAGTGGCTGAACGAGCCGGCCCAGTGGGCTGTTGCCGACGGTGCGCTGACCGTGCGAGCAGAGCACGGGACTGACTTCTGGCGGACAACTCATTACGGCTACGTCCGGGACAGCGGTCACGCCTACGGCGACTGGTATGACGGCGACCTTGACCTGGAAGTCCGGGTGGCCGGTCGCTACACCCATCAGTACGACCAGGCAGGTGCCATGGTGCGGGTCGACGACCGGCACTGGGTCAAGACCGGGATCGAGTACGTCGACGGCCGCATCAGGCTGAGCACGGTCATCACGCTGGACTACTCAAGCTGGGCGGTGGCCGAGCTGCCGGCCGGCGGCAGCGACCTCAGCCTCCACCTCACCCGCCGCGGTGACTCGGTCGAGGTCAGGTATGCCGTCGACGACGGTCAGCCCGAGCTGGCGTCGGTCGTGTACCTGCCACCCGGTGCGCCGGCCTTCGCCGGCCTGATGTGTGCCGCGCCGGAGGGCCCCGGCTTCGACGTGACCTTCTACAACCTGGTCATCAGGCGGGCTGGCGCACCGTGACCCGCGCCAGCCGCGGACGAACCCGTCAGTAGCCGGCCAGTACCTGGAAGGTTGCGAGCGTGGGATCGGCGGCGTAGGCGATGCGGCCGCCGTCGGCTGCCACCTCCCGCAGCGCCGCTATCGCCTCAGCCGTGATCAGCTCGCCCGGCGCCAGCACCGGCACGCCCGGCGGGTACGGCGCGATCAGCTCCGCGCTCACCCGGCCGACGGCAGCGTCGGCAGGCACCGTCTGGTTCGAGGCGAAGAACGCCTCGCGCGGGCCCAGCACGGTCTGCGGCCTGACCGTCCAGGCGGCCGCAGGGGCTGGGTAGCGCGGCTTGCCCCGGTTCCGCTCGATCGCGGTGATCAGCACCTCGGTAAACGCCGCGATGCTCTCCCCGTCGTCGGCGATTGTCGGGATCGGGATGATGGTGTCCCGGTCGGCCATCTCGACCGGCATGCCCGCGGCGATGAGATCGGCCTCCACCAGGTTGCCGTGCGCGCCAGTCCCGGCCAGCAGCACGACCAGCTTGGTCGGCTCCACGCCAGGTCCGTCCAGGACATCGAGTCCGGGGACCTCGCGCAGCCGCCTGCGGGCTGCGGCAACCGCGCGCAGCAGCCGCCCGCATAGCCACTCGCCGTCCCTGGCCAGTAGCGCGCGAGCGGCATCAATGCTGGCCATGATGGCGCCGGCCGGGCTGGTGGTGTGGGTGGCCTCGAACGCGCGGTCCAGCCGGGCCGGGTCGAGCCGCTCGGTCCTGGCCAGCACGAGCGCGCCCTGCGTGTAGGCCGGCAGTGCCTTGTGGGCGCTCGTCACCATGGCATCCGCGCCCGCCGCGATGGCGTGCGGCGGCAGGTCAGGGTGGAAGCCCAGGTGCGCCGCCCAGGCCGAGTCCACGATCAGCGGAACGCCCGCGGCGTGCGCGGCGGCCGCGTGACCGGCCAGGTCCGCGACGGTACCGACGTAGGTCGGGTCGCCGAGGAAGACCGCGCAGGCGTCCGGGTGCGCGCCGAGCGCCTGCTCGACTGCGCTCACTGCCACGCCGCCGGGCAGCCCGGACGCCGGGTCGACCTCCGGCGTCACCCAGACCGGGTACAGGCCTGCCAGCACCAGGCCGAGCAGCAGCGACCGGTGCAGCGTCCTGTTGATGATCACCTTCTGGCCGGGCTCGCCGACCGCCAGCGCGAGCGCCTGGTTGCCGTGCGTCGATCCCGCCACCGAGAAGCGGCACCAGTCGGCTCCCCACAGCGCCGCCGCCCTGGCCTCCCCCTCGGCCCGCAGGTGATCGGCGTGCTTGATCGTGTCCAGCCCGCCGTAGAACGGCGCGTCCCCGGCGATCACCGCGCCGACCAGGTCCTGGCGCTGCTTGTGACCGGGCACCGCCATCGGCGAGAGCTCCCCGGCGGCGGCCTGCCGGGTGAAGTCCAGCCAGGCGGCCAGCATCGGGGCGTCGCCCCGCAGGCCGAGCGGGTCACGCGGATCCCGCACGCCGACCGGGTCGCGCGGATCACCTGCGCCGGCCGGGTCACCCGGATCCCGCAGGTCAAGCAGGCCAACAGGGTCTAGCGCGTCGCGCACAGTGCGCGGCTCGGGCGGGCTGGTTGCGGCAAGCGGATCGAGCGAGCCAGGCGCATCGGACGGAACGGGCATGGTCATCCGCCTAGTGTGCAGGATGGTTACTGCTGCCCGTGCCGGTAGAACTCCACGTTCGCCGCTGGCAGCGGGGTGTTGCCGAGGATCAGGTCGGCGGCCTTCTCCGCGATCATCATCACCGGCGCGTAGATGTTGCCGTTGGTGATGTAGGGCATCGCCGAGGCGTCCACGACCCGCAGCCCGTCCAGGCCGTGAACGCGCATGGTGGCGGGATCAGTGACCGACATCGGGCCGGTGCCCATGGCGCAGGTGCACGACGGGTGCAGGGCCGTCTCGCCGTCACGACGCACCCAGTCCAGGATCTGCTCCGGCGTCTGCACGTCAGGGCCCGGCGATATCTCGCCGTCGTTGAACGGTGCCATGGCTGGCTGGCCAAGAATCGCGCGGGCGACCGTGATGGCCTCCGCCCACTCGCGCCGGTCGGTGTCGGTGGACAGGTAGTTGAACCGCAGTTCCGGCTTGACCGCGACGTCGGCCGATGTAATCCGCACCGAGCCGCGCGCGTCGGAGTTCATGGGGCCGATGTGCACCTGGAAGCCGTGGTCGCCGGCCGGCGCCGAGCCGTCATACCGGACCGCGATCGGCAGGAAGTGGAACATCAGGTTCGGGTAGCTGACCTCGTCGTTGCTGCGCGCGAAACCGCCGCCCTCGAAGTGGTTGGTCGCGCCGGGGCCGCTGCGCAGGAACAGCCAGCGCGCGCCGACCAGCGGCCGGTTGCGCCACTTCAGCGCCGGGGCGACCGAGACCGGCTGCTTGCACCGGTACTGGACGTAGACCTCCAGGTGATCCTGCAGATTCTCGCCGACGCCCGGAAGCTCGTGCCTGACCTGCACTCCTGCCGCCTCGAGCACCGCCCGGCCGCCGACCCCGGAGACCTGCAGCAACTGCGGGCTGTTGATCGCACCGCCGCACAGGATGATCTCCGCCGCGCTGGCCTGGTGAACCCGGCCGCCGCTGGCGTACTCAACCCCGGTGGCGCTGCTGCCCGCCAGCACCACCCTGGTGACCATGGCCCGGCAGCGCAGCGTCAGGTTCGGCCGCCGCAGCACCGGGTGCAGGTAGGCACGCGCCGCCGACAGCCGACGGCCGCGGTGCAGGTTGCGGTCGAACGGCGCGAAGCCCTCCTGCCGGTACCCGTTCACGTCCTTGGTCAGCTGGTATCCGGCCTGCTGCACCGCCTCGAAGAACGCCAGGAACAGCGGGCTGTCGGCCGGGCCGCGTTCCAGGACCAGCGGGCCGTCTCCGCCGCGGAACTCGTCGGCGCCAGCCAGGCAGGTCTCCATCCGGCGGAAGTACGGCAGGCAATGCTGGTAGTCCCACGCCGACATGCCAGGATCAGCGGCCCAGCGCGCGTAGTCAAGCGGGTTGCCGCGCTGGAAGATCATCCCGTTGATGCTGCTCGAGCCGCCCAGCACCTTGCCGCGTGCGTGGTAGATGCGCCTGCCGTTCATCTCCGGCTCGGGCTGCGACTCGTACTGCCAGTCGTAGAACCGGCTGCCGATCGGGAACGTGAGCGCCGCCGGCATGTGGATGAACACGTCCCAGCGGTAGTCCGGCCGGCCCGCCTCCAGGACCAGGACGCGGTTGGCCGGATCGGCCGAGAGCCGGTTCGCCAGCGCGCAGCCCGCAGAGCCGCCGCCGACAATGATGAAGTCGAACGTTTCTGCCATTGCGCCGGGAATCACCGCCCGTTCATGGTCTGGTGATCATAACGCCCGCCGCACTCTTAAAACACTGCCGTAAGGAAGGAAACGTGCTGCCGCCAGCATCCCGCCGGCCGTCAGGCCGCAGTTGGCCGGGCAGCTACTTGCGCGGCGCGCCCTGGTACGTGCCGAACGACCACCGGTTGCCCTCGGGGTCAAGGGCAGCGAAGTCACGCGATCCGTAGTCGGTGTCGTGCAGCCCGTTCAGGATCTCTGCCCCGGCCGCGACCGCGCGCGCGAACACAGCGTCAGGATTGCTGGTGACGATGTACGCGCCGAACGTGCCCGGCAGTGCCGGAATGCTGACGTCGGCCAGGTCGCGGACCGAGCCGAGCATGATGCCGCCCCCCTCAGGCCAGGCCAGCTCCGCATGGTCGACGACGTCACCCTCCCCGTAGACCACGGTCTCGGTGAAGCCGAAGGCGTCCACCAGGAACCTGATCAGCGCTCTCGCGTCGTGGGCGCGCAGCGTCGGCCATACCTGCGGTGCCGGAACCTTGTCGTTCATGCCGCTCACTCTGGCAGCGGCGCAGCCGCCGCGGCTTGGAAGTTCCGGAACTCGGTGGCCAGCCAGGTGGTGGGTGAGCAGCCCGCCAGCAGGGCGAAATCCCGGTTCAGGTGAGCCTGGTCGAAGTAGCCTGCCTCGGCGGCAAGGTCTGCCAGGGCGGGCGGCTGGCCTGCCAGCGCGCGCTGCATGAGCTGCCGGCGCGCCCGGTCGAACCGGATGACCCTGGCAGCCTCCTTGGGCCCGAGTCCGGTCTCGGTACGGAACCGGGTCCGCAGGTGCCGGTCGCTCCACCCAGTCTGCGCTGCGAGCCGGGAGACCGGAATGCGCCCCCCGGAGCGCATCAGCTGCAGCCAGGCGTGCCGGACCTCGCCGCTGAGATCCGCCTCGCCGTCCGCGCGGCGCAGCCGCTCCATCAGCACCTGCTCGACGAGCGCGAACCGCTCGGGCCAGCCGGTCATGGCCTGCAGCCGGTCACGGACGCGGTTGGCCGCAGGTCCGAGTATGTCGGTGCCGTGCACATCGATGCCGGCCAGCTCGCCGGCCGGCATGCCGAGCAGGGCGCGCGCGCCGAGCGGGCTGAGACTTACCTGGATGCCCGACTGCCAGCCGTCGTGACTGATGAGAGCCGGCGTGGTGTGCAGGCCGCCGATCAGGGTCGCAAAGCTGCCCGGCCGCTGTGCCGGATCGGGGTGCGCGGCTATCATCAGCGGCTCGTCCAGGCTGAAGATGATCGTGATGTCGGGCGACGGCAGGCCTCGATGCAGCGCGGGCGGCACGCCCGCGTCGCGGTACCCGACGCAAGACGACGCGTACGGCCGCAGCGGGGCACTGAACGCGTGCCGCAGGTGCTCGCTAACGGGCAGGTCCGTTACCTGGGCGACAGCCACAGCCCCATTGTCACCCCAGTCCGCCATAGCCGGGAGAGCACGGGACGCGGGCGCCCAGTTCAGCCGGCGCCGGCCGGTTGACTTGTCTTGCGTCACAAGACATCATGTCAGGCATGGCTGGCGAGGGCGGGATGACCGAGCTGCGCAGGGGCGTGCTCGGTCCGTGCGTCCTTGCCCTGCTCGAGGTGCGGCCGCGGTTCGGACTCGAGCTGGTCCGTGACCTGTCCGCCGCGGATGGCCTGCTCACCAGCGACGGCACCGTTTACCCGCTGCTTAACAGGCTGCGCGACGCGGGACTGGTGACCAGCCAGTGGCGTGACGCCGAGGGCGAGCGGGCGCGCCGCTACTACTCGATCACGCAGGCCGGGCGGGCGAGCCTGGCTGAGTTCCGCGACGACTGGGCGCAGTTCGCGGCCACGGTCGGCGCGGTCCTGCATCACGACCTCGCGCAGGCGAGTGCCGCAGCGAAGGGACGCCCGCGATGACCAAGACCGCGCACGACCACCCGCTGGTCCGCAGCTACCTGCGCGACCTGGACGAGGCCCTGCGCGGGCTGCCGCCCGCGCAGGCCCGCGAACTGCGCGAGCAGATCACCGCGCACATCGATGACGAGCTGGCACCAGACGCGCCCGACGACGAGATAACCGCGGCGCTGCGCCGTCTGGGCTCGCCCGCGGATCTCGCGGCCGAGGCGGGCGGCGCAGGCATTCAGGCAGCGGCTCCGGCTGGCCCGTCGCGGCAGGCCATCGCACGCAGGAGGCGGCGGCGACTGGCAGTCCTGATCCCGGTCGTGCTCGTCGCCGGCCTCGTCACCGGGTACCTGGTCGCGGTACTGACCGCGCAGCCCCTGGTGTACAACGGCGGCGCGGGCTGGTGGTACCCGCAGGACGCCAGCCGGGTGGTCTACAGCAACGCCGACGGGGTGACGCAGACCACGGTGCCGATGCGGTGGCGCCAGCGGCAGGGCCTGTTCGTCCAGGTCTACAACTACAGCGGCTGGACGCAGACCGTGCTCGGGTTCGCGCCAGGCACCGCGCAGAGTCCCGGCTCCCTGTACGGAGCGCAGCTCGGCATCTCGGTGCGGGAGTACGCGCACGGCTGGCCGGGCGTGCCCACCGCCCAGCGCTATGCCCTGCCGGTGTCGATCCCGCCAGGGCAGAGCCGGTGGCTGCGGGTGCTGTGGACCTCAGACATCTGCGAGACCAGTGGCGCGTCGATAGGCATCGACCAGCTCACGCTTGTCGTCAGGGTGGGCTGGATCACCAGGCACGAGGTCGTGGCACTGGGTGAAGGCTGGTTCCTGTCGGGGAACAACCAGTCGAGCTGCTACTCCTAGTAGCCGAGCGCCGGGTCGACCAGGCCCTCAAGTGGCCGGCCTGCGGCGAACCGGCGCACGTTGTCGCGCACCCTGGCGGCCAGCAGCGGGATGATCATCTCGATGGTGTCCGCGGTGTGCGGGGTGATAATGCACCGGGGATGACCCCACAGCGGGTGCCCGTCCGGCAGCGGCTCGGGGTCGGTGACATCAAGGGCAGCGCCCGCTATCGTCCCGGCATCGAGCGCCGCGACCAGCGCGTCGGTCTGCACGTGGCGGCCCCTGGCCACATTCACCAGCCAGCTGTCCGGCCGCATCGCGGCCAGTTCTGCCGCGCCGATGATGCCCGTGGTCTGCGGGGTGAGCGCAAGCGCGACGAACACCACCCTGGCGGTTGCCAGCGCACTGGCCAGCTCGGTCATCGGCAGCGTGCGCGCGGCGCCCGGCACCGGGTCGTAACCGCGCCGGACCACCGTGACACTGACGCGGAACGGGCGCAGCAGCTCCAGCAGGACGGTGGCGATCCCGCCCGCGCCGAGGATCGTGACGTTCTCGCCGAACAGGCTCTCCCCGGCGGGCCGACCCCAGGACCTGGCCATGACGCGCTCCGGCAGCACCCGCAGGCCCGCCAGCGCCAGCATCAGCGCGTGCTCGGCGACCGGCTGGGCGTAGCAGCCCTTCGCGCAGGTCCAGGCGCGCTCGCCATCGAGCACTCTGGCCTCGGCCATCCGCTCGATGCCAGCCGAGGACAGCTGAACCCAGCGGGGCGAGGTGGCCTCGACGGCCTCCCGCAGTCCCTCCGGGTCGGAGGACGCGAGCCAGATCAGCGCATCGGCGTCGCGGTCCAGCCCGGCCGGCTCGCCTCCGCCCTCGGTGACGGCTTTCGTGATGGACTCATCGGCCCAAGGCCCGATCGCAACGCGCGGCACGCTCACCAGACCGACCTTAGCGCCGGCCGGTCAGGGCGAGCTGGCCAGCAGCTCCTGCAGCCGCGCGGCGTTGATCTTCTGCAGCTCGGTCCTGATGACCCGCCACTCCGCCTCACGCCGGTTGCGCAGCCGGGTCCGCAGCGTGGCCAGCTGCTGCGTGCCGCTCTGAACGGAGGTGGCGGCCAGGTAGACGTGGCCGAACCGCTGCTCGTACTCGCGCAAGGCGTCGGCGAGCTCGCCGGCCGCCTGAGCGGCCCGCTGACTGCAGCCGTCATGCCCGGCCAGCGCAGCCTGCAGGTCCGGCACCGACAGCCGCGCGACTATGGCGCTGGACTGCCTGGCCGCGTCCCTGGCTGAGGAGTAGGGCCGGCCCGACGCCATTCGCTCCGCCCAGGCCAGGGAGCTGCAGCAGCCAAGCAGGAGTTCCCTGGCTACCGCGAGGGGCAGCGCGTTGAACCGTGCCAGCCCCTCGGCGCTCATGCCGTCAGACTTTCCCGGCAGCACCCAAGCGGCTGGCAACGCTGGCATGGCCGCCGGCCGCACACGGCGTTAACAATGAACGGCCGGCGGTCGGGCCGCTAGGACGCTGCCGCGGGCTGCGGGGTTGCCTCGCCCTCGGCCCTGACCTTGCCGCTGGCCAGCAGGTAGTAAGCGACTCCGCCGACGATCAGCCCGATGAAGACGCTGAAGTCCGAGCCGAATGACCCGCCGACCCGGCTAGCCAGCGGGCCGACGTACGGCGAGTACGCGTTCAGCCACAGGGCGGCGCAGACCATGCCGAGGATCTGGGCGATGATGGCGGGCCAGTGCACGCCGCCATGGCGGTAGTACCGGCCGCCCCGCTCGTTCAGCAGCGAGTCATGGTCGTAGCGGTTCTTCCGCAGCCAGCTGTCCACCAGGTAGATCGCGCACCAGGGCCCGAGCCACAGAATGATGAACAGCAGGAAGTCCGACAGCAGCGTGTAGAAGTGCGAGGAGAACACCGCGTATGCGGCGACCGCCCCGCAGATGACCGTGTCGATCGCGACGCAGTGCAGCCGCTTCAGGCCGGGCACCAGGCTCTGCAGCGTCACGCCGGATGAGTACAGATCCAGCGTGTTGATCGCGAAGAGCTGCACGATCGCGAAGATCAGGTACGGCCAGACGAACCAGCCGGGGAAGCTGGCCACGAGCCCGTTCGGCGTCGTGGCGCTTGGCACCCCGGTCGCGATGGCGGCGCCGAGGATCTCCAGCAGCGCAGACGGGATCGCCCCGCCGAGCGCGACGGCGAGCACGATGCGCTTCTTGTCGGCGTCCCGCGGCAGGTACCGCGAGTAGTCGTTGCCGTTCTCGGTCCAGCCGAGGCCGCCTGCCGAGATGACCAGCGCCAGGAAGATGGTCAGCGCGCCCCACGGCGCTCCGTGCGCGGGGACATGCAGGTTCGCCTTCGACGCTGTGAGCGAGGCCATCACCGCGAATAGCACGATGAACGGGATCGCCAGCCAGCGGAGCACCTTGAGCACCGCCGCGTGCCCGAGCAGCGGCAGTACGGCCTGGATCGCGACCGCGACGACGATGAAGATGACCTTTGCCGCGGTGCCTGCGGTGAACCCCGCCTTCGATGACAGCAGGATCGCGGCAAACACGATGAGGGCGATGCCCTCGATCTCGAATCCGACCTGCGTCACCCAGTTGAACAGCGAGGGCAGGCGGTTGCCGTTCGGCCCGAAGGGCGCCCTGCTGATCCCGAACACCGTCGTGCCCGCTTGCGGTCCCTGCAGGCTCGCTAGCCCGGTCAGCAGGTAGAACAGGTTGCCGACGATGATGACGCAGAGCGCCTGAGCGAAGGAGAGGCCGAATACGACGACCGCGAGCGCGCCGTAGACAACGAACTCGACGTTCCAGACCGCGCCTGCCCACATCCAGAACAGGCCACTGGGCTTGCCCCAGCGCTCGCCGTGCGGGATGTGCTCGATGCCACGCTGCTCGATCCTGGTGATGGATGGCACACTGCCACCGCTGACAACTTCTGAGGCGTCCGTACTTGCCACTGGCGGGCCTCTCTGCTTTGCGTGCAGGGGCCGGGCCCCGGATGCGGATCGGCGGGGCGAGCCCTGCGCGCTGACCGGCTGACGTCGTGCAGAGCGGACATTACTACGCCACCTAAGGAGTGGGAAAGCTGTCATCTGGGCGGCCTTATCGGGCATGTCATCTTCCGTGCTCCGCGCATCGGCCGCGGACAGGTCTTCGGGACTGCGGGGCGTAGCCCCCGCGGTTATCTTGTGACCGCGGTCCTTGCCGTCGGCTGGGCTGGCCGTATCCGCCAGCCGAGTACCTGCCCTGACCGTGCCGTGGGGGGGCCGAAGAAGCTGATCAGGTAGCGGCCGAGCGGAGTGCTGCTGCCGTCGCCGGTTACCACCGCATCGGGGTGCCAGGCCGCTACAGCCCTGGTCATCGTGGCGCGCGAGGGCCCTCCGAGGCCGCGCAGTCGCTGCGCCAGCCAGTTGATGTGCAGGATCGCCGAGTACTGCGACCCGGTCATCGTGCTGGCGGTGGTGCACATGACGGCATGGCCCTGCGGACCGGGAACAACGCAGTAGCCACCGACCAGCGAGATCTGGGCGTCGGACATCGCCTGCCATTCCATCGCGTTGGCGCGGTTGTCCATGTTCGCGGTCACCGGCAGGACCAGCACCGGCGCGCCAGGCCTGAGGTGCAGCCGGCTGACGACGGCTGCCCAGCCCGCCGGCGCCGGCAAGACGGCCGCGGCCGGGACGGGTCGCGGCAGGATCGGCAGCAGCACCAGCGCGGCCGCGGCCGCGGCGGCCGCTGTCCGCCAGGCCCGGCGGGCCGGGAGGGCCGCTCTCAGCCGGTCGAAGGCGGATGCCAGGACCACGGCCGCCAGGCCGTCAGCGAGGATGGGGAACCGGTTCGGCAGCACCTGATTGAGCACGTGCACGCGCGTGATCCAGTGCCAGGGCAGCCAGGTGATCGGGTAGCGCCACCCGCCGATCACGACCTTGTGGTTGCCGATGCCAAGCCACTCCAGGGCAAAGAACGCGATGCCCGCCATCCTCACCCGCATGTCTCGCCAGCACGCGACGAGAGTCACGGCGACCACTCCGAGGATGGGCCAGCCCAGGTAGGCGAACGTCTCGACCGGCCACTGACCCGTTCCGATCACGAATTGCCGGTAGTTCCCGTGCAGGAGCACCGCGCCCGGCGCAGTCACGAAATCAGCCGGCTGGATCCCGTACCGGTTGATGTGCCAGGGACTGCCGGTCTCCGTCAGCGGACCGTGAAACTGCACAACTAGCGCGTGCACGCAGATCACCAGTGCCGTCACGGCCGCGATAGCAAGCCCCGCCGCGGCACCGGCCAGCCTGGCCGGGACCCGGGCCGGGCGGCTTACCACTAGCACAGCCAGCAGCATCAGGCAGACGATCGCTGTGTCGGCCAGCAGTTCCTCGGCGATGAAGACCTGTGCCGCTACCAGCAGGCCAAGCCAGATGCCCGTGCGGACCGGCCGCCCGCGGCCGGTCGCCAGGCGCAGCGACGCATCGGCGATCAGCGGCGGCAGGACGGCGAATTGAAGGTGATAGTGGTCCTCGGCGGCGACCATGATCGCGGGCGAGAACCCGTATACCGCGCCGCCGATCACCGCGGCACCGATACTGGCGTCCCATCGCCGCAGCACCACATACAGGCTCGTCGCCGAGCCCGCGAATCCGATGACCACCAGGATCGCGAGGCTCACTGTCGGGCCAGCCAGCAGCGTGACAGGCGCCAGCACCACGCCTGGCAGCAGCAGCGAGGTGTTCCACATCAGGTTGATCCCGTGCGGGAAGTTGAGTGCGGTGGTGATGAGCGCCGGCAGGTGCCCATGCGCCACGGCAGTCGCCGCGTACCGCATGAACCACACGTTGAGGTATATATCGGACTCGAGTACCGACCCGTTCGTGGGCACCCGCACCGCGGGATCGGCAAGGATCCGCCACGCCACGACCATGCCGGCAGCCAGGTACGCGCACGGGACGACGAACTCAGCCCGGTGCCAGCGCCGGGCGCGCTCCGGACTCGGCTTCTGGGCAGGCTCGACGGCAACCGATACCTGACCCACCGGCACTCCCCCGTCCCTGCCAGACTCAACCGGCCCAGCGCCCACGTAGCTCAGAGGGTCCGTTCCCCGTCCCGCGGCGCTCTAGCGGCACCGGTCGGGATAAGTACCGGCAGGTTCGTTCCGCGGACTGCTTCGCCCGCAAGGGCCCGATAGACGTACAAAGACGGCGCAGCGTCGCGCCACGGCTCGATCGGGCGTCGGTCTTAGGGGTATATGTGATACTTGCGGGCTCCGGCTTGCCGCCGCTGCCGCCCGGGCGCGGTCCTGCCCGCCAGCCACCAGGCGAGGCTGGCCGGCGGCCGGCGGCCGGCCAGGTGACGTCCCGTTTCCGTCCTAATTAACCTTGCGGTCGAACCCCGCCCAGTACGGTTCCCGCAGTTTGAACTTCTGCAGCTTCCCGGTCGCCGTCCGCGGCAGCACCTCACGGAACTCGATCGACGTTGGGCACTTGAAGTGGGCCAGCCTGCCGCGGCAGTGCTCGACGAGGTCAGTCTCGGTGATCCCGCTCTCCGGCCGCAGCACCACCAGGGCCTTTACCGTCTCGCCCCACCTGGCATCGGGGACGCCGATGACCGCCGCCTCGGCGACAGCAGGGTGCTGGTACAGGCAGTCCTCGACCTCCAGGGAGCTGACGTTCTCGCCGCCGGAGATGATCACGTCCTTCTTCCGGTCGGAGATCACCAGGTAGTCCCCGGCCTCGATGTGCCCCTTGTCGCCGGTGTGGAACCAGCCGTCCTCCAGCGCCCTCGCCGACTCTTCCGGCTGCTCCCAGTAGCCGTCGAAGACGTGGTTGGACCGTGCCAGCACCTCGCCCTCCTCGTCGGTCCTGATTTCCACGCCGATGGCCGGCACGCCCGCGCGGGACTGCAGCCTGGAGCGCTCCGCGCTGTCCAGCGCGTCCCACTCCGCCGGGGCCCGGTTGATGGTGAGCAGCGGCGCGGTCTCGGTCAGCCCGTAGATCTGGATGAACTCCCAGCCCAGCTCGGTCTCCACCCGCTCGATCGTCTTCGAAGGCGGCGGCGCGCCCGCGACCACGATCCGCACCGTCTCCGCGCCGGGCACGGCCCGGCCGGCCGCGCGCCGGTCAGTCGCGGCGGTCAGGATCGCCGCAACTACGGCGGGGGCTCCGCACATCAGCGTCACGCCGTGCGCCTCGATCCGGTTGAGGATCTCCTCACCGTCGATCTTGCGGACGACGACCTGCGGGACGCCCATGCCGGTGACGGCGTACGGCATGCCCCACCCGTTGCAGTGGAACATCGGCAGCGTGTGCAGGAACACGTCCCTGTCGGTGACCGCGGTATGCCAGCCGAACGTGGCCGCGTTCAGCCAGCAGTTGCGGTGAGTGAGCTGGACGCCCTTGGGCCGCGCGGTCGTGCCGCTGGTGTAGTTGATGCTGGCGGTCGCGTCCTCGTCGGCCGCCCACGCCGCGGGCTGCGCGCCGCCGTCGGCGGGCGCGAACAGGGCGGCATCCGCGGCACCGTCCAGCACGATCTTGTGCTTGACCGAGATGCCGCGCAGGCTCTCCTCCGACTCCGGGTCCACTAGCAGCACCGACGACCCGGAGTGGCCGATGATGTAGCCGATCTCGTCGGCGTTCAGCCGGTAGTTGATCGGCACCAGGATCCGGCCGTAGCCGCTCACGCCGAAGAAGGAGATGAGGAAGCGGGCGGCGTTCGGGCTGACGATCGCGACCCGTTCACCGTGGCTGACCCCCAGGTCGTCCAGGGCCAGCGCCATCCCCCGGGCCCTGCTGTCGAGCTCGGCGTAGGTCACCGCGCCGAGCGAGCCAGTCGTGCCCGGCTCGTCCACGACGGCCGTCCGGCCGCCGTAGACGCTCGCGCCGCGGCGCAGGTAATCGCCGATCGTCAGTGGTACCTTCATGGCCCCGCTCCTCCCGCCTGCCTGGCCGCGGCTGCTTCGCGCCCGGCCCGCCGGGCCTCAGCTGCATCTGATCTGTTCATATACCAGGATCTCCGGCCTCAGCACGTACTATCCGGCGCCGCAGCGGACCTGGCACGGCGCCCGGCGGCTTCAGCCCAATCTGGACAGCGCGAGGGCGGCGTAGAGCGCTGTGCCCTCGGCCAGCACGGAGTCGTCGAAGACTGCCTCGGCGCTGTGGTTGGTCGGCGCGGTCGCCGGATCCCGTCCCGGCGGGCACGCGCCGATGAAGATGAACGCGCCGGGCACCTGCTCGAGCACGTAGGAGAAGTCCTCGGCGCCTGGATCGGGGTTCGGCGCCGCGGTGAACCGGCCCTCGCCGAGGGTGCCTGCGATGACCTGCTCGGCGCGCGCCACCTCGGGTTCGTGGTTGACCGTGACCGGGTACCCGAAGGCGTAATCGGCGTCGGCGGTGAGCCCGTGCGCCGCCGCGATCTGCCTGGCCAGCGCGACGGACGCCTCGCTCACTGCAGCGCGCGCTGCGGCGGAGAAGGTGCGCACGGTGGCGGAGAAGCTCGCGGTATCGGGGATGACGTTGCGGGCCGTGCCCGCGTGGATGCTGCCGACGGTTATGACGACGGGGTCGAAGATGTCAAAGCGCCTGGTGACCAGGGTCTGCAGCGCGGTAACGATCTCGCACAGCGCGGGAACCGGGTCAGCGGAGCGGAACGGCTGCGACCCGTGCCCGCCCCGGCCATGCACGGTGACGTCAAGAGAGTCCGATGCGGCCAGGATGGGGCCCACCCGGCTGGAGCAGACCCCGGCGTCCAGCTCGGCAGATATGACGTGCAGGGCGTAGGCGGCGACCGGCCGCTCGCCCGCGGCATCGAGTACCCCTTCCTGGATCATGTACCGGGCGCCGCCGCAGCCCTCCTCGCCTGGCTGGAACATGAAGATCACGTTCCCGGCCAGGTCCGCGCGCCTGGCTGCGAGCAGCCTGGCAGCCCCGGCGAGCATCGCCGTGTGGGTGTCATGCCCGCATGCGTGCATGGCGCCGGAGAGCTGCGAGGAGTAGCCCAGGCCGGTTCGCTCGGTGACCGGAAGGGCGTCCATGTCACCGCGCAGCAGCACGGTGGGGCCGGGCCTCGCCCCGCGCAGCACCGCCGTGACAGATGTCAGCGACGTGCCGCAGGCCACCTCCAGCGGGAGCCCCTCCAGGGCCGCCAGCACCTTCTGCTGGGTCTTGGGCAGCTGCAGGCCGATCTCGGGCTCGCGGTGAATGGCGTGCCGCAGTTCGGTGATCTCTTCGGCCAGTGCATATGCGTCATCTCGCACAGAAGTCATGAACTCATCTTCGCCGGACGCCCGGATTGCCCGCCACCGGCCCCCGCCGATGGCTACCGCGCCGCTCCGGCTAGCTCACGCTGCCACGCGACATCCTCCGAGCCCGCAGGCTCGGCGACCGGGGATGCAGCGGCCGCGGGGCCGACGTCAGGGTGCCTGAGGACCAGCCACAGCGGAATGCCGGTGACCGCCAGGAAGAAAATCGCGTCGAGCGGGATGTTGAGCCAGAGCCAGTTCATCGTCTTTCCATCTGCCAGGCTGGCCGGCCCTGCTGGCCGGCGACATCATCAGGCTCGCGGCTGGAGTTCTGAGCCTGCTCTGAAGGCTGGCGGTCCTGGCTATGAGGCAGTGGCGGCCACCGCGGGCTGCGAGGCCGCCGCCTGGTCGCGCTCGACCGCGCGGATGTGCCGGTAGGCGGCCAGCAGCGGGATGATCCCGATGACGCCGAACGAGCAGTCGATGGGAGTCCAGAACGCCGGGATGTCGCGCAGCGGCCCGCAGATCAGCGCCAGCGGGATGACCAGCACGCAGGCGATCATGCCGAACTGGACGACCCACTTGTTGCGCACCGGATCGCGGATCGGCCCGATGAACGCGATCGCGATCATGAGGTGACCGAAGCCGAGCCAGTCGGTGCCGTAGGCGAGGAAGGGATACTTGGCATAGCTCACTGCCAGGCCCTGGTGCGCGTGCCGGAGCCACGCGGCCATGGCGGGAAACTGCCGCGCCACCCCGGCGCCAGGCCCGTTCAGCCAGTCAGTGATGAGGCGCGTCTCGTAGGCGAGGGGAAACGCGGTGAGCCCGGCCACAATCAGTCCGGCAGTGAACGCCGCAAGCCAGATCCTGATATGCCGAAGTCGCTGTTCTCGGCTCATACCCCCATGCTAGGCAGGCTCGGGCAGCGCGGCCGGACGGCGGGAGTCAGCCCTGCGCAGCACCCGGCGTCGTGGATGATGGGGCGATGGACCTGCCTGTGCTGCCGCCCGTCGCCCCGATGCTTGCCAAGGCCGTCAAGGATGTCCCCAGCGGCAGGCTCAGCTACGAGCCAAAGTGGGACGGCTTCCGGTCGATCGTGTTCCGCGACGGGGCCGAGGTCGAGATCGGCAGCCGGAACGAGCGGCCGATGACGCGCTACTTCCCTGAACTGGTCGCCGCGGTCGCGGCGAACCTGCCGCCGAAGTGCGTGATAGACGGCGAGATCGTGGTCCCCGATGCTGACGGGCGCAGGCTCGACTTCGAGGCGCTGCTGCAGCGGATACACCCGGCCGACAGCCGGGTGCGGCTGCTGGCCGAGCGGACGCCGGCCTGCTTCGTCGCCTTCGACCTTCTTGCGCTTGGCGACCAGGACTGCACCGGACTGCCGTTCGAGCGCCGCCGCCCGCTGCTGGAGGGGGCGCTGGCCAGCGCGGCGCCGCCGGTGTACCTGACTCCGGCCACGCAGGACCGCGACATCGCCGTCGGCTGGTTCAGCCAGTTCGAGGGCGCAGGGCTTGACGGCGTCGTAGCCAAGCCGCTCGACGGGGTGTACGAGCCGGACAAGCGCGTGATGTTCAAGATCAAGCATGAGCGGACGGCGGACTGCGTGGTCGCCGGCTACCGGCTGCACAAGAGCGGCCCGGATGCCATCGGCTCGCTGCTGCTCGGCCTGTACACCGACTCCGGCGACCTGGCCAGCGTCGGCGTCGTCGGCGCGTTCCCGATGGCGATGCGGCGCGAGCTTTTCCGCGAGGTGCAGCCGCTGGTCACCAGCTTCGACGGGCACCCGTGGAACTGGGGCGGCCAGGAGATGACCGTCAGGCACCCGCGGGAAGCCGAGGGCAGCAGGTGGAACGCCGGCAAGGACCTGTCGTTCGTCCCGCTGCGACCCGAGCGGGTGGCCGAGGTGCGTTACGAGCACATGGAGGGCACGCGGTTCAGGCACACGGCGCAGTGGATCAGGTGGCGTGCTGATCGTGCACCCCGCTCGTGCGGCTTCGGCCAGCTCGAGGAGCCGGTGAGCTTCAACCTGGCCGAGATCCTGCCGCCGCCCTAGCCCCTGCCGGGCGCGCCCCAGCGGGCTTAAGACAGAGCCTCGCGCAGCATCCGAGCCGCGGTCTCGGGCAGCACGTCGTTGGACCAGATGCCGGCCCCGGTCTCCGTGCCGGCCATGAACTTGAGCTTGCCCGGCGCCCTGCGGACCGCCAGCACCTGCAGGTGCAGGCCGAACTCCGCGCGGGCTGCCGCGTCGCGCGCTGGTGCCTGCTGCCAGCAGGCCATGTACGGCATCGGCGCCCCGAATAGCGCGTCCAGGCGGCGCAGCACGTCCAGGTACACCCCGGCGAACGCGGCCCGCGCCGCCGCGGACAGCGCCGCGAGGTCTGCCACCCGCTCGGCCGGATGCAGGCGCACCTCGAACGGCCAGTGCGGTGCCCACGGCACCAGCGCCGTCCAGTGCTCGTTCCTGGCGATAATCCTGCGGCCATCAGCCTGCTCGGCGGCGAGCATGTCGTCGAACAAGTTGCGGCCGGTGCGCGCCCGGTGCGCCCGCGCGCTGGCAAGCTGCTGGCGGCTCCGGGGCGGCACGTAGGGCAGCGCGTAGACCTGGCCGTGCGGGTGGTGGAGCGTGACGCCGATCTCCTCGCCGCGGTTCTCGAAGCAGTAGACGTGCTCGATGCCCTCGGCGCTGCCGAGCTCGGCGGTCCTGTCCGCCCAGGCTGCCAGCACGGTCTGCACCCGGTGCGGGCTCAGGCTCCCGAACGACGCGTCGTGCTCGGCGGTGAAGCACACCACCTCGCACCGCCCCTGGCCAGCCGGCATGGCAGGGAACCGGTTCTGGAAGACCACCACGTCATAGCTGGGGGCAGGGATCTCCGTGGCATGGCCCGGCGTGGACGGGCACAGCGGGCAGCTGTCGGCCGCTGGCAGGAACGTGCGGCCCTGGCGGTGCTCGGCAATCGCGATCTGGTCTCCGGTCAGCGCGTCCAGCCGCAGTTCGCCGCCGGGAGCCTGCCCGGCCGGGCCGCCAAGGTGCCTGCTGTCGGGCACGGATGCGCGGCCGGTTCCCGGTGACTCGTCGAAATAGATGATCTCCCGGCCATCGGCGAGCCGGGTGCTGCTCTTCCAGACGCCTGCTGTCATCGTCCCCTCGGGTGCGACGCGGGTGACAGTCATAGCACGCGCGCGGACCTCACCCCTCGGGCGAGGTTAGTAGACCACGCAGCCTGGGGAGCTATCCGCGTCGGCGAACCGCCCCGCGGGTGGGCTGGCGGGAAAAGCCTGCGCCAGCGCGGCAGCGATCAGGTGCGACCGGGCCGCGTACCCGGCCGAGGTGTAGTGGATGCCGTCGGAGATGAACCAGGACGGCCGCGCGAATGCTGCCCAGTCGAAGACCCGCATGTTCGGGTACCGCGGGCACGCTTGCAGCAGCGCCTGGTTCCACTGCTGCATGTCGTGCTCGGAGTACGGGCCGCTGGAAAGCAGCGACTTGACATTGACCCACATGACCGGCTCGTCGCCGATCACCGACATCATCTCCCGGATCCTGGCCGCCAGGCCCACGTTCGATCCGACGTAGACGTCGGCGGTGTCGTTCGTGCCAAGGGCGAGCACCCAGCAGCCCCGGTAGCCGCTGCGCACCAGGTTTCTCGCGACGGTGTAGGCGTTCTGCTGGCCGGGCAGCGTCTCCACGATGGAGCGGCCGCCGGAGATCTCGAAGATCGACCTTCGGACCCCGACATCGGCGTACTGAGCGGCGATCCGCTGCTGCGGGTCGGGCAGGTAGTCAGGCGAGACCAGCCCGTCAGAGGTGGAGTCCCCGATGTGCACCACGGAGCGGCACGAGGTCTGCGGGGTCACGGTCGGCGGTGCCTGGCCCGGCGGGCTGCCGCCTGGCGGGCCGGTGCCCGATGCGCCAGTGCCAGGTGCGCCCGCGGCCGCCGGGGATCCCGAGGCGCCCGGGCCGGCCGCGGTGACCGTCTGCGGCCCGCCGCCGTGCGACGGGAGTGCTGCGGCACTGCTCGCCGCCTGCCCCGCGGCTGCGTCCGGAACCGCCCCGGTGAGCGCCACGACGGCGAATGCCGCCACGTAGATCGTGAATACGAGCGTGATCCATCCGCGCCGGGCGGGTGCGCGCCAGGCGCCTGACCGCAGCTGCGCGCGCCAGCGCCCGATCGCGCCGCGCCTGATCGGCTCCTCGATGAAGTGCCACGACAGCGCCGCCACCGCGATGCTCGCCGCTATCTGAAGCGTGGCCCTGGCCAGGCTCGGCGTGGTGTTCGCTGGCGTCGTCAGCACGATGATCGGGTAGTGCCAGAGGTAGATGCCGTAGGAGCGCACGCCCAGCCAGCGCAGCGGCTGCGCGCCCAGCACCCGGCCGAGCCTGCCGGCCGGCGAGGCCACCGCCCACACCACCGCGGCTGTGGCGACCGACAGCACAACCATGCCGCCGCGATACAGGAACGGCGAGTACTGGCCGGTCCGCCAGATCAGCAGTCCGATGACGACCAGGCCGGCGGTGCCGGTGCCGTCCACGACCCAGCGGCGCCGTGCGCTGAGTGTCTGCGCCATTCGCCGGCTCGGGCAGATGAACGCCAGTGCGGCCCCGATCAGCAGGGCGAACGCCCTGGTGTCTGTCCCGTCGTAGACGCGCGTCGGGTCGTAGCCAGGGTGATACAGCGCCACCATGGCCGCGACGGATGCGGCGGCGAGCAGCAGGGCGCCGGCGGCGAGCAGGTAACGCCTCGCGGTGTCGCTTCGGCCGCGGGTCAGTCGCAGGCCCAGCCAGAGCAGCCAGGGCCAGAGCAGATAGAACTGCTCCTCGACCGCGAGCGACCACAGGTGCCCAAGCGGCGACGGCGGCCCGAACCTGGCGAAGTACGAGGAGTTCTCTGCGATCAGCCACCAGTTGCTCACGTAGGCCGCGGCCGCTGCCATGGCGCCTCGCAGCGCCGGCAGCTGGCCTCGCTGCAGCAGCGCTACCCAGCCCGCGACCACGGCGAGCATGACGAACAGCGCGGGCAGCAGGCGGCGCGCCCGGCGCCGCCAGAAATCGAGCATCCGCAGGCTGCCGGCGGATTCGTACTGCCCTAACAGCAGGTCGGTGATCAGGTATCCGCTCAGGGTGAAGAAGACGCCGACGCCGAGCAAGCCGCCGGGTGCCCAGCTGAGGCCTACGTGGTAGGCGATGACCGCGAGCACGGCCAGCGCGCGCAGGCCGTCCAGGCCGGGAACGTAACGCTGAGCGCCACCGGCTGGCTTGGGCATGACTCCCCTTGACCGGGATCTGGACTTACGGCGACGCCAGGAACGAGGTGCACCGCACTTTCAAGACGCGCTCGCTAGCGTCCTGGTTGCGTTATCTGTCGGGCCTGCCACGCTACCCGGGTGTGCACCGGATCGGTACGCCTTCCTCGCGATCATGTAGCGCTGTCCGGATTGACCTGGGCCGCGGGGCTGCGGAGCGCTACCTGACCACCGCGATGATGATGATCACCACTATCACCACGATCAGCGCGACAAGCGGCAGCAGCCGCTTGTAGACCGCGCTGCCCGCCAGGCTCATCAGGTCAAGCGGCGGCGGCTCGTCCTCCGGATCTGGGCCAGCCTGCGCCGCAGCCGCGCCGGCACCGGCGGCAGCGCTGGCATCCCCGGCAGCCCCGGTCGCGCCGGCACCGACCGCGTCGCTTACCCCCGCGCCGGCATCCCCGGTAGCCCCGGCAGCGCCGGCACCGACCGCGTCACTCGCCCCCGCGCCAAGCACGCCCGTCGCACCAGCCCCGTCAGCATCAGCTGCACCAGATCCCGCAGCGGCCTGGCCACTTTCTGCAGACGCAGCGCCGCTGGCCGCCGCGACGCCGTCGCCCGCAGCCGCGGGCACCGCCCCGGCACTCAGCTTCTGTTCCAGGCACTGCACAAACTGGCCGAGCAGCTTTGCCGAGACCTCCTTGATCATCCCGCTGCCGAACTGCGCGATCCGGCCGGCGATCGTCAGG
>DASPWG010000007.1:0-27767 GCA_035621915.1 Streptosporangiaceae bacterium
GCCCATCTGCGTGGCCACCAGCGTCGCGCCGTCGAGTCGCGGGGTCAGAGTCGAAGGTGCCCGACATGATGAGCACGGGCAGGCTGGCGGGCACCAGCGGCAGCTGGCGGGTGATCGGCAGGATGTGGTGCACGGGCGCAGGCCAGTCCAGGCACGCACTGTAGGCCTCGGTGTACTGATCCATGCTGGTCCACTGCGCGACCGTGAACGGGGCGAACGTACTGGCAGGCTCGCGGCGCAGCGCAGCACGGTACTGTCGGACGCGCACGGCGGGCGGGGCCTCCCGGCTGAACAGCTGTACGTAATCGGTGCAGCCCACGGCGAAGTACAGCCCGTCGCTGAACTCGGGGAGCGGGTAGTTGGTGTCGTCGGCGCCGAGCGAGTACGCGGCCAGTCGCAGCAGGGGTGCCGGGTCGTCGTGCCCGAGCAGCGCGCGTCCGGCGGCGTCCAGATCCTGGTAGACGACCGGGTCGAAGCCCGCGTTGTTGACGAGGTTGAGCAGGGTGAGCTCGCTGACAGTCAGCCGGACCCTGGTGCCTGCCAGGCTTGTCGTCTCGCCGGTCACCGGCGACCTGGCCAGGCGCCTGGCCAGCGCCGTGATGCGGCCCCAGGCGGTGCCGCGGGTGGCCGCCGCGCACGGCGGGTACTCGGTGCAGGCCTGGTCGAAGGCCCGGCGGGCGGTCACCGCGGTGGTGGCGTACCAGGGGTTGAGGTCCAGCACCTGGTAGGTCGAGTCGAGCGTCACCGAGCGCAGCTGCCCTGGGTAGCGGGAGGCGAAGACCTGCGCGAACCAGCTGCCGTACGAGTCGCCGTACAGGTCTACCCGGCCAAGGCGCAGCGCGCGCAGCACCTCGGACACGTCCCTGGCGGAGTAGGCGGTGTTGAACAGGTCAGACGCGTGCACCCAGCCGCCACTGGCCCGGCCAGTACGGGGCCGGTAGCGCCAGGTGTGGTTGAGCTGGTTCCCGCAGGCGGCGACGAGCCGGTCGAACCTGCTGCCGTACTGGTTCTGCACGAGGCTGTAGCTCTCCAGCCCAGGGCAGTTGATCGGGGTGGAGTTGCCGGTGCCGCGGAGGTTGACCAGCAACATGTTGCGCGTGCGCAGCAGCGCCCCGGCCATCGCGACGTACTGCGGCTCAGAGCCGGTCGAGGCGAAGCCCGGGCCGCCCTCGACCGCCAGGATGGTCCCCGCCGCGTGCGCCGTCGCGGTGGCCGGCAGCAGCATGAAGCCGATGTGGATGTCCGGGCTAGCGGCCGAGCCATAGTCCAGCGGCACCGCCATCCGGCCGCAGTAGGTCAGCGGCGCGACGCCGCACTTGCTCAGTCGCAGCCTCCCGACCCGGACGGATGCAGCAGCGGCACTGGCCCGCCCTGCGTAGGCTGCGGGCGCGGAGCCGGTTGCGGGCGCTGCCTGCGCGGCCGGAGCGCTCAGCGCGGACGTGAGGAACGCCAGCACCAGCCAGGCGGCGATGGCAGTGGCGCGAGCAGCATGCGCGGGTCGGGCACTTCTCGTCCTGTTCTGCACGCAGGAATCGTAGAGCGCGCAGCCCGTGGCGGACAGGGCCGTTACAGGCCGAGTTCGGTCTCGAACGCCCCTTCTTCCAGGCGGGCCTTCATGGTGTTCAGGAACCGCGCCGCGTCCGCGCCGTCGACCAGCCGGTGGTCATAGGTGAGGGCCAGGTACACCATCGAGCGCACCGTGATGACCTCGCCAAGCGTGGGGTCCTCGACGACGACGGCCCGCTTGACCACAGTGCCGGTGCCGAGGATGCCGACCTGAGGCTGGTTGATGATCGGGGTATCGAACAGCGCGCCGCGGCTGCCGGTGTTGGTCAGCGTGAACGTGCCGCCTGCAAGGTCATCCGGGCTCACCTGCCCGGCCCTGGTGCGCGCGGCCAGATCGGCAATCTTGCGAGCGAGGCCGCCGATGTTGAGGTCGCCGGCGTTCCTGATCACCGGCACCATCAGGCCGCGCTCGGTGTCGACCGCGATTCCCAGGTGCTCCGCATCGTGATAGGTCACCTGGCCGGATGCGGTGTCGATCACGGCGTTGAGCTTCGGGTGCACCTTGAGCGCCTCGACGGCGGCCAGCGCGAAGAACGGCAGGAACGACAGCCTGACGCCCTCGCGCGCCTCGAATGCCGCCTTGGCACGGTCGCGCAGCCGCGCGATCGCGGTCACGTCCGCCTCGACCACCGTAGTGAGCTGGGCCGAGACCTGCAGCGACTCGACCATCCGCTGGGCGATCACCTGCCGCGCGCGCGACATCCGCTCGGTGGTGCCGCGCAGGCTGGACGGCACGACGGCCGCACGGCGCGGCGCTGCCTCCGGGCTGGGCGCAGGTGGCAGGAACGACGGGGCAGCCGGGGCCGGCCCGGCGGGAGCAACCGGCGGCGGCGCGGCGGGCTGTGCCGCTGGCGCGGCGGACTCAGCCGGCGGGGCCGCCGCTGCGGTGGCGACCTGCGCGGGCGGAGCCGCCGCGGCGGGCTGTGCTGCCTCGCCACCGCGCGCCAGCCGCGCAGCGTCCATGACGTCCTGCTTGCGGATCCGGCCGCCCACGCCCGTGCCTGCCACGCTCGCCAGGTCGATCCCGTGCTCAGCGGCGAGCTTGCGCACCAGCGGGGTTACGTAGGGCCCGTCCGCGCCGTCGCCGAACTGGCCGCCCGAGGTCCCCGGCAGCCCGTTTCCTGCCTCGAACGGAGCCGACGGCACGGGCTCATATGCGGGGGCGGAGGGAGGCGGCGCTACCTGCTGCTGGTATCCGGCCGGCTGCTCGTATCCAGCCGGCCCGGCCTCCGCAGGCTGGTACGCGACCGGGCTCGGCTCGTCCGGTGCCTGCTCGGCGGGTGCAGGCTGCGCGGCGGCTACTGGCTCGGGCTCCGGCTCACCAGCCGCGGACGGCTCCGGAGCGGGCTCTGCCTGGGCGGCGGGGGGTGCCTCTGCAGCGCTCGCCGGCGCAGCCGCGGCTGGCGAGCCATCCTCGTCGATCACCGCGAGCTCGGCGCCGACGGCCACGGTCTCGTCCTCGGCCACTGAGATGCCGCGCAGCACGCCCGACACTGGCGACGGGATCTCGGTGTCCACCTTGTCGGTGGACACTTCGAGCAGCGGCTCGTCGGCCTCGACGTGCTCTCCCTCGCGCTTTAGCCAGCGCGTGACTGTGCCCTCGGTGACGCTCTCGCCGAGCTGTGGCATCGATACGGAGACCGACATAACTTCCCGTTGCTCCTCTTTGAGTTTCTTTGACTGTAGCGCGGCCGGCCGCGGCGGACGGGTCAGCCGTGCACGTGCAGCGGCTTGCCGGCTAGGGCGAGGTGTGCCTCGCCGATGGCCTCGGACTGCGTGGGGTGCGGGTGGATGAGCTGGGCCACGTCGCCGGGCACGGCCTCCCAGTTCACGATCAGCTGAGCCTCGGCTATGAGCTCGCCGACCCTGGCGCCGACCAGGTGGATGCCGAGCACCGGTCCGCCGCCGGCGGCGGCGATGACCTTGGCAGCGCCGGAAGTCTGCAGGATCGCGCTCTTGCCATTGCCCTTCAGGTCGTAGGTGAACTCGGTGATCTCGTATCCGCGCTCAAGCGCCTGCACTGACGTGAGCCCGACGGAGGCGACCTCAGGGTCGGAGTAGGTGACCCTGGGCACCCCGTCGTAGTCAATCGGCACTACCTTCAGGCCCGCCAGCCGCTCGGCCACCATAATGCCCTCGGCGAATCCCACGTGCGCGAGCTGCAGTCCGGGCCGCAGGTCGCCCACGGCGGAGATGGTCGGGATGTTCGTCTGGCAGTACTCGTCGACCAGCACGAAACCGCGGTCCATCGCCACGCCGACCTCGTCGTAGCCGAGCCCGGCCGAGACCGGCCCGCGGCCGACCGCGACCAGCATCAGCTCTGCGTCAATGCTGGTGCCGCCCTCGAGCGCGACGGTCACCCCGGAGCCGGTGTCCTTGACGCTCTCGAACCTGGTGCCGGTCTTGAATCCGATCCCGCGGCGGCGGAAGGCGCGCTCGAGCAGCTTGGAGCTGTCCTCCTCCTCGGTGGGCAGCAGGTGCGGCAGCATCTCGACGATCGTGACCTCGGCACCGAACGAGCGCCAGACACTGGCGAACTCCACCCCGATCACGCCGCCGCCGAGGATGACAACGGAGGCCGGCACGTGGTCGAGCTGCAGGGCGTGCTCGCTGCTGATAACCCTGGACCCGTCGATCTCCAGGCCAGGCAGGCTGCGGACCTCCGACCCGCTGGCCAGCACCACGTGCGCGCCCTCGAACAGCTGGCTGCCAACCTGCACGGCGGTCGGCGACACCAGCCTGCCGTGGCCCTCGACGATGTCGATGCCGCGGCTCTTGATCAGGCCGGTGAGGCCCTTCCAGTTCCCGGTGACGACCCGGTCCTTGTACGCGTTCACCCCGGCCATGTCGATGCCGTCGAACGTGGACCGCACGCCGAACGAGGGGCCGTCACTCGCGTGGTCAGCGATCTCGGCGGCGTGCAGCAGCGCCTTGGTCGGGATGCAGCCCCTGTGCAGGCAGGTGCCACCGACCTTGTCCTTCTCGATGAGCGCGACCCGCTTGCCCAGTTCGGCTGACCGCAGCGCGCAGGCGTATCCGCCGCTGCCGCCGCCCAGGATGACGATGTCGTAACCGCCGTCAGTCACGGTCCAGACTCCATTCGCTTGTTGCCCGCGGCTGCCCTCCATCGCGCAGCCGCCCGCGTGCCCCGAGCCGCCAACCGGGGCGGCAGGGGCTGCCAGTGCCGGTCACAGCCGGCCGTCGGCCACGTCCTCCGCCACCTGGACGAGCATCCGCACGGCGGCGCCCGTGCCGCCCTTAGGCGTGTACCCGTACGGCTCGCCCTCGTGGAAAGCCGGCCCGGCAATGTCCACATGTGCCCAGCGCACGCCGTCTGGCACAAATTCCTTCAGGAACAGCCCGGCCACGAGCATGCCGCCCCACCGCTCGCCGGTCACGTTGGCGATGTCGGCGACCGTGGAGTCCAGTCCCTTGCGCAGCTCGGGCGGAAGTGGCATGGGCCAGGCCTGCTCGCCGGCCCGGCGGGCGGCGTCCACGACGCCCTCGCGGGTCTCGTCGTCGCTGGCCATCACTCCGGCGATCCGGGTGCCGAGCGCGACGACCTGCGCGCCGGTCAGGGTGGCGACGTCAACGAGCACGTCCGGCGAGTCCTGCCCGGACCTGGCCAGCGCGTCGGCTAGGACCAGGCGGCCCTCGGCGTCGGTGTTCAGCACCTCCACCGTCTTGCCGCCGAAGATCGTGATGACGTCCGATGGCCGCTGGGCATTGCCGCCCGGCATGTTCTCGGCGAGCGGCAGATAGCCGACCACGTTGACCGCGGGGCGCAGGGCGGCCACGGCCTGCAGTGCCGCCAGGACCGCCGCAGCGCCGCTCATGTCGGACTTCATCGTCTCCATCGCGCTGGACGGCTTGAGCGACAGTCCGCCCGAGTCGAACGTGATGCCCTTGCCCGCGAACACCACCGTCTTGGTCGCGTCCGGGTGCCGGTAGGCCACCCGGACCAGCCGCGGCGGCCGGGATGAGCCCTGTCCGACGCCGATGAGGCCGCCGTAGCCGCCCTCGGCGAGTGCCTTCTCGTCAAGGACCTCAAGCTCCAGTCCGGCTGCCTCGGCCACGGCCCTGGCCTCGGCAGCGAACGTCTCGGGGTAGAGGTGCGACGGGCTGGTGTTGACCAGGTCCCGGGTGAGCGTCATGGCCGCGGCGAGAACGCGGGCCCGGTCGGCGGCATCCTGCGCCGCCGCGGCGCTGGTCAGGACCGTGAGGCTGGGCGCGGTGCCGTTCTCGGCTGCGCGGTACCTGGTGAAGGCGTAACTACCGAGCAGCGCGCCGAGCGCCACGGCCTCCACCTGGCCGCCGTCGGCGGCAGGCAGCGCGAGTGCTACTTCGCCAGACTTGCCGTTCAGCGACCTGACCGCGGCGCCGGCGCCGCGGCGCAGCGCCTCCGCATCAGGTCCGCCGTCCCGCGCACCAAGGCCGACTGCCACGATAAGCGTGGCTGGCAGCTGGCCGCCGGAAGCCAGCTTGGTGATCTCATCCTGCTTGCCGGTAGCGCCAAGCGCCGCCAGGGTGGCGGCGAGGCTGCCGCCGAGCGCTGCGTCAGCGTCCTGCGCGCCTGGCGCCAGGACGGGGCCATCCTGGCCCTGGACCACGCCGATGACGAGGGCATCCGCGGTGACGCTGCGCGCGGAGTCGGTGCTGATAGTGAGGGGATTAGAAGTCACGCTCCGAGCCTAGTGCCTGCCGGCCGCTGCGATCATCGCGGGCAGGAGTCCGCGGTCAGCGCCTCGTGCCTGCGTAACCGCCGTGAGGTCGCAGACATCACGGCTGTTATATCGCGTCGGGTTATACTGAGCCGGTCAGGATCCGGGCAGGGAGGCACAGCGGTGGGAGCTACCGGCGCGCTATTCGTCGCGGTCTTCCTCGCCTGCGCCGTCGAGGCGGTCGAGGCCACCACGATTGTGCTGGCGGCCGGCACCGCGCGGGACTGGCGGTCCGCGGGGCTCGGCGTCGGGGCCGCGCTCGGCGTCCTGGCGGTGATCGTCGCGGTCCTGGGCCCTGCGGTATCGCAGATCCCGCTGCGCGGACTGCGCGTCGTCGTCGGGGCGCTGCTGCTGGTCTTCGGCCTGCAGTGGCTGCGCAAGGCCATCCTGCGGGCCAGCGGCCACAAGGCTCTGCACGATGAGGGCAGGCTGTACGCAGAGCACCTGGCGCAGGCCAGCGGCCAGCAGGCCCGCCGGTCGCGGCTGGTGCCCGACTGGCACGGGTTCACGCTGTCGTTCAAGGGCGTCCTGCTCGAGGGCCTGGAGGTGGTCTTCATCGTGCTGACGTTCGGCAGCAACGCCCGCGACATCGGGCTGGCCGCGATCGCTGCCTGCTGCGCGGCGGCCGCGGTGGCCGCGGCGGGCCTCGCGGTGCGGGCGCCGCTGGCCCGGGTGCCGGAGAACACCATGAAGTTCATCGTCGGGATCATGCTCACCAGCTTCGGCGCGTTCTGGGGCGCCGAGGGAGCGGGCGCGCACTGGCCGGGCTCGGACGCCGCCCTGCTGGCCATCATCCCCGCGATAGGCCTGTACGCGCTCGGCATGGTGGCGCTGCTGCGGCGGGCTCGCGAATCGCAGCCGGCGGCGGCTGAGCAGGGCAGCGTCACGACGGCCGCCGCTCGGCGGGGCGCGCTGTCATGACGGGGACGGGCGGTGCCACGGCCGGCCTCGTCGCCCGGCTGCGCGCGTTCGGCGCGTTCTGGTACGACTTCGTCATCGGCGACGACTGGCTCGTCGCCGCGGGCGTGGTAGCCGGCCTCGCGGGCACCTACGGCCTGAGCCGCGCCGGGTTCGTGGCGTGGTGGCTGGTGCCGGTCGTGCTGGCCGCGCTGCTGCCGATCAGCCTGAGCCGTGGAGCTAGCGGCTCTCTGCTTCCTCGGCGTACACGCGCGCGGCGTACGCCTCCAGCTGCTCCCCGCACTCCGCCAGCGAGCTGAGCACGGCCGCCAGGCCGTCCGCGCCGAACGCGTCGCGCTCGCGTACCCGGTCCAGCCAGGTCCGCAGCTTAACCAGGTCGACCTCGTTCTCCTCAAGCTCGGCGAAGGTGAAGTGGTTCTCGTCGTACTCCTTGCGCAGCCCTGCCAGGAAGTCCTGGCACTTGTCGACGATCTCCTCGTACTCGTCGTTCCTGGCCGCCTGGAATGCCGCCTTGACGTCGGCCTCCCCGCCAAGCACCGAGCAGCTGAGAAGCACGGCGGTGCCTGACATGTCGAGGATCTCGCTGCGCAGCTTGCGCAGCGATCGCTCGGCCTGGACGCTGGCGGGCAGCGCAGCCGCGGAGCTTTGCAGGTAAATCGCGCCGAGGCTCTTGAGCCTGCGCCATACGGTGGCGCGGAGCCTGCTTGGCTCGGACGGCACCCGGTAGACGAGCAGCAGCCAGCCGGGTTCTGGCCCTGCGTCCGGTGCTGGCACGAGGACCATTGTCTCAGCACCTCGCGACCACTTCTGCTAGCCGGCGAGCAGCGCGCGGCTAGCGCTGGCCGGCGCGGACGAGCCCGTGCTCGTATGCGTAGACCACGGCCTGCACGCGGTCGCGCAGTCCGAGCTTGGCTAGCACGCGGCCCACGTGCGTCTTGACGGTGGCCTCGGACAGGAACAGCCGGTGCGCGATTTCCTGGTTCGACAGCCCCTGCGCCACGTGCAGCAGGACTTCGCGCTCCCTGTCGGTGAGGTCGGCCAGCTCCGGTGGTGTCTGCGGCTCGGCGCCGCTGGGCAGCAGCGAAGCGAACTGGTCGATGAGTCGCCTGGTCGTGGACGGCGCGACTACTGAGTCCCCGGAGTGCACGGACCTGATCGCGAACAGCAGTTCCTCGGGCGGCACGTCCTTGAGCAGGAAGCCGCTCGCGCCCGCCTTGAGGGCCGCGAACGCGTACTCGTCCAGGTCGAAGGTGGTGAGCATGAGGATGCGCGGCCATTCCCCGGCCCGCCGTATCCGCCTGGTCGCCTCCACTCCGTCCAGCCGGGGCATGCGGGCGTCCATCACCATGACGTCAGCGTGCAGCCGCCCGGCCAGGTCGACGGCCGCAAGCCCGTCCGCCGCCTCGCCGACGACGTGCATGTCCGGCTGGGCCTCGAGGACCATGCGGAAGCCGGTCCTGACGAGTTCCTGGTCATCCACGAGGATGATCCTGATCACGCCGCCCTGCGCGGACGGGGTGGCCGCCAGGGCCTGTCGCTGGTCTGAGCTCATCGGGCCGCGCCTGCCCATCCGGGCAGCGGCCCGGCCGCGCTGCCCGGGCCGGCCGCCGCGGCCGGGTTCTGCTGCTCCGCCTGGCCCGGCTCGGGCCGCCGGAGCTCCGCTCTCGTGCCCGCGGCGGTGGATGCCGGCGTTTCCGCGCATGGCAGCCTGGCGACCACGCCGAACCCGCCGCCCGGCAGCGGCCCTGCCTGCACGGTGCCGCCGTACATCGCGATCCGCTCGCGCATGCCGGCCAGGCCATGGCCGCCGGTGACCTCGCCAGCCGGGCTCGCCAGGCCGTTGTCGGTGACTTCGACGATCAGCCCGAACGGCTCGTAGCGCAGCGTGACGGCCGCGGACGCGGCGAGGCCAGCGTGCTTGCGGGTGTTCGTCAGCGACTCCTGCACCACCCGGTAAGCGGCCAGCTCCGCCCCCTCGGGCAGGTCCCTGGGCGTGCCCAGCAGCGTGTAGCTGACCGCGAGCCCGGCCGACCTGGCCTGGTCGAGGAGCTCGCGCAGCTCGCCGAGGCCGGGCATCGGGGCCAGCTGCGCCTGCTCATCGCCGGTGCGCAGGACGCCCAGCAGGCGCCGCATCTCGGTCAGCGCCTGCCTGCCGGTCCCGGCGATGGCTTTCAGCGCAGACTGCGCGGTGTCGGGATCGGACCGCAGTGCGTACCCTGCGCCGTCGGCCTGCACGACCATGACGCTGACATGGTGAGCGATGACGTCGTGCAGTTCCCTGGCGATTCTGGCCCGCTCGGCGGCCGCCGCGATCCGCGCCTGCGCGTCCCGCTCGGCCTCCAGCCGCGCCGCGCGATCCTCCAGCGCCGCGTAGTAGGCGCGGCGGAAGCGCATCGAGTCGCCAAGCAGCCAGGTCAAGGCAGCGCTGCCGACCAGTACGCCGCCAAACGCCAGCCGGGCTATAAGGTGCGGGCCGGCCTCGGCGCCGGGCCACAGGAAGGTAGCCGTCACGCTGCCGACCAGGCAGGCCGACAGCGCGAGAATCGACCATCGCCGCGGCCGGTAGGCGGCCACGGTATACAGCAGGACCAGGACCGCAATAGTCGCGCCGCTCTCACCCCCGCTGGGCGTCCGCTCGGTGAGGACCTGCAGCAAGGCGCCGCACTCAGCGATCGCGCAGGCGATGATCGGGATCCGGCGGCGAACGGCAACCGGCGCGACTAGCAGCGCCGTGATCGGCGTCTGTGGCCATACATGCAGCCAGATCGTAGGGAAGGCGAACAGCGCGAGCACCCCGGCCAGGACGCTGTCCACCAGAGTCGGGTGACGGCGCAGCCAGGCGTAGATCGCGGACACGCCACTAGGGTATGCGCAGGGTGGTCGCCCGCACGTCAGCCTGCGGGCCGGCCCGCATCCGCCTGCAGGCGTAGGCCGGGTGCCGCGCGGGCGAGGAGAGCTGCCATCAGCGAGTGCGTGTTCTGCGACATCGTGGCCGGGCTGGTGCCGGCCGAGATCGTGCTCGACGACGAGGAGGCCGTGGCGTTCCTGGACGCGCGCCCGGTATTCAAGGGACACGTGCTGGTAGTGCCGCGAGGCCACGTGGTCACGCTGGCCGACCTGCCCGCGCAGGCGGTAGGGCCGTACTTCCTGCGGGTGCAGCGCATCAGCGCCGTGATGCCCGCCGCACTTGCCTGCCAGGGGACCTTCGTAGCCGAGAACAATGTGGTCAGCCAGAGCGTCGCGCACCTGCACGTGCACGTGGTGCCGCGGACCAGGGGCGATGGGCTGCGCGGCTTCTTCTGGCCACGGCTGCGCTACGACTCGCCGCAAGAGGCTGCTGAGTACGCGCAGCGCCTGCGCGCTGCGCTGGCGAGCGCGGGGCTGGCTAGCTGAGCGCCGTCACCACCAGGCAGACGGTCGCCGTAATCTCGGCGACCGCGCCAAGTACGTCGCCGGTGATGCCGCCGAGCCGTCGCACCGCGAGTGCGGTCACGCCGGCGGACACCGCCAGGCCGGCGCCGGCCGCTGCCACGAAGACCCAGCGTCCGGCGGTGCCGGGAGCCAGCCCGCCGGCTGCGGCCGCCGCGAGCACCACGGCGGTGAGCGCGGCGGCCGGGCCCGGCCGCACGGTGCCGGCCACCAGCGAGCCAAGGCCCGCGGGTCGCGCGGCCGGGACCCCGGACCGGCAGGCCAGCGTCATGGCCAGCCTCGCGGTAACCGCGGCAGTCAGCACGGCGGCCGGGCCCCGGCCGAGCGCGTCCGCCCTGGCGAGCGCGGCTACCTGGATGAGCAGCGTAAGCACCAGCGTCACGACGCCGAACGGGCCGATGTCGGAGCGCTTCATGATCTCGAGGGCCTGGTCGGCCGGCCTGCCGCTGCCCAGGCCGTCGGCGAAATCGGCTAGCCCGTCCAGATGCAGCGCCCTGGTGAGCACCGCCCCCACCGTGACTGCGAGCGCAGCGGCAAGTAGTGGCCCGGCGTGCCCAAGCCTGGCAAGCAGCAGCACGCCTGCGCTGACGGCACCGATGGCGAGGCCCACAGCCGGGGCCCAGTACATTGCCGCGGCGGCGGCCTGACGTGATGGCACCGCCGGCTCCGCGCCGCGGCCGGGCAGCGGTACGGCCGTCAGCAACGTCACCGCCAGCCGCAGTCCCGCCCTGAGCATGGCACCTGAGCCTACGGGCCGGGTAGGTTCAGGCTCACCATGCCCGCTCCAGTGCCCGCGCAGCGACCCTACGTGCTGCTGTCGGCGGCGATGTCGGCCGACGGCTACATCAGCGATGCGTCGCCCGGTGGCCTGGTGCTGTCCAGTCCCGAGGATCTCGACCGCGTCGACGAGGTGCGGGCTGGCTCTGACGCGATCATGGTCGGGGCTGGAACGGTCCGCAGCGACGACCCGCGGCTACTGGTGAAGTCCGCGCAGCGGCGGCTCCGGCGCCAGCAGCAGGGCAAGCCTGCCAACCCGGTCAAGGTGACCATCACGGCCAGCGGGAATCTCGGCCCGGGCACGCGGTTCTTCGCGGCTGACGGGACGGCCAAGCTGGTCTACGCCGCGGCCGTCAGCGCCGGGACGCTCACCGCGCGAGTTGGCGAGAAGGCGACCGTCATCGCGCTGCCGGCCGGGGAGGGACTGCCCTACGTGCTGGCGGACCTGGGCCGCCGCGGTGTCGGCAGGCTGATGATCGAGGGCGGCGCCCGGCTGCTTGGCGAGGCGCTGCGAGCGGGCCTGGCCGACGAGCTTCAGCTCGCGATCGCGCCGGTCTTCATCGCCGACCCGGCCGCGCCCCGGCTGGTAGCCGGCGGCCCCGTGCCGGGCCGCCTGAGGCTCGCCGATGCCGGGCGCATTGGCGATATGGCGGTGCTGCGATACTTGGCCGACAGCCGCGCAGGAGCGTGACGGTACGGGCAAGCCCGGCCCGCGAACTGGCCCCACGGGGTCAACGACCGGCTCGAGACGGTGCAGGATGGGAGAATGAGCGATACGAAGGCGGCATCAGGCGGAATGCAGGCCGCTATCGAGCGAAGCGGTTATTACCCCGGCCTCGTCTACGATGCAGTGTCCTCGGCGGTGGGCAGCGAGCAGGTCGTTTCCTATTTTGTCCTGCATGACGCCCACTTCGATCCGGGCATGGAGGTGCGTAGGCACATCACGGTGATGGCGCTGACGCCCACCCGGCTGGTCTACTCGCACACGGACGAGTACCCGGCCGACGACTCCGACCCTGAGTCGCGGCCGCAAGCGGAGACCAGCACCGAGGCGGTCAGGCATTCCCGCATCTCCTCGGTGGCGCTCACGAGAGTAATTTCTGACCCGGCCACGTACCTGCCCGGCGCGACCATGCCAAGCGAGGTCGTCCTGACCATCGGCTGGAACGTGCTCGCGCACATCGAGATCGAGCCGGCCCACTGCGGCGACGAGAACTGCGAGGCCGACCACGGCTATACCGGCACCATGACCGCCGACGACCTGACGGTGCGGGTCAGCGAGGCCGCCGACGGGGAAGAGGCTGTGCAGCAGATCGTCGCATTCGCTCAGGCCCTGGCTGAGGCGACCAGTCGCCCGTGACCGCTGCGCGGCCGGACGCCGCCGGGGGACCGGCGGCTGCGAGCGACATGGCCGGACCACTGCTGCCGCGCTACGGCGAGTCGACCCTGGCCGACCTCGGCCAGTCGCTGCTTGCGTCGCTCGGCGTGCCGGGCGAGCCAAACGCGCTTGCGCTTCCGCCCGCGGCCCGGATGTGCCTGCTGGTGATCGACGGGCTTGGCTGGGATCTGCTGGCGGGCGGCCGGGAGCGGGCGCCGTTCCTGGCCGGCCTGATGAGCGCAGGCCGGTGGCTGACCGCCGGCTTCCCGGCGACCACCGTCACCAGCCTGAGTTCGCTGGGCACCGGCCGGCCTCCTGGCCAGCACGGGCTCGCCGGCTACCAGGTGCGTGTGCCCGCCACCGGGCGCCTGCTCAACGGGCTGCGCTGGGACAGCAGCGTCGACCCCGTTAGCTGGCAGCCCGGCCAGACGATCTTTGAGCGGGCCGCCGCCGCCGGCGTCGGCGCGTACCGCATCGCGCGGGGGTCGTTCGAGCGCAGCGGCCTGTCGGTCGCGGCCATGCGCGGTGCCGATTACCGGGCGGCGGGCACGCCGGGCGCGCTGGTGGCCCAGACCGCCCAGGCGCTTGACGGCCGCGCGCGCGGCTTCGCGATGGTCTACACCGGCGACCTGGACGGCACCGGCCATGCCTGCGGCTGCGCGTCGGCGGCCTGGCAGTACCAGCTCAGGCACGCCGACCTGCTGGCCGAGCAGCTTGCCCGCGCGCTGCCGCCAGGCACTGCGCTGTACATCACGGCCGACCACGGGATGGTTGACGTGCCGTCGGCCGACCGGGTGGATGCGGACCTGGTCACCGAGCTTCGCGCCGGCGTTGCGCTGCTCGGCGGGGAGCCGCGGGCCAGGCACGTATACGCCGAGCCAGGGGCGGCAGCCGACGTGCTGGCCACGTGGCGGGAGCGACTGGGGGACGCAGCCTGGGTCGTCAGCCGCGAGGAGGCAGTTGACGAAGGCTGGTTCGGCCCGGTCGACCGGACGGTCGCGGCCCGGCTCGGCGACGTGATCGCTGCGTTCCGCGGCAGCTCCGCCGTCGTCGCGACGATTGCCGAGCCCAGGGAGTCGGCGCTAGTCGGGATGCATGGCTCGCTGACCCAGGCCGAGCAGCGGATTCCGCTGCTGAGTTGCCTGGCAGGCTAACTGACGACGGCCGTTTATCCACAGCCAGGACGGGGAACCGCACCGCCCTGCGGGCCCTCATCCACAGGATTCAGGAGGTTATCCACAGCATGGCTACCACCGTGAACCCGCTGATCAGCGTTCAGGAGCTGGCAGAGATGGTGGCGGCCGGGAACGCTCCGGCGCTGCTGGACGTGCGCTGGCGGCTCGGCGGGCCGCCAGGTATCGACAGTTACCGGGCGGGGCACATTCCTGGCGCCGGCTACGTGGACCTGGAGAGTGAGCTGGCATCCCCGCCGGGTCCCGATGGTCGCCACCCGCTGCCGCCGGCGCCCGGCTTCCAGGCAGCGATGCGCGCCGCCGGAGTCCGGTCTGGCCAGCCCGTGGTGGTCTATGACGACGCCGACGGTACCTCGGCCGCCAGGGCGTGGTGGCTGCTGCGGTTCTACGGCCACGATCAGGTGCGGCTGCTCGATGGCGGGTTCCGCGCCTGGGCGGAGGCAGGGCAGCCAGTCGGCACCCAGGACCGCGATCCGCAGCAGGGAGATTTCGTCGCGAGTCCCGGCCACATGCCGGTCCTGGACGCCGCGGCCGCGGCCGAGCTGGCCGCGTCGGGCATCCTGCTGGACGCCAGGGCGCCGGCGCGGTACCGCGGTGATGCCGAGCCGGTCGACCCGGTGGCTGGCCACATACCCGGTGCGCTGAGCGCACCAACCGCCGAGAACGTGACGGCCACCGGCCGGTTCCGCCCGGCCGAGCAGCTGCGCAACCGGTTCACCGCGCTCGGCATTGTGATCAGGGACGCTGATGAGACGACAGCCAGCAAGCCGGGCGCCGGCGATACGGACGGCCAGCACGAGGCGGCCGTCGCGCTCAGGCCCCCCGCGGTCGGCGTCTACTGCGGCTCCGGCGTAACCGCGGCGCACGAGGTGCTGGCGCTGGAGGCGGCTGGCGTCGCCGCCGCGCTCTACCCCGGCTCGTGGTCAGGCTGGATCACTGATCCGGGCCGACCCGTCGCGAAGGGTCCGCGGCCGGGCTAGCCAGCGGCTGCGTCCGGCCGACCCCTTGCAGGCCAGGTTACCGGCGCTGGATCCACGCGATGATCAGCGGCACCACGATCACCGGCGCAACGGCCAGCGCCAGCACGCCGCCCCGGCCGCCGGAGGAACCGGCGATGGCAGCCGCCAAGATGATCAGCAAGCCCATCACCAGCCAGCCCTGCCAGGTCCGCGGCCCGTAGCCGTAACCGTGGGGCTTGCGGCCGAACCAGGGCCGCTTGTGCTGGCCGCCGAAGCCGCCGAAGGGGTCGTTGCCGGTCATCACACTCATCCTCGCCCCTGATTCTGGCAGCGCAGGGGCGTTCCCGCGACCTGCCGTCAGCCGGCGCTCTGACCGGTCAGCCGCGGTCTTCACCCGGCAGCGGGCCGGCGCAGCGCGGGAGCAACGTCCGCGGCGAACCGCGTGAGCGAGGAGCGCGACTCGGCGTAGCTGAGCGACCCGAACGCGAACGCCCCGGCAAAGTGATTGCACCCGGTCGCCCGCAGCATCCGCGTGAGCTGTGCTCGTACCGTGGCGGCGGATCCGGCCAGGACCCGGCCCTCGTCAATGGCGAGCGCGAAGTTCACGGGCTCGGCAAACCTGACGTCGCCGTGCCGCCGCCATACCGCGGTGAATTGCCGGTAGAAGACTTCCATCGCTTCGATGGCGCGGGCTCGCGCCTGCTCATCGGACTCGCCGACGTAGACATTGCGCATCATCCCGAACCGTGGCGTGGCCGCCCCCGCGCCGCCCATCGGCGTCCCCGGCGGCGCCTGCGCAATGCCCGCGAAGTATTCATCTGCGCTGCGCCTGGTCTGCTCGAGCGTCGGTGATCTGAAGCTGAAGCCGAGAACCGTGTTTATCCCCCTGGGGCCGAGCGCCCGCACGCTCTGCGGGTTGCTGGTGGGGTACCAGACCGGCGGGAAGGGCACCTGCCGGCTCCGCAACGGCAGCCGCGCGGAGGCGGCCGTGCTGTCGCGCTCCTCCAGCGCGCCCGTCTGGAGCACCCGCAGGACCGATCGGAGCACGTCGTCGTAGCGCGGCTGCGCGTCGCCAGGCTCGATTCCGTAGGCCAGCAGCTCGTAGGGGTTGCCGCCCTTGCCGACCCCGATCTCCAGGCGTCCGTCGCTGAGCTGGTCGAGCATGGCGATCTCTTCTGCCAGCCGGGCCGGATGATAGAGCGGGAGCACGTAGGCCAGCGGGCTCAGCCTGATTCGTGTGGTTCGCGTCGCGGCCGCGGCGAGGAACACGCTGGGCGAGGGCACCAGGCCCAGCGGGGTCCCGTGATGCTCGGCGACGTGGTAGATGTCGAACCCAGCCGCCTCGGCCGCCACGAGCAGGTCAAGGCGCTCCCTGTACAGCTGAGCCGGCTCGCGCGCGCCGTCCGCGTCAACCCAGTCGAACAGGCCGAGGGTCACGGCCGGGCCACTGTTGTCGCTCACCAGTCGGTCCTTTCCTCGGCTACCTCGGCGGCGGCGCCAGGTCCGCCCTCCCGGTAAGCACCAGCCAGGTCAGCGCGCCGGTCAGGATGGCGAGGCTGGCAGGCTGCCACCCGGCCAGGGCGACCGCGACGGCGACGACGGCGCATGCGCCCGCGGTGCGCAGCGCGAGCACGAGGGGCCTGCCGCGGCGTACCCGGATTGCCCACAGCAGCAGGCCGGACAGCAGCGTGCCGGGCCGCGGGTGCGGGCCCGGCTGCCACCAGGCCTCGGCCGCGGGTACCCCGAGCAGGTCAGCAAGCGCCTCACCGCGCCCCGCTGCGGTGCGCAGCAGGGTGTAAGCGGCCGCGGCCGCGGCGAACGCGGCCGGGTCGCCGCCATCTGCCCGGTCCGGATGCGTGGCCGCGGCGACCCGCCGCCACGCCGCCCGGATGTCGTCATCGGCCAGCCCCGGGCGCCGTTCCAGCCCCAGGGCGTGAAACGGGTCGTCGCCCGCGGGCCGCCGCGTCACGGGAGATCCTGGCCGGGCTGCGACCTCGTGCCGGGCTCGCGCGCCAGGCCGAACGCGGCGTCCAGGAAGGCGCTGACGTCAGGCAGCGCCTGCCCGGCAGGCGCGGGCATGGCTGCGGCGGGGGAGCGCTCGCTGGTCTTCGGCGACGGCATCGGGGCAGCCGCGGCAGCAACCGCGGCAGGCCCGGTGACAAGTCTCTTGACCAGCGTGTAGGTAACGCCGCCGCGGTAGATGTAGGCGACCTGGCCTACGTCGAGGATGCGGATGAGCGCCGGATCGGCCACCGGGGCCTGCTGGATGCGCGAGCTGCCTTGCCGGCTCCACCACGGGTAGCCGATCAGGTGCCTGGTGCTGTCCACCGTCTTGCGCTGTCCGGCCAGCGCCGTGACCGGATCGGGATGCGCGGTGCGCAGCAGCCAGATGCCGCCCTCGGCCGCCGCGGCGATGCGGTAGCGGTCGGTCTCGCCAGGTGCAAGCCCGTGCCAGGACTGTGCGGAGACCTGGACGGCGAGGCCGAGTGAGCGGGCGCGCTCATACAGCTGCCAGATCGGCAGCCTGCGGGCGACGGCGCTGAACTCGTCGACGGCCAGCATGACCTGCGGCGCGGCAGACACCCGGGCCGGGCCGGGAACGGTGGTGACGTGGCTGGCGAGCAGATCGACCAGCGCCCGCGCCTGCGCCTCCGCTACCGGCAGGTCGCCGGTGCCCTCCAGGATGCAGTACCAGGCGTCTGCATCGGCAAATCCGCCCGGCCCGTCAAGGCCCGGCCCGAGGCGCCGGAACAGAGTGCGGAAACGCAGCGCGATGTCGGGCACGTGACGTGCCGCCGATTGTGCCAGCCGGAGCTGATCGTCGAGTCCGCCAGCGCAGTAGGCGAGGGTAAGCCAGCCGTGGTCGAGCCGTGCGAGGAAGTCGGCGCTGCTGACCGGCGGGCCGCAGGGCGCATCTACTGCCAGCGCCACCACGGCGTCCATCACATCGGTGTAGTAGGCGGCGCCCCCGGTGCCGTGCTCGATGAGGTCGACAAGGGTACTGACGAGCTGCCGCGGCGGCAGTGCCCACAGGCTCAGCCGAGCCTCGTCTGGCCAGATGGCGACAGATCGAGCGCCGGCATCCCGCAGTACCCGGCGGGCCCGGTCCGCGATTCGCCTGGCGTCCGCGCCGCCCTTGCAGTCCAGCACCACCAGCAGCGGCGGCCCGGCCTGCCCGGACGCATGCCTGCGCAGCCCTACCGCCATGAAGCCTGCCCACAGGCGCAGCATCAGGGTGGTCTTGCCGCTGCCAGGAGTGCCGACGACGATCTGGTGGGCGCGCAGCCGCTCGGGTGGCAGCCGGGTCAGCAGGCTGGCCGGGTGGTTGACGGCCCTGACGACCGCGCCCACCACGACGTCCCCGCCGGCCGTCAGCAGCGGAACCGAGCCGGGCGCGATGATCCTGGCCGCGGCGGTCCTGACCTGATGCCGCCACTGCCGCTGGTCAAACGCGATGGCCGCGGCAGGCGCAGCGCCGCCCGCACCCGAGGCCATCGCGCGGACGCGAAGCGACCAGCCCAGCCCGCCGGCCAGCAAGCCAAGCGGGACCGCCGCGGGCGCGGCGAGCACGGCGGCCGTCAGGTAAGCGCGCGCCGAGCCGGCGTGCCAGAGAGCCAGCCAGGCGGCGGCGGGCGCGCGAACTGCCGGCGCCACGCCGCCGCGCGCCAGCGCGGTGGCAGCGAGCCAGACCGCGACCATCGGCGCGCACCAGGCCGCCGCGCGGTACAGCCGGGCCGACGGCCAGCCGCGAAGCCAGGCAAGAGCCGCCGCGGCGAGCGCGGCCACCGTGACCGGCGCGACGGCCACGAGCGCGCCCGCGGTGAGAAGCGCGGCGGCCAGCCGCCCCGCCGCCCGCACCGCCGGGCTGCCCCGCCGCCGGAAGGCGCCGGGCCCGGTCATTCGCGGGCCTTCCGCCTGGTAGCGGTCATGTGGCCCGTTACCGGCGGGAGGAAGGCGCTGGCAGGCAGGTCCCTGATCTCCACCCGCCCGGCCAGGGTGCCGAGTGCGGCCCGCGCCCGGCCGACCGTGCCGGCGGCCGCCGGCGAGCACAGGTAGATGACCCTGTCGTGGCGTGCCGGTGCCCCGGCGACCCGCGCCTGCGCCGCCGGGCAGCCGTAATCGCCGGTCCTTGCAAGTAACTCGCGCACGATCGCCGTGGTCCGGCTGACCGTCTTGGCTGTCAGCTCCACCTCGATCGCCCAGCACTCGCCCGCCCAGGCGACCGGACCGGTGTCCGGCCAGTGCACCTCCCCGTCCGGCAGGTGGTCGCGCGCGCCGAGGCGCCCGCCCAGACGGGAGCGCAGCCTGCGTTCGCTGCGCCAGTGGGCACCGCCCTCGGCATAGCCGGGCGCCGCCTCCAGCGCCAGCCTGGCCGCGGTGACCGCGCGGATGTGCGCCAGGCGCGGCAGTGCGGGCGGCGCCGCCGCGTACCGTGCGCCGCAGGCCTGCAGGCCCGCCCTGGTCAGCCAGACCCAGGCAGGGCCAGGGCCGAGCACGCCTGCCGCCGCCAGGCCGCGCCGCGACCAGCGGGACACCAGCGCGCTGGCCTGGCGGCCCGTCAGGTGCAGTAACGCGGCCAGCTGGTCAAGCTGCAGCCCGTACATCTCGGCCACAAAGGCCAGTCCCGTGCTGTCCCGGTCGGCTAATGACGCCGGGACGGACGCGGCCGGTGTCACCGCACCATCACATCACGCCCTGAGCCGGGGCAGAAGTGCCAGCATGCCCGGCCGCCACGCACGGCCGGTGCCGGTGCTGGTGCGCTGACCACCAGTACGGCACAATGGCACCAGCAGTTCGCCGGTGTGCGGGCCGCCTGCAGCTGACGAGGACGTTGGGGAAGACGAATCTCGTCCGCATGCAGGGAGGTCTAGTGTCCGTACGTGGCGTGCTGCACGTGCACTGTGCGCCCCCGGCGCTGTGCCCGCACATTGAGTGGGCAGTGGCCGGGGTTCTTGGCGTGCCTGCGAGCCTGCCGTGGGTCGACCAGCCCGCTGCGCCCGGCACGCTGCGCGCCGAGCTGACCTGGCAGGGCAGGCCGGGGACTGCTGGCGCGATCACCTCGGCGCTGGCCGCGTGGAACCTGGTGCGATTCGAGGTTACCGAGGAGGCCAGTCCTGGCTGCGACGCGGTCCGCTACAGCTGCACTCCGGCGCTCGGCACGTTCAGCGCGGTCGTAGCGGCCAACGGCGACATCGTGGTCCCCGAAGGCCGGCTGCGCGCGGCGATGGAACTGGCTGCGGTGGCCAGGACCAGTACCGGTCATGGGCGGGCCGCCGACCGCGAGCTGGGATCGCTGCGCGAACTGCACGAGCCGCGGCATCCGGCGCTCGGCGGGTCGCTGGAAGCCGAGCTGGCACTGCTGCTTGGCCAGCCGTGGGACGACGAGCTTGAGCCGTTCCGCCGGGCTGGCGACGGCGCGCCAGTGCGCTGGCTCAACGCCACCGGGTAACCGCGGAGGCAGCCCGCAATCGCGCCAGAATGAGCGGGCAACTCGCCGTTCGGCAACTGAATTAGTGGCCAGATAGAGTAGTTGCCACTGATTCGGCAAGCTGAGGGGCGTTTAATGGTGCACGCGAGCGAAGACAAGCCTTCCGGTCCCGCACTGCTGCGCCCGCTGTCACCCACGGCGCGGACCACGCTGCGCAGGCTGCGCGAGGAGGGCAGGACTGATCGCGCTGACCTGCAGGCGGTGCTGCGTGCCGGGTTCATAGCTCACCTGGGCGTGCCGGCGGCGCACGGCGTGATGGTCGTGCCGACGGTGTACGGCTTCGACACCGACCACGTGTACGTGCACGGATCGGTGGCCAGCCAGAGCCTGGCCGCTGGCGCCGAATACTGCCTGACCGTCACGGTGGTGGACGGGCTGGTGCTGGCGCGTTCGGTTTTCGAGCACTCGGTGAACTACCGCTGCGCGATGATCTACGCGGCGCCGCGGATCGTCACCGATCCGGCCGAGAAGCTGGCTGGCCTGCGGCTGGTCTCCGAGCACCTCGCGCCCGGCCAGTGGGACTATGTCCGGCAGCCGAGCCGCAAGGAACTGGCCGCGACCAGGCTGCTGGCGATGTCGCTGGCGGAGGCGTCGGTCAAGGTGCGAACCGGGCCGCCTGATGACTCCGACAGCCCCGACGCCGGGCTCGGCCTGTGGGCCGGCGAGCTGCCGCTTGACGCCAGATGGCTGCAGCCCGTCCCCGACCCGGCGCTGCCCGGCGGGATCACGCCGCCCGCCCACATCCTCGCCAGGGCGGGAAACGAGGCGCACCCCGGCGGGCCAGGTCCGGCCGCCTGAGCCGGCCCGGCGGAGCGCAGACGGCGCGGGCGGCGAAAACTCGCTCGGAAGTGTCGGAGCGGCCTGGGATAATTAGCACATGCTCGATACGAGGGACGGCCCGCTGGTCGGCAGGACTGCCGAGCTTTTGCGGATGCGCGAGCTGCTGGCCGATGCCGAGTCAGGCCAGTCGGTCGTGATCCTGGTCAGCGGGGATGCCGGCGTGGGCAAGACCCGCCTGCTGACGGAGCTGGCGGCGGAGGCAGCAGGCCGCGGGTTCACGGTGCTATCCGGTCGCTGCGCCGAGCTGACGGACACCGTGCCCTACCTGCCACTCGCCGACGCGCTGCGCGGTGCGGTGACCGGCGGCGGCGCCGACGGCTCGCTGCAGGATGCGGTGGCCACCCGTCCCGCGCTCGCCCGCCTGCTACCCGACCGCGAGATCACCAGGCAGCCTGGGGACCTGCCGGGGGTGGCACAGCAGCAGCTCTTCGGCGCCGTGCTCGGCATGCTGACCGAGCTGGCGGCCTCGAGCCCGGTGCTGCTGGTGCTCGAGGACCTGCACTGGGCCGACGGGTCGACTCGCGACCTGGTGACGTTCCTGAGCCGGATGCTGCGCGGCGAGCGGATAGCGCTGGCGCTCAGCTACCGCACCGACGACATCCACCGGAGCCATCCGCTGCGGCCCCTGATCGGCGAGCTTCAGCGGCTGCCGAGCGTAACGGCGATTGCGGTGGGACCACTGGACCCGGTGGCGATGGCCCAGCACCTGACCCGGCTGGCGGCGGGACGCCGGGACGCCTCGGCCATCGACAAGGTCATCCGCCGGGCAGAGGGCAATGCGTATTTCGCCGAGGAGCTGCTGGCCACCTCGTCGGCCGCCGGCGAGCTGCCGCTCGGTCTGGCCGATCTGCTGCTCGCCAGGACCGCGGACCTGTCCGCCGCCGCGCAGCAGGCGCTGCGGGCCGCAGCTGTGGCCGGCCGCCGCGTCGATGACGAGCTGGTGATGCGCGCGTCCGGGCTGACGACGGCTGAGTACGAGGGCGCGGTGCGGGAGGCAGTCGCCCGGCAGCTGCTCGTGCCTGACGGCGCCACGGGCCTTGCCTTCCGGCATGCGCTGCTGCGCGAGGCAATCTACAACGACCTGCTGCCAGGGGAGCGGACCAGGCTGCATGCCCGCCTGGCCGAGCTGCTCTCTGACGAGGAGCGACTGGCAGAGATGCCGGGCTCGGCCGCCGAGCTTGCCCTGCACAGCCTTGCCAGCCACGACGTGCCACGCGCGTTCGGCGCCTCCGTCCAGGCCGGCGATGAGGCATGGCGCATGGCGGCGCCTGCCGACGCGCACCGGCACTTCGACCAGGCCCTGTCGCTGTGGGAGCGGGTGCCCGAGCCGGAGAAGCTCGGCGGCGTGAGCCGGGGCAAGCTCGGCTTCAAGTCCGCGCTGAGCGCCGCCGACAGCGGCCAGGTCGGCCAGGCCGTGAAGCAGCTACGCGGGCTTGTGCGGTTCCTTGAGGAGTCCGCGGAGCCCGACGTCGTGCTGCTGTGCCGGGTGAAGGAGCGGCTGGCTTACTTCCTGCTCGACGTCGACCAGGACACCGAGGCCGTAGCGGCAGCCGCTGCCGCCGTGGAACTGCTGCCGGCGCAGCCCTCGACCTGGGAGCGCGCCCGCGCGCTCGCGACGCACGCGAGGACCCTGCTCAGCCTGCAGGACAGTGAGCCGGCCAGGATCCGGGCCGAGGAGGCGGCTGCCGCGGCCAGCGCGGCTAGCGCGCCGTGGGTGCAGGCCGATGCGCTGACGACGCTGAGTACCGTGCGCGAGCGGGCCGGCGAGATCGAGGCGGCCCTGAGCATCAGCACCAAGGCGGTCGCGCTGGCGACCGAGTCCGACATGGAGGGCGTCGAGCTGCGCGCCAGGTATCTGCTGGCCAGGCTGCAGCTGGAGTCCGGCGACCTGGCGGGCTCCAGCGCCACAGCACATCTCGGCGTACACCTGGCCGAGCGGACCGGGCTGAGCCTGGCGCCGTTCGGCCTCGAAATCAACTACCTGCACTACCTCGCGCATTTCGCCGACGGTGACTGGGAACACGCCCAGGCGATCGCCGACCGGTTCGCGGTGCGGGTGATGAGCGTCGCGGAGGCGCGGCTGTCCGCGATGGCGCTGTTCATCGACGTGGCCACGGGAAGCGCCAGGGTCGCGGAGCGGCGAGCATGGCTCGAGCCATTTATGGCCGATGACTGGATGACCGAGTACATCGCCGGCGGGCTTTTCGCCGAGGATGCCTACTGGGCCGGCCGGCTCGGTGAGGCAGTGGAAGCCTCCCTTGTCACGATCAGAGCCTCGAGCAGCCCGGGCGAAGGCTACGGCCCGCAGTCGATCAGGCCCGCGGCGGTCGGCCTAGCCGCGCTGGCCGATCAGGCACGGCACGCGCGCGCAGCGGGTCAGCATGACCGGGCGGCTGCGTTCGGGCGTGACGCGTCGCCGCTCGTGGAGGCTGCCAGGAGCGGCGCAGCACGCAAGAAGGCCCTCGGCGTTGAGGGGCGCGGCTGGCTGGCCAGGGCCGAGGCGGAGTGGCGGCGCGCCACGGATGCAAACGACCCCGCCAACTGGCAGGCCGTCGTGACGGCTTTCGGCGCTGACTTCGCTTACGAGGCCGCCCGGTCACGATGGCGACTGGCCGAGGCACTGGCCGAGACAGGCAGCCGCGACCAGGCGCAGCAGCAGTGGCAGCTCGCCGTCGAGGCCGCTGACCGGCTAGGCGCCACCAGGCTTTCCGCCGCGCTCGCTGACCTCGGGCGCCGGGCCAGGCTCGGACCCTGGCCGGGGACAGCTGCGGCAAGCTTGCCCGGCTCGGCTGCGGCACGACGCAGCCCGCTCAGCGTGCTGACCGGCCGTGAGGCCGAGGTGCTCAAGCTGGTGGCCGCGGGTCACAGCAACCGCGAGATCGGAGCCGAGCTGTTCATCGCGCCCAAGACGGTCAGCGTGCACGTGTCGAACATCCTGGCCAAGCTGGGCGCGGCGAGCCGGACCGAGGCAGCCGCGATTGCCCTCGGCAACGGGATAGGCGGGCCCGGCCAGAGGGCAAACGGGCCTGCTTCGCCCGGCTAGCGGCGCATATCCTGGCCAGGTGAGCCAATTGGGTCAGATCCCCTCTGGCACTGTCACGTTGCTGTTCACCGATGTCGAGGGTTCGACGCGGCTCTGGGAGGCAGAGCCTGACTCGATGGCGACGGCGCTGCGCCAGCATGACCACATCCTGAGCGCTGCTATCGAGCAGGCGGGCGGCTACGTGTTCAAGACCGTCGGGGACGCCTTCTGTGCAGCGTTCTGGACCGCCCCGGCGGCGCTGGCTGCGGCGCTTGGCGCCCAGAGAGCACTTGGCGCACAGGACTGGCCGACCAGCCGGCCGGTGCGGGTCCGGATGGGCATGCATTCCGGCGTGTGCGAGGAACGCGACGGCGACTACTTCGGCCCGGTGGTGAACCGCGCCGCCCGGCTGGAAGCGGTCGCCCACGGCGGCCAGGTGCTGGCATCTGGAGCCACAGCGGAGCTGCTGTCGGAGTCCCTCCCCGGCGGCGTGAGCCTGCGGGACCTCGGCTCGCACCGGCTCAAGGACCTCGGCCGGCCTGAGCAGGTCTTCCAGCTGGAGGCGAAGTACCTTGACGCGAGCTTCCCGCCGCTGGCATCGCTGGACAATCCCGAGCTGCCCAACAACCTGCCCGGCCTGCTCAGCGCGTTCATCGGCCGGGAGCAGGAACTGGAGGAGATACGCGTGCTGGCGCGATCCTCGCGCCTCCTCACGCTGACCGGGGCTGGCGGCAGCGGCAAGACCCGGCTGGCACTGCAGGCAGCCGCCGAGCTGATCGACCTGACCGCCGACGGCGTGTGGCTGGTCGAGCTTGCGCAGGTCACCAGAGGTGACCAGGTCCCCGGAGCGGTAGCGGCCGTGCTCGGCCTGGCCGACCACGGCGAGCCCACCCAGAGTGCGGTAACCGAGGCACTAAGCGGTCAGGATGCGCTGATCCTGCTCGACAACTGCGAGCACGTCGTCGATGCCGCCGCGAAGTTCTGCGACCAGGTGATCCGGCACTGCCCGCGGGTGCGGATCCTGGCGACCTCGCGTGAGCCGCTGGGCATCGACGGCGAGCGCATCTACCGGGTCCCGTCGCTGTCGCTGCCAGCGCCCGACGCGCAGACCGCCGCTGACCTGGCTGACTGCGACGCCGTCCGGCTCTTCACCGAGCGCGCCAGGGCGCACGATGCGGGTTTCATCCTGACGGACTCGGTGGCTCCGCTGGTCGCGACGATCTGCCAGCGGCTTGACGGGATACCGCTCGCGCTTGAGCTGGCGGCCGCGCGCCTTTCCTCGATGTCGGTCCAGCAGGTCTGCGAGCGCCTGGACCAGCGGTTCCGGCTGCTGACGGGCGGCAGCCGCAACGCAATGCCGAGGCAGCAGACCCTGCAGGCCACGGTGGACTGGTCGTTCAGCCTGCTCACGGCGGCCGAGCGGCAGACCCTGGCCCGGCTGTCGGTGTTCGCCGGCAGCTTCGAGCTGGAGGCCGCCGAGGCGATCTGCGCTACCGAGTCCGTGGACGCATTCGACGTGCTTGACCTGCTTGGCTCCCTGGTCAGCAAGAGCCTGGTCGTCGCGGACCGGACGGCCGACGCCGTCAGGTACCGGCTGCTGGAGACCATTCGCCAGTACAGCGCGGAGGAACTGCTCCGCAGCTGCGATGCCGCCGACGTGCTCGCCGTCAGGGCCGGGCACGCCTACCACTACCTGTGGCTGGCCGAGACGGCTGCTCCCGAGCTCACCGGGCCCAGGCAGGACGACTGGCTGCAGCGGCTCGACCTGGACTGGGATAACCTCCGGGCCGCGGTCTTGTTCCTGGAAGCCGAGCATCGGGTGGCCGATGTCCTGCGCCTGGCGGTGGCGCTGGAGCGGTTCGCCGGGAGCCGGCTGCACACCGAGATGCTCGGGCATGCCCGCCGCGCTGTCGACGACCCGGCGGTCAGCCCGAGCCTCCCGCTTGGCAAGGGGCTGCTGACGGTGGCCACCATGATCCTCACGTTCGTTCGCAAGGATGCCAGCGAGCTGCCCGCGGCCAGGGCATACGCCGAGCGCGCCCTGCGGCTGGCAGCAGACCTGCCCGACCGGCGGCTCGAGGTGCGCTCCCTCAACCTGCTGGCTGCCGTCGCGGGGCGTGAGCATGACCGGGACGCGCTGCGGCGCCTGGCGGAGCAGAGCACGGCGGCCGCTCGCGAGATCGGCGATATGCAGCTTCTGGGCGACCAGCTGGCACTGCTCGCTCACGGCGGCCTGTCGAACGAGGAGACCCAGCGCATCGCGCTCGAGGCACTTGCCTGCTTCCGCCAGTGCGGCGACCAGCTGTCAGCCTCCAACGTGCTGCACCTGCTCTCCGGGAACTGCCTTCGCTCCGGACTGGTCGAGGAGGCCAGTGCCCACATCGAGCAGGCACTGGTTATCGCCGAGCGGCTCAGCGCCGATCTCTACCTCTACTTCCTGCGCTCCGACCTCGGCCTGATCCGGCTGATCCAGGGCAGGCACGCGGAGGCCGCGCAACTGGCGCGCTGGTGCCTGCAGCTGGCGCGCCGGGTCGGCGTCCGCGTGGATGCCTCCGAGCCGCTGCTGTGCGCGGCGTACTGCACCGGCTGGCAGGGCGATCACGCGCGGGCGGCGATGCTCCTCGGCGCCGCCGATGCCGACATCGCGGCCGGGATCGGAGTCGGGACGATCACGATGACGCCGCCGGAGCTCGAGATGCGCGAGCGCGAGACGCACGCGCTACGGGCGGCCATGGGAGACGCGGAATTCGACCAGGCCTATCGGGCCGGGTCCGTGCTATCGCCCGCGCAGGCGATCGAACTAGTGCTCAGCCGGCCCGCCGCCGAGCCGCTAGGGGCTAATTCGGTATAAAGGCGAGATCCGCGCTGCCAGGACCCAGGATCGTAAACCCGTTATAGTGCGGTGCATTCAACGTAGCGACTAACGGCCGGAACGCTGCGCACGGGCTCCGGCTCAGGACGGAGTCGAAGTGTTCGAGACGGTAGTCGTAGGCGCCGACGGATCGGATACCGCGGCCGAGGCGGTCCGGCAGGCAATCGAGCTAGTGAAGCTGACGGGCGGGCGGCTGCACGTCGTGTCGGGGTACCGGCACGAGCACTACGCCACCGCTGGCGGCGCCGAGGCGCCAGAGGCGCTCGGGTCGCGCGACCTGGCAGAGTCGGTGGTGGCCGATCATGTCTCCCGTGCCCGCGCCGCGGGGATCGAGTCCGAGGGCCACGCCAGGAGTGGTGACGCTGCTAACGCGATCTGCGACGTGGCCAGCGAGGTCGGCGCGGACCTTATCGTCGTCGGGAACAAGGGCATGGCCGGCGTGCGCCGCGTGCTCGGCAGCGTGCCGAACTCTGTCGCGCATCACGCCCCGTGCAATGTCATGATCGCCTTCACTACCTGAACCTGGTGCGGTGAATGACCGCGTCCTGACCGGGAGCGAACTCGCCCGGCGGTTCCACGCCGATACGGTCGCGCCCCTGCTGGC
>DASPWG010000008.1:0-2199 GCA_035621915.1 Streptosporangiaceae bacterium
CCCGTGGCCGAGCTGGAAGCCGCCCAGCGACGCGCCGCCCAGCCGCCCGCCGTGCAGCCGCCCTCCGCCCAGCCGTCGGCCCTCGCCAGGCCCTCCACCGAGATCGCGACCCGGCCGCCCGCCACGCCCGCGACCCTGTTACCTGCCGAACCGCGCGGTTACCGTGGGAAGGCAACCGACCGCCGACGGAGGTACCCATGACCGCGAACCGCCGCGCGCTGCTCGTCATCGACATGCAGAACGGCTTCTGCCACCCCGACGGGTCCTTCACCCAGATGGACATGGGCCTGGAGGGCGCGATGGAGGCCGTCGGCAACGCCGCCCTGGCCGTCGGTCAGGCGCGCCGCGCCGGGATCCCCGTAGTCTTCACCCGGCATGTCTACCGGCCGGGCCGCCCCGATGAGGGTGCCTCGCTCAAAGGCAACTCTCCCGCCCTGGCCGGCCTCAACGGCCTGGCGGCCGCCTCCTGGGACGCTCAGGTGGTAGAAGAGCTCGGCTGCGGCCCGGATGACCTGGTGGTGGACAAGGTCCGCTTCGACGCGTTCCAGTGGACCTCGCTCGAACCGCTGCTGCGCGGCCTGGGCGTGGACGAGCTGGTCATCTGCGGGGTGGTTACGAATATCTGCGTTGAGACCACCATCCGTTCGGCCTTCATGCGCGACTTCCCGGTGATCATGCTCGCCGACTGCTGTGCCGCCAAGACCCGCCGCCTGCACGAGCTGTCCGTCGAGGTGCTGTCCAGCTACGCGCTGGCCGACATTGCCAATATCACCGCTGGCTTCGATGTCGCCGACGCGGCGCTCGCTATCGGCGCCTGACCGGGTCGCCTCCGGCTCGTCAGGAGGATGAAACGGCGCGTCGACCAACATGCCTGCAAGCGACGGTCTGAGCCAATCTGGCCATGATCATCGGCCGCCCACGGTCTAGTAACCGAGTTGCTGCAGGTGCTTGCCGTACCACAGCGTGGTGATGACGTAGACGTCGATGAAGCCGAGCGTGACGTAGGTCAGCAAGAGCGCGGCGCCGAAAACCTTGCCGGAGGATGAGGCCGAGCCCAGGCCGCTGGCCACGTCGTCGATCAGCGTGCCCAGCGGGCGCCCGAGCCGGGTGAGCTCAACCAGACCCGCACCGAGGAGGAGCTTTGTCAGCCAGTCGCTGATCTCCGCTAGGTTGCTGCTCGGCGAGACGCTGCTGAGCTGACTCTGGTCGGCCTGACCGGCCTTCAAGGCCGGGACCTGGCCTGTTTCCACGTCGCGGCGCAGCGCGCCTGAGGAGATGAAGCGCGGGATACCGACGACTAGCCCGGCTAGGCCGCCCACGGCAAAGGCGGCATAGGCAGTAAGCCAGCCGACGGCCATATTGCCGAGATACTTTCCACCGTTCGAGAATGCGTAGCAGCCGATAAACACAAAACCTATTGAGAACAGCAGGTAGGACGTAGAGGCCAGGTAGGGCGTGACCTGCTGCAGGAGGCCGAGCCAGCTTTTCCGCTTTCCGGATACCCGAGCCGGATTTTCGGCCGGTGAATTCCCGGGCAGGACGTTCAGCAGAGTCTGGAGGTTGGCGACCAGAAAGTTCAGCTCGGCTTCCTCGGCCGGCTGCTCGTTGAGCAGGTCGACAATGCGAGTGGTCCACTGGCCGGTCAGTGCACCCTGCACGCCTGCCAGCTGGGCCAGCGGGGTGACCTGCAGCACGCGGCAGGTGCCGTCCAGCCAGGCCTGGGTGTTCGGGCCGTATTGGCTGCCGGCGAATAGCGCGGCGAATCTTTCCTGGGCCATAGGCCAGACGGTATCGCTCGCTGCTGCCGTCACCAGAGCATCGGCAGCCACAGCCGCCACATCAGTATTCGCCATTTCCGCTCCCCCACGGCCCAAGGAACGCCGTCCCGACGTAAAGGTATCGCGCGAGGCCCCCGTGTTCCATGATCGTGGCCAGAAGTGGGCGCTGTAGTCCCCCAAATCCTCCCCGGAGCCCGGATTCTCCCCGAAAAACACCGGATACCACGAACCGGTCATTGAGCAGCTGCGAATGGGGATGCCGAGGACAGTGAGGCGTCGCGCAAGCCCGCAGGGTCGCTTTAGCGCTGCGGCTCGATCATCACCTTCAGGCCGGTGCGCCGGGCCGCGTCCCCGAACGCCGCCGGCACCTCGCCCAGCCCCGCTCGCCTGGTCACGAGGGAGCCGAGGTCGACCACGCCCC
>DASPWG010000009.1:0-2601 GCA_035621915.1 Streptosporangiaceae bacterium
CGAAGCTGGCGGAGCATGTGCAGCAGCAGGCCCTGCGGGTCGCCCTTGCGGCCGACCACGTACACGTTGCCGACTTCGTCGGCGTACCGGTGCCAGCTGCCGTCAGCCCGCTGCTCGCACACGTAGAACTCAAGCTCGGGCCCGCAGATCAGCCGATAGCCCAGATCCTCGAGCCGGCTGGCCACGCTGCGCGCGACGGCCCGCGGCGACTCAGGGGCCGGCTCGCCGTCGGTGGTGACCGCGTCGCCCAGGCACCAAGCCGCGGCCGGCTCCCAGGGCAGCGGCGTCAGCGTCGCCAGGTCGGGGCGTACCAGGATGTCGGGCAGGCCAGCTTCCAGGCCGCCCTGAACCGGGACCACGTCGCCGCGCGGCGAGGTGTGGTACACGGCGCGGCAGAACGCCAGCCCGTGCTCACTGGCCGTGCCCAGCTCGCTGAGCAGCACGTCGCGGCCGCGGTCGATGCCGATCAGGTCGGGATAGGAAACGCGCACCACGTCGACGCCGAGCTCGCGCAGCCGCTCGGTCACGGCGGGAACGTCCGATGGATGCGTCACGCTGGCTCCCGGCCGGGGGAAGAATGTTTGGGCACAAACAATCTATGGCAGCCTAAACGGGTGGTGCGGGCACGGGCAAGCGCGGTGCTCGCTTGCTGCTAGCCAGGGAAGTGGGGAAGGCCATGAGCGGCGTGACCGGGTTCTTCTATCCCAGGACCGCGACCGGCAGGGCGTCGCTGCTGCCGCCGCCACCCTGGCACTACTCAGGCGACCTGCTCACCGTGGAGTACCGTACCGACCCGGCCAGGGTCGCCGAGCTGCTGCCAGCGCCGCTGGAGCCTGCTCCCGACGACCCCGGCGCGGTCGCGCTGATCTGGGCGGACTGGCAGTCGTGCGGCGAGGACCGCGCGGAGCTGCTTGACCCGGTCCTGGCGCAGTACAAGGAGTGCTTCGCCGTGGTGCGCTGCAGCTTCCGCGGGCAGGTGTTCTCGCGCTGCGTCTACATCTGGGTCGACTCCGACTTCGCCCTGGCCCGCGGGCTGCATCAGGGCTACCCGAAGAAGCTCGGCTCCATCCACCAGACCCGCCCGCACCCGTTCGGGCTGGCAGCGCCGCGGATCGCGGCTGGCGGCCGGTTCGCGGGCACGCTCGCGGCCGCCGACCGGCGGCTGGCGCAGGCCGTGGTAACGCTGCGCGAGGAGTCCGCGGACAACGGGTTCGTCAACGCGCATCCGATGGCCCACCATCGCTGGCTGCCGTCGATCGAGGCAGGGGCCGCAGACGCTCTCGACGAGCTAGTCCAGTCCGGCAGCGCGAGCGTCGAGGGCGGCCAGGCCTGGCGGGGCGACGCCACGCTGGAGCTGTTCGAGTCCCCCAGCGAGGAACTGGCCCGGCTGGCCGTGGACGAGATCATCGGGGGCTACTACCGGCAGGTGGGGGTTACCTGGAACGGCGGGCGGGTGCTGGCCGAGCGCGGGGTGCCGGTTGACCGTATCGGCTGACCGGGCTGGCTGACCGGGCTGGCTGACCGGGCTAGTTGACTGGCCGCGCTGACCACAGCGATAATTTGGGTCCAAACGACCTGTCCCGTGATGGGAGACAGCGCCCGTGCGGACGGCGGCACTGCTAGGACGGCGATGAGCACAGCGCAGGTAGCGGGCGTCGATGTCGACACCGGGCACTGGATCGGCGGCCGCCGTGTCTGTTCGCCGGCGACGTTCACCGATGTCTCGCCCATTGACGAGGCGCCGATTGCGCAGCTCGCGCGCGGCGGGACGGCCGAGGTGGACGCTGCGGTGCAGGCAGCGTCGCGGGCATTCGCGGGCTGGGCGGCGACACCACCGGCGGACCGCGCGGCCGTGCTGCACGCCGTCGCCGACGGCATCGACAAGCGCGTCGAGGAACTGGCGCAGGTCGAGACAGCGGATAACGGGTCGCTGCTGCGCTCTCACCGCCGCAGCGTGATGCCGAGGGTGGCACACAACTTCCGGTTCTTCGCCGACTGGCTGCTGCGCCTGCCCGCCGACGAACTGGAGATCAGGGGCCACCGCCAGCAGGTTTCCTGGTGCCCGTCCGGGGTCACCGCGGTCATCACCCCGTGGAACGCGCCGCTGATGCTGGCCAGCTGGCGGATCGCGCCGGCCCTGGCGGTTGGCAACGCGGTGGTGGCTAAGCCGCCCGAGCTCGCGCCGCTCACCGCCAGCCTGCTCGCCGGGATCGCTCAGGATGCCGGACTGCCCGATGGCGTCTTCAACGTGGTGCACGGGCTCGGCCGGGAGGCCGGGGCGGCGCTGGTGGCGCACCCTGGCGTGTCGCGGGTGTCGTTCACCGGCTCGGTCGCGACCGGCAGGAGCGTGGCGGCGGCGGCCGGCGCGCAGCTCACGCCGGTCTCGCTGGAGCTTGGCGGCAAGTCCCCGCTGCTGGTCTTCGCCGACGCCGATCTCGACCTCGCGGTCGCCAACGCAGTCGAGCAGTACGACAACGCCGGCCAGGTGTGCCTGGCCGGCTCCCGGCTGCTCGTGCAGGAGTCCATCGCGGCGGCGTTCACGCAGGCGCTGCTGATCCGGATCGCGGCACTGCGCCAGGGTGACCCGCGTGACGACAGCAC
>DASPWG010000010.1:0-4086 GCA_035621915.1 Streptosporangiaceae bacterium
CCGGCCAGGTACGTCGGATCATCAGGTACATCTCACAGCCAAGGCACAGCCCGAACACCCCGTTCAGCACCGCGGCGATCAGGCCGAGGGCGGCGGCGGTAATCCCGAGCGGCGTAATTCCTGCCGCATAGCCCGCCACCCCGACAATGCTGATGACGAGGCCCACGGCCTGGGCAAACCGCGGCGGGGCCGCATCCTCCAGCTCCTTGGGCGGGCCAAGCCGGGGCCTGACCAGCCACTTGTAGATCAGTCCGTACGGCGAGTACTGAATGCCGAGCAGGGTACCGATGGCGAACACCACGGCCTGCGCTGCCAGCACCCAGTAGCTGCCCGTCGCCAGGACGATCGCGAAGACGACCATGGTGAGTAGCGCGCCGAAACGCGGTCCCCTGGGATCGATCTGCACTACCTGCTCCCTCTCGCTCATGCGCCTGACATCGGACGAAGTGCGTGGCTCTCGGCGGAGCAACCCGCGCCGGGCCTGGCTTCGGTGTTGACTGGCGGGCTTGCGGTGGTAGCCGGCTCTAACGTCCTGCTGACCGCTGGCCAGTCAGGCCAGCCGGTTGAGCTGCTAGCTGAGCAGCGCCGAGCGCGGACAGATTGCGGTGGAAACGCGGCAGAAGTCCACTGCGCGCCGCTTGGTAAGGGCAGGTCCCCATGGCGGCCGGCGGTTGGAATGGCGGGCAGGCACGTAGCAGATGCTATGCGCGCGGTGAGCTGCTGTCACTATCTTCTTTCCCGACCAGATATGTGGGAATCTTTTCGCCTGTCGCCTGCCCGATGGCGGCGATCACGTCGGCCTTGCGCGGCTGACCGGATGCGCGCTTGATGAGGCGGCCCTGCGAGTCGGCGACAAGCACTGTCGGCGTGCGCAGCACATTCAGGCTGCGGACCAGGTCGAGCCGGGACTCGGCATCGATCTCGATGTGGGCCACCCCTTCAGTCATCCCGGCCACGTCGGCCAGAATCCGGCGGGTGGCCCGGCACGGCGCGCAGAACGCGGACGAGAACTGCACCAGCGTGGCCCGCTCGCCCAGCTCGTGCCCGAGCTGGTCGCTGGTCAGCACCACCCCGGCCGCCGGGCCGCCGGCTGCGGATCCGTCAGCTGGCCATCCGTCTGCAGGCTGGCCGGCCGCGGAGGCGCCGGCCCGACGGGCACCGCCCACGCTGCGCATCCGCCCGTTCCCGCGGCGCCAGGCGGCGCCCGCGGCAACGGCGCAGGCTAGCGCCGCGACCAGCGCGATCAGTCCGGGTGCCACGGCGGTTACAAGCGCGCGCGGGGCGGCGGCATTCCCGAATTCCCGACTCAGGCAGCCGGAATTGTTACGAGCGCCTTCCCGCCAGCGGTTATCTGGAAGCCCCTGACCGAGCCTGGCGCTACCTTGACGTGCTCGGAGTACCACGGGTTGCCCAGGCCGTACAGGGACGCTTCGACCGTCCAAGTTCCGGCGTAGACGGGCCCGTTTCCGGAAATAACCCAGAACTTGCAGGTCGTGCCGGGACTGATACCGCTGGCCTGGACCCGCATGTCGGTGCCGTTTCCGGCAGCACGCGTGTAGTCGACGACTGCCGCGACGTGGTCAGCGGCGTTGGTGCCGCTGGCGGAACTCCAGACCCTGCCATGCCCCGCGGGCGAGCTAGTCGCCTCCAGCGCGACGGCCGTGCCACCGGCCGCGATCACGGCAGCGGCGGCGACCGCGGCGACGCCGCGCCACATCCGCGTCCTGCGACGGCCGGCGACCTTCTTGAGCAGCGAGTCCAGCAGCTCTGGCGACGGCTCCTGATGAGCCGGCAAGCTCGTCACGGACTCGTCCATCCGGGCCACGTCCGCGGCCGGCACCCGGCCCAGCATGGCCGGCAGCCCGGCCAGCCCGGCCAGTTCGTCGCGGCAGGCCTGGCACTCGCTCAGGTGCTCATCGACCTCGGCGCGCTCGGCCGGGTCAATGGCACCGACCACGTAGACGCCGAGCAGCAGGCGTACATCCCTGCAGGCAGGGCCACTAGCACCGGTTACCGTCATGGCGCCAGCCCCCGTTCCTCCAGTGCCAGCCGCAGGGCACGGAGTGCGTAGAAGGTTCTGGATTTCACGGTCCCTGCCGGTATCCCAAGCGTCAAGGCAGCCTCTGCAACCGATTTGCCGTAATAGTAGGTTTCCAGGAGAACGCTGCGGTGGTCGGGGCGCAGCGCGCTCAGCGCGTCCGCTACGGCCCAGGACTCGAGCGCCCGGTCGGCATCGTCAGGTCCGGCAAGCACGTCGAGCGCGGCCTCGCCGACCTCATGCGGCCGCACGCGCCGTGACCTGTATGAGTCAATGGCAAGGTTCCTGGCCACGGCGAACAGCCACGGCCTGGCGGGCCGGTCGGCGATCGCCTCTGGGTGCTGCCACGCACGCAGCAGCGTCTCCTGCACGATGTCCTCCGCCCGCTGGCGGTCGCCGCTCATCAGGTGCATGGCATACCGCAGCAGCGGGACAGCGTGCTCCGCGTAGAGCGCACGAATAAGCTCCTCGTCGGACGACATCCGCCGGGAGTTCCTGGCCCCAGCGCCTGGGCCTGCCACATCTCCTACTACGTACCTCACGCCGTCCTGGTTCAGGGCGGGGCAGCCAGCGCGGCCGGGCAGGCGGGAGCTAGCCCCCGGCGAACGCCGGCAGGACCTCGATGACGGCACCGTCCGGCAGCGCCACCGACTCCGCTGCCCGGCGGCCGACCGGATGCCCGTCGATCAGGAAGGACGACCGTTCCAGGACAGCATTGAGCTGGGCTCCGCCGCTTGCCGCCACCGCAGCCGCGAGAGCATCGGCAAGCGTGTCAGCGGTCAGCCGCCGCTCCGCGACGCCGGCTGCTTCCTTCGCTGCCGCCCAGTAGCGGATGGTGACCGTGGCCATGTCAGCTATCCTCGCTCATAGCGGCCTCGGACAATGACGACCCGGGGGCTCTCGCGGGAGAAGCATGGGAACTCGTACTGGCGGATGACGCCGTAGGCCGGAGGTGGCAGCGGTTGAGTAACGTCCTGCTGCTCACCAGTGCGCGTGAACCGTCTGCTGACATCCTGCCGTCGCTGAGCCTGCTGCCGCACGCCGTCCGGGTTGCGCCTGCCGCGGCTGAGCACGTGGGCGGCAGTCCCGCACCGGACGCGGTCCTGGTCGATGCCCGTCGCGACCTGGTGCTGGCCAGGCGCGTGCTGCTGACCCTGCGGTCGACCGCGAACTCCGTGCCCGTCATCGCGATCGTCACTGATGGCGGCTGGGCCGCGGTCTCGGCGGACTGGGGCGCCGACGACCTGCTGCTGCACACCGCGGGGCCAGGCGAAGTCGAAGCCAGGCTCCGGCTTGCCATCGGCCGGAAGGCGCAGTCGACAGCGCAGCCGCCTGAGGTGATCAGCTCAAGCGGGCTGGTCGTCAACGAGGCCACCTACTCGGCCAGGATGAACGGCCGCTCGCTCGACCTGACCTTCAAGGAGTTTGAGCTGCTGAAGTTCCTCGCGCTGCATCCCGGCCGGGTATTCACCAGGGCCCAGCTGCTCCAGGAAGTGTGGGGATACGACTACTTCGGCGGCACCCGGACTGTCGATGTGCATGTCCGGCGGCTGCGCGCCAAGCTCGGGGCGGAGAACGAGGCACTGATCGGCACGGTGCGCAACGTCGGCTACCGGTTCGTGCCGGTGAAGAGCGGCGCGCTCGGCCAGGATGCCGCCGACGCGCAGGACCTGCCCGACGACGACATTGCCGTCAGCGACGGGCGTGCCAGCGATCAGCCTCTCGTCCTGCCGCAGCCGACCGTCGCGCATGCCGACAGATAGTCAGCAGCCAGGCAGCAGCCCGGAGCAGGGGAGTTCTCGCACGGGCGACCCAGAGGTGCAGATCAGCGGACGGCTGACCGCGCCGGAGGCGGCTACTGTGCTGGACCTCGTCCAGCGGGCCACGGCGGCAGATGGCGTCAGTCCGCTCTCCGAGCATGTGTTGCTGCAGCTTCGCTACGAGGGTGACCGGCAGTCCCGGAATGTGCTGCTCCGGTACCAGGGCAAGCTGGCCGGATACGGGCACCTCGACCCGGCCGGCTCGGCCGGGGAGGCGGCCGGGGAGAT
>DASPWG010000011.1:0-9686 GCA_035621915.1 Streptosporangiaceae bacterium
GGGCCGGCCGGCTCCTTCGCGCCAAGCTGCGCGCAGGCGGCCGTGAGCAGCAGCGGCAGGTTCTCCCGGTGGGCGCAGATGACCACTGGTCCGCTGCCGGCGGCCGCGCTCGCCGCCACCTGCCTGGCCGCGTCGCAGCGATCCCGCTCCGCCGCGGGCCCGGCGCCGGACTCGGCGCTCTCGCCGGCCACCGCGAGTGCTGGCTCGGGCTCCACCTTCGCGCCGGTCAGGGCGGCGAACGGCCGGACTGTCGCCAGGCAGCGCTCGGTCGGCGAACTCAGCACCCGGCCCGCTCGCCCGAAGCAGCTCAGCAGCCGGCCGAGCACTGTTGCCTGCTGCTTGCCCTGCGCGTCCAGGGGACGGGAGGCGTCGTCCCTCCGCCAGTCCGCCTTACTGCCCGCCTCGGCGTGCCGCAGCAGGATGAGCGGGGCAGTCGGCCTCGGCGCGGAACGGAACGCGTCCAGCAGCGCCGCATCGTGTTCGTAGCTCAGCCGGCCGCGGGCCCGCGACAGCGCGACCCATTCCAGCCGGTCGACCTCCTTGTTGGCGACAAGCTCGCCCGCCGGGGCATCCGGTTGCGCGGCCCAGTAATCGACGCGCTTTGGCTGCCCGCCGACCAGGTACCGGACGAGCGGCAGGTGCAGGCCGAGCGTGACTCGCAGACCTGTCTCCTCCTGCACCTCGCGGACTGCCGCCAGCACGACGTGCTCGCCGGGATCCACCTTGCCCTTGGCCAGGCTCCAGTCGTCGTACTTGGGCCGGTGAATGAGGGCGACCTGAGTCCCAGACCGGGCAGGCCGCCAGAGCACGGCGCCGGCGGCCCGTATCTCCTCCGCCTCCTGGCGGTCAGGCATCCGCGGCCCGGCTCCGCCGAGACCAGATCAGCAGCTCCTGGATGTCGGGCAGCGGCCGTCCCGACGCGTCGAGGTGGTGCCTGGTCCAGATGCCATCGCCCGACAGCCACCAGGAGGCCAGCCGATCGTCCATCGCCAGGTTCATGAGCAGGCGCATCGATGCCTGCTGCTGCGCGTCAGTTACCCGGACCAGCGCCTCGACGCGCCGGTCGAGATTCCTGTGCATCATGTCAGCGCTGCCGATCCAGACTTCGCCCGGCGACTCGTCGTTTCCGGTCCCGAAGGCATAGATGCGGGAGTGCTCGAGGAAGCGTCCCACCACGCTGCGCACCCTGATCGTGTCCGACAGCCCGGCGACGCCCGGCCGCAGCGAGCAGATGCCGCGGACCCATAGGTCCACCGGCACGCCGGCGGCGGAAGCCCAGTACAGCGCGTCGATGATGACCTCGTCGATGAGCGCGTTGCACTTCATCTGGATCAGCGCCTGGCCGCCGGCCCGCTGCAGCTCCACCTGCTCCTCGATCCGCTCCACGATGCCGGTCCGCACGCCCGCGGGCGCCACCAGCAGGCGCCGGTAGTCGGTGCGGCGGCTGTAGCCGGTCAGGTGGTTGAACAGGTTCGCGACGTCCTCGCCGACCCTCCGGTCAGCGGTCAGCAGCCCGAAGTCCTCATAGAGCCTGGCGGTCTTGGGATGGTAGTTGCCGGTGCCGATGTGACAGAACCGGCGCAATGAGCCGTCCGCCTCCTCCCGCACCACCAGCGCCATCTTGCAGTGGGTCTTCAGGCCGAGCATGCCGTAGACGACGTGACAGCCCGACTGCTCCAGCTTGCGGACCCAGGCGATATTGGCGCGCTCGTCCCCGCGCGCCTTGATCTCCACCACGACGACGACCTGCTTGCCCGCCTCGGCCGCGTCGATGAGCGCGTCGACGATCTCGGAATCGCCGCTGGTGCGGTAGAGCGTCTGCTTGATCGCCTGCACCCTGGGGTCGGCCGCCGCCGACACCAGGAACCGCTGGACGCTGGCGTTAAAGGAGTCGTAGGGATGATGCACCAGGACGTCGCGCTCGGTCAGCGCGCCGAAGATGCCTTCGATGGTGTCGTCGGGCAGCGCGCTTTCCGACGGCACGAACGTCGGGTACTTCAGCCGCCGGATGCCAAGGTCGGCGATCGCAGTGACGCCGGACAGGTCGAGCGGCCCTGGCAGCCGGTACACCGCCCGCCGGTCCACACTCAGCTCGGTGACGAGCTTGTCCAGCACCTCCTCCGAGATCGACTCCTCGACCTCCAGCCGCACGGCCGGCTCGAACCGGCGGCGCAGCAGCTCGCGCTCCAGCGACTGCAGCAGGTCCTCGGTGACATCCTCGTCGATCTCCAGGTCGGTGATCCTGGTCACCCGGAACGCGTGGTGCTCGACGATGTCCATGCCCACGAACAGCTCGCCCAGGTGCGCGGCGATGACGTCCTCCAGCGGCACGAACCGGTTCGGACCCACCGTGACGAACCGCGGCAGCAGCGGCGGAACCTTGACCCTGGCAAACATCGTCGCCCCGGTGTCCGGGTCCGCGATCATCATCGCCAGGCTCAGCGACTGGCCGGAGATAAAGGGAAACGGGTGCGCCGGGTCGACAGCCAGCGGCGTCAGCACGGGGTAGATGCGCTCGGTGAAAAGCCTGTGCATCTGCTCCTGCTCGTCGGGCGCGAGCTCCTTCCAGCGCAGGATCTCAATGCCCTCGGCGGCCAGGTCCGGCACTAGCTTGTCGGTGAAGCAGTGCGCGTGCCTGATCGACAGCTCGCCGGCGAGCGTGAGCGCGTTCTCCAGGACCAGCGCGGGCGGGATGGTCGTCGAGCTCTCCACCGGCAGCCCAGTCGCCATCCGGCGGACCCGGCCCGCGATCCTGACGGAGAAGAACTCGTCCATGCCGCTGGCAAAGATGGCCTCGAACCGGACGCGCTCAAGCAGCGGCACGTTCGGGTCCTCGGCCAGCTCGAGCACCCGCTGGGCGAACCGCAGCCAGCTCTCCTCGCGCTCGAGGTAACGGTCGGCAGGCAGCATCGCGGGCGGGCTGCCGACCACAGTCGGCTCGTGCTCGGTCTCGGCGGCCACCAGCACGTCAGCCTTCGCGGCCGCACGCGAGCGGGCCTGGGCTGCCGCGTGCGCGTGCTTGCGGGCTCGCTCGCGGGTGGCCTGCAGCTCTCGCTCGGCCGCCGCCGCGCGCTCGGCCTGCTTGGCACGGGATGCGGGCTGGCTCATGTCCCTATTGTCCCCACGCCGGACCTCCGGCAAAGATGGCGGGTCGGAGTGTCGGGCATGCTGCCTGTTTCGTACCGGGGTGTCCGGCCTGCGGTCGCGGCACGCAGGCGGCGATACGACGAGCCGGGGATCTTGCGGACGCTCCCGGCGGCCGGAAAGATCTGATCATCCCGCCGGCATCCGGCCGGCCCGTTCGGACGGAGACCTGCGGATGAGGATCGGCACCTCGCTCGTTGACCCTGGCGGCCCCGATGCCCTCGGCAAGCTGGCAGACCACCTGCGCCGTGCGGCCGACGACGGATTCGCCTCGGCGTGGATGGCCAACATCTTCGGCCTGGAGGCACTGACCTCGCTCGCCGTCGCGGGCAGCCAGGTGCCCGGCATCGCGGTGGGCACGGCGGTGGTGCCCACCTATCCCCGCCATCCGGCCGTCCTCGCCCAGCAGGCCATGACCGCCGCGCTGGCGCTCGGCCCTGGCCGGCTCACACTCGGCATCGGGCTTTCGCACCAGATCGTCATCGAGAGCATGTACGGCTACAGCTTCGACAAGCCCGCCCGGCACATGCGCGAGTACCTCTCGGTACTGCTTCCGCTGCTCGACGGGACAGCCGTCAGCGTCGACGGCAGCACGCTGAGCGCTCACATCGGGCTGTCCACGGCGCGAGCGGACCGGATCCCGGTGCTGCTGGCCGCCCTGGCTCCGCAGATGCTCAGGCTGGCCGGAGAGCAGGCGGACGGCACCGTGCTGTGGATGACTGGCCCGGCAACAGTGCGTGATCACATAGTGCCCGCCATCACCGCGGCGGCCGCCGCCGCTGGCCGGCCGAGCCCGCGCGTCGTCTGCATCCTGCCGGTATACGTAACCGACGACCCGCAGGCGGCCAGGGCCATCGCCGCGGAGGATTTCGCCATCTACGGCCAGCTGCCGTCCTACCGGGCGATGCTGGACAAGGAGGGCGCGGCCGGGCCTGCGGACGTCGCGATCGTCGGCGACGAGGACACGGTCGCGGCGCAGATCGGGGCGCTGGCCGACGCTGGCGTGACTGAGTTCGTGGCGGGCGAGTACGCCCCCGGCGCCGACCGGGCGCGGACCCGCAGCCTGCTCAAGCGGATCATCGCGGAGGGCTAGGGAGCGTTTGCCGGGTCCTGGCTGCTGGCCGCGGGCCGCTGGCCCGCAGCCGTGGTCTGCCACGCTCAGCTCTGCCGCTGGGCGGCTAGGTCAGACAGCAGACCGGGCAGCACTCGGTCCTCGGCGACCGACCGGCCCGCGCGCTGCATCATCTCCGCCAGCCGCGGATCCCAGGAACTTGGCTCGGGCCGGCCACGCAGCGGGGCACCGCCCTGGCGCATGTGGTCCTGGTAGTCGGAGGCCGCCATCTGCCACGGCTGCGCACGGAAGCGCCGGACGGCCGTCGCGATGCTGCGCAGCCCTGGCCAGCTGAAATCGGCATGCCAGTGCAGGACCGAACCGCTGGCCGCCGCGGCCTGCAGCAGGCGGTTGCACGCCACCGAGGGCTCGCCCTCGGTGCACACCAGCGCCGGGCACTCCGCGCTGAGCTCGTCGGCCGCGGCCCTGACCAGCGCCGAGCTCGTACAGACGTAGATGTCAAGCGCCCACGGCAGGATCGGGCTCTTGACAAGCTGGCGGAGCGTCAGCCGGAACGGCTCCCCTGCCTCGGCGGCCTCCGTCATCCAGCGCCCGATGGGCTCCCCGCCAGACTTGACGTTCAGCACCAGGACCTGGCTCGCCAGGTCATCGCCGACCATGCCAACCGCGCTCCACAGCGCCTGCACGGCATCCTCGCTGGCCGGCGCCTGGACCCCCTCGCGGATCGCCAGCGCCCGCAGCACCAGCCCGGCCAGCGGTCCGTCGGTCAGCGCGCGCACATCGCCGGTCACGCCGGCGGCGAGCTTCGACAGCGCCGCGTCAGCCGGCTCCGAGCCGGTCGCCAGCTGCTCGAGCACCGCCGTCGCCTGGCCGAGCACGCCGCTTTGGCCCTGCCTGATGAGCCTGGTGACCGTGCCGTCCCGCCTGATGCTGTCCAGCCACTCGCGATACCAGGCCAGCCCGGCCAGCGGGCTTGCCCGCATCGGGCCCAGCGCGTCCCCCCACCGCTGCAGCTCTGCCGCCCGCTCGGCAGCCAGGTCGCGAACCGGGCCGCCGAGTTCCTCCACCGCCGCCCGCAGGTTCGGCGCCGCCGACGCGCGGAACAGCTCGGTCGCGACCGCGGGAAGGAAGACGCTCAGCGAGGTCCCGCGGCCCGGGCTGTGGCCGAGCAGCCGGCCCACCGCACGCCGCTGCGCCGGAGTCGCGCCGACGAGCGTCACGGTGCCGTCGAGCCGCTCGCCGTGCTCGAGCTTGCCGCGGATCCGGTCCACCAGCCAGCTGAGTTCCGGCGAGCCGACCATGCGGCGCAGCTTGGCAGGATCCACCGCGACCTGACCTGCCGGAACCGACGTGCTCACCTGCGGAATCGTAGCCAGCCAGCGCGAACGTGCGGAAGACCCCGTAGGGGGCATTAGGGCCCCCCGGCGCAGAATTTACCTCAGCGCAAGGCCGGCGGCAGCGCGACCGCGGCGGCGTCTCGGGCCGTGGCGGCGCCGGCCCGGCGGCTAGCCCTTCAGCGCTCCGGAGACCAGGCCGCGTACGTAGTAGCGCTGTAGCGCCACGTACACGATCACGCACGGGATCATCGCGATTACCGCGCCGGCCAGCAGCAGCCCGTAGTTGACGGCACCGTAGGTGCCAGTCTCGACGTTGCTGAGCGCTACCGGCAGCGTGAACAGGTCGTCGTTGGTGAGGAAGCTCAGCGCGCCCAGGAACTCGGTCCAGGAGAACAAGAACGCGTACAGCGCGGTTGTCGCGATTCCCGGCAGCACGAGCGGCCTGAGCACCGACAGCAGCGTGGTCGGGACTGACGCGCCGTCGACCCTGGCGGCGTCGACCAGCTCGCGCGGCACCTGCAGGAAGCTGTTGCGCATCACGTACACCCCGATCGGCAGGTTGAACGTGGTGTAGAACAGCGCGAGGCCGAGCAGGCTGTTGAGCAGGTGCAGGAAGTGCAGCTCGAGGAACAGCGGCGTCAGCACCGCCTGGAACGGGATCATGAACGCCAGCAGGACCAGGCCGAATGCCAGCCCCGAGCCGCGGAACCTGAACAGCGCGAACCCGTAGCCGGCCAGCACCGCCACCAGCGAGGTCAGCACCGCCGCCAGCACGGCCACCACCAGGCTGTTGACGACGTTGCGGATGATGTCGTCCTGACCGGACAGCAGCGTCTGGTAGTTCGCGAAGGTGAGATGGCTGAAGCTCTGGCCGCTGGGTGCCGAGGCCACCGCCGACTCCGGCTCGAGTGACCTGAAGATCTCCCAGACCAGCGGCAGCACGAACACGGCGCTGATCGCGACTCCGGCCGCGATGAACCAGCCGAGCCCTCGGCTGCTGGCGGTACGGCCGCCCGGGGCGCGAGCGCTGGCACCCCGGCCGCCGCTCCGGCTGGCCCGCTGGCTGCGGCCGGCGTCCTGGCCGCGGCTTGCGCCCGGAGTTCCGGCCTGATCGCGCCGGCTGCGCACCGCTGCCATCAGTCACCGTCCCGCTGCAGGAACCGGAACTGCACGAAGGTGATGAGACCGACCACGATCACCAGCACTACCGACATCGCACTGGCAAGGCCGACGTCCATCTGCGCGAACGCGGTGTCATAAATGGACATCACGACCGTGACCGTGCTGGTCCCAGGGCCTCCGTCGGTCATGATGAAGAACTGGTTGAAGGCCAGGAACGAGCCGACAACGGAGATGATCAGGCTCAGCGCTATCCACCGGCGCAGCAGCGGAACCGTGAGCCTGCGCTCCGCGGCCCACCAGGACGCGCCGTCCACCCGGGCCGACTCGTAGATTTCCTGCGGGATGCCCTGCATCCCGGCCATCAGCAGCATCATCGCGAAGCCCGAGTAGAACCAGACAACGAGGATGCTGATCGCAGTCATCGCCAGGCCGGTGTGCACGAGCCACGCTGTCGTGTCGCTGACCAGGCCGAGCTTCGAGAGCACGAAGTTGACCGTGCCCGAGGTCGGCTGCAGCTCGACCACCGCCATGTAGCTCTCGGTCACCAGCCCGACGATGTACGGCAGGAAGATCATCGTCCGGAACACGGTGCTACCCGGCCGGTTCGCCCGGACGAAGACGGCAAGCGCGTACCCGACGACGAAGATCGGGATGGTGACAATACCCGTGTACTTGAGCGTGAACAGGATCGACTGCAAGAACACCGAGTCGTGCAGCAGCGCGTAGTAGTTGGCCAGGCCGATCAGCTGGTACGGGCCGACCAGCGGCCAGTTCGTCAGCGAGATGTACACGCCGAACCCGAGCGGGAACAGCGCGAAGACCCCGACGAACAGCAGGGCCGGCGCCACGAGCGCCAGCCCGGTCCTGGTGTCGCGCCGCCCTTGCGCGGTAGACGGCCTGCCGTCCCGGCCGCCTGACCTGAGCCGGGCCAGCCCCGGCAGCCTGCGCTGGGCCGGCTCCGCCACTGTCATCCGCGCACCTCCGTCGGCGCCTGGTCCGCTGTCATGGTCGGGAACTCCGGGTGTCCGGTGACATTCTTGGTGATTGCTCCGGCTCTGTGCCAGGTCTTTGGCCAGCACTGGCGCGCCTGGCATGCGCCGCTGGCCCGTGCCGCGTTCCCCGCAGGGATTTGGGAACGCGGCACGGGGGCGGGTTTATCAGCTCTTGATGCTGGCCAGCGTCGACTGGATTCCTGACTGGCCTTCCGAGATGCCAGCGCTGACGTTGCCGCTGTACACCGCGTCCTCGAACATCTTGAACCAGGGCGAGCCCGGCTCGTTGAAGACGGCATCGTAGGCCAGCGTGTACTCGACCGAGCCCTTGGCCAGCGCCGCCAGTGCGACCGCGTCGTAGGGGAACTTGGCCTTGAAGGCCGGGGTGAGCACGTCGCTCCGGACCGGGGTCATGCCCCAGGTGGGGTACTGCGACTGCTGCTGCGGCTCGAGCGCCCACTTGATGAACTCCCAGGCGCCGGACGCGTTCGGTGCTCCGGCCGGGATCACGAAGTCGTCGCCGCCGTCGAAGGTGCTGTAGGTGTCACCGGTGACCCCTGGCAGCGGCGCGTCCGCGAACTCCGACGTCGGCGTCATCTTGGTGGCGAACCCGTAGTCGCCGGGGAGGATGCCCACCTTTCCGGCTTCGAAGTCAGCGCCCCAGGTGAGGCCGTCCTGGGTCTGGTCGTCCACTGGCACCAGGTGCCTGGACCACAGCAACTGGTAGTCGGCCAGCATCTGCTTCAGCGGGGCGTTGTTGGCCACGTTGGCCGTCTGGTTGCCCAGCGGGCCGCTGATCAGGTGCACGCCATCGGCCCACAGCGAGGGCAGCATCACGAAGCCCAGGCAGCCCTGGCAGTCGCCGGCGAAAGAGAAGCCGTAGATGCCGTGGCCGAGCGCGCTGATCTTCTCGGCATCGGTGACGATCTGGGCGTAGTTCGTCGGCGGGTCATTCGGGTTCAGCCCGGCCTCGGCGAAGAGCTTCTTGTTGTACCAGAGCACCGACAGGTCGGCGAGGTACGGCAGGCCGTAGTACTGGTTTCCGATCGTCGCCAGCGCCAGGTGCCCGGGGCTGAGCGCGCTCTTGTACGGCAGCGCGTTGACGTACTTGGTGAGGTTCATCAGCGCGCCCTCGTGCGAGAACGTCGGCACGTCGATGTCATTCAGGCCGACGACGTCCGGCGGCGAGCCGGCCCTGATGGCCGTCGCCAGCTGGCTGGTGTCGTCGTTCGGCGGGGTCAGGTGCAGGACGACCTTGAGGTTCTTGTGAGTCGCGTTGAACTCCTTCACCAGGGCTATGGCCGGGCCGTCTGTCGCCTGACGGGCCCAGAAGTGCACGACGCCGGTCGCGTCGACGCCGAAGGCCTTGGAGGTGGCGGCGGGCCCCGAGGAGCCGCACGCGCTGAGGGCCAGTGATGTGAGGACCGCCGCGGCCGCGCCGGCCGCGAGGATCCTGCTGGGACGGCCACGCCTCATGCTGACCGGCCTTTCCTGCCTGGTGCCTGGGTCGCGGCCGCTGGCCGCGTGGGGGTAGCGCTTGCGCATGTCGGGAGCCTCCTCGCCGAGGGGTTTTTAGTTTTGGGTCGTGTTGCAGGGAAACGGCACCCGGCTGGCAGCCGGGCTCTAGCTGGTAGCCGGGCTATCGGGCTGGTCACGGGGCATCCAGATCCGCATGGCCCGGCCGTCGCGGTTGTCCCACTGGAAGTAGGGGATGGCCACGGCCGGGGCGGGGGTGCCGGCAGTGGCGGTGTCGGGCTCTGGCAGGTAAGGAAGCCCGCTCCCGGCCCGAGCCGGCAGGCGTACAGCCGCCGCCTCGACCACGACGGTGGGCCCGATGCCGGGCAGCGTCGCCGCGCGCTCGCGCAGCCCGCCGCCGGGGCTGAGCGCCAGGTCCTCGACGCTCAGCCCGGCGGGCTGATCGGCTTGCTCGAAGCAGTAGACGAGCGGGCCGCGTTCCACCGCGACGGCGCCGCGCACGGCGTCGATCCGCCGGTCAGGGAACGTGAGCCGCGGCGTCAC
>DASPWG010000012.1:0-3166 GCA_035621915.1 Streptosporangiaceae bacterium
CTTGACTTTCAGATACTAACAGTATTAGATACCGGTGGTATGAGAGCTTCAGAGCTGAGCCGCGACGAGCAGGTGGAGCGCAACCGGCGCCTGGTCCTGGAGGCGGCACGGCGGGTGTTCCTGGATCGCGGCTACGCCAATGCCACGCTCGACGTGATCGCCGAGGAAGCCGGGTTCTCGAAAGGAGTGGTCTACTCCCAGTTCGAGGGCAAGGCCGACATGTTCCTGGCTCTGCTAGAGGCCAGGATCCACGAGCGGGCCGAGCAGAACGAGCGGCTCGCGGAGCAATTCGACGGGCGGAGGCTGGCTGCGGCGATACCGGAACTGGGAATGGCGCTGTGGCGGGCCGAGCCCGAGTGGATGCAGCTGGTGCTGGAGTTCCGCGTGCACGCGGCCCGGGTCCCCGAGCTAAACCGGCGGTACGCCGAGCTGCACGAGTACACGCTCGAACGGCTGGCCTCGGTCTACGCCCGGCTGCACGAGCGGGCGGGCACTACGCCGCGGTATCCGGTCCGGGTCCTGGCACGGCTGGCCATGGCCGTCAGCCGCGGCGCGTTCCTGGAGCATCTAGCCGATCCGAGCGCGGCCGCGCTGCCCACCCCGGAAGTCATCAGCGAACTTGTCCTGCAGACCGCGCCGCCGGCCGAGGACTTCGCAGCAGGCAGATAGGGGAAGCTGATGCCCGGTGAGCTTCTGACGCGTCCGGACGGGGTCGCGCCCGCGTTCCGGGACCTGCGAGACCGCATCCAGGCCGACGTTTTCGCCGGCCTGCCCGCGCATTTCCGGCGGCTGGGCTGGGACTCCGATCAGCTGCGTGACTGGCAACGCGACCGGCTACGCCGCATCCTTGCCGTGGCGATCGAGCATTCGGCGTTCCATGCCAGCCGGCTGCGCGGCGTCGACCCGGAACGTTTCGAGCTCGCCGATCTGTCCAGCCTGCCGGTCATGACCAAGACGCAGATGATGGAGCACTTCGATGAGCTGATCAGTGACAGGCTGGTGACCCGGGAGGCGGCCGAGCGCGCTCTGGCGGCGACAGGCAGCGAGCCGACGCCGCTGCCGGGCGGCTACCTGTGCATGGCAACCGGCGGCAGTTCCGGCCAGCGGGGCATCTTTGCCTACGACCCCGCGGGAGTGGCCGAATTCGTCAGCCTGCTCTTCCGGACCCGGCTCGCGGCGCTCGGGGCAGCCACCACGGAGGGGCCGGTGCAGGTTCCGGAGGTCACTTTCGCCATGGTCGGGGCCTCCTCGGCGGTCCACGGAACCGTGTTCATACCGTCGATGCTGGCCGGCAGCCCGATGAGGTTCGTCCAGGTGCCAGTCACCTTGCCGGTGGCCGAGATCGTCGCACGCCTGAACCAACTGCAGGCGCACGGCCTGTTCGGCTATCCCAGCATGCTGGCCAGGCTGGCTACCGAGCAGCAAGCCGGCCGCCTCGCAATCACGCCAAGGCTGGTGAACTGCAGTGCCGAGACGCTGCAGCCAGAGTTCCGCGCGGCCATCAAGAGCGCATTCGGCGCCCCGATCCTCAATACCTTCGCCAGCACCGAGGGCCTGGTCGGGTCCAGCGGGCCCGACGACCCGGCCATCGCGCTGGCGACCGACGGCTGCATCGTCGAACTCGTTGACGCCGCCCACCAGCCCGTAGCGCCGGGAACGACCTCGGCCAAGGTGCTGGTCACCAACCTGTACAACCACCTGCAGCCACTGATCAGGTACGAGCTGAACGACGCGTTCACCAGGCAGCCGGATTCCGCCTCGCACGGCCGCCTCCGCGTCACTGTCGGCGGGCGCGCCGACGACATCCTGCGCTACGGCGACCGCGCCGAACTCCATCCGCTGGCGCTGCGGTCGATCATGCTGACCAACCCGGACGTGCTCGACTACCAGATACGGCAGACCACCCGCGGCGTCGCCGCCTGCGTGCTGCTCGAGCGCGAGACCAGCCTTACGCCGCTGCGCGAGCAGCTGCACAGCGCGCTGCAGCGGGCTGGCCTAGCCGATCCGGAAGTTACGGTCGATGCCGTAGCCGCCCTCCCCCGCCACCCGGAGACCGGCAAGCTGCGGCGAGTGATCCCGGCCTGACGGATCAGCAGGTGCCGCTGCCGCCTGTTGGCTGCCGCCACGGGCGCCCTCAGGCAGGCGCGTGACATGCTGGGGCGCACGGCCCGGCTCGGTGCGGCCAGCCAGGAGATGACGATTGACCTGCGTACCGCCGCAGGCTGTTAGCAGAGGTGCAGATGAGCAGTGCGGTCGGCGATGAGATCACGGTTCCCGGGCGGCCTGAGACTTGTGAGGTGTCGGCCGGGATCTATGCCTATGTCCAGCCGGATGGCACCTGGTGGATCAACAACACCGGATTCCTGGTCGGTCCGCAGGGAGTGATCAGCATTGACTCGTGTGCTACCTGGCGCCGCACACGCGCCTACCAGGAGGCCATCGCGGCCGTGACGCCCGCGCCTGTGCGCGCGGTGGTCAACACTCACCACCATGGCGATCACACGTTCGGCAACTGCCTGTTCCCCCAGGCGGCGATCGTGGCGCACGAGCGCGCGCGGGACGAGGCCATCGCCTTCGGCCCGCCGCGGCCGCTGCCATTCTGGGACGGCCCCGACTGGGGCGACCTAAGCCTCGACCCGCCGTTCGTAACCTTCACCGACCAGGTCGCCCTGCACGTGGCAGACCTGCGCGTGCAGGTGCGTTACGTCGGCACTCCCGCGCACACGACCAATGACTCGATCATCTGGATCCCGGACCGTTCCGTGCTGTTCTGCGGTGACCTGATCTTCAACGGCGGCACGCCATTCCTGCTGATGGGCTCGGTGGCGGGCGCCATCGAGGTCTTTGAGCAAGTACTGCGGCCGCTCGGCGCGCAGACCATCGTGCCCGGTCACGGCCCGGTATTCACTGGCTCCGGCCCCCTGGACGCAACGCTGGACTACCTCAGGTTCGTGCTCGACCTGGCAGCCCGTGCCCGCGACGCCGGGCTGTCCCCGCTCGAAGCTGCCGGCGACACCGATCTGGGACAGTTCGCCAGCTGGCCCGACTCCGAGCGGATCGTCGGTAACCTGCACCGTGCCTGCGCCGAGCTGGCCGGGATCCCGCGCGGCGCCGCTATCGACACCGCGGCGGCGCTCGCCGACATGGTCGCCTACAACGGCGGGGC
>DASPWG010000013.1:0-3300 GCA_035621915.1 Streptosporangiaceae bacterium
GGACGCCGCCCTGGCCCGCCGGTTCCAGCCGATCCTGGTACCAGAGCCGACGGCCGACGATGCCATCGCGATCCTGCGCGGGCTGCAGGACCGGTACGAGGCGCATCATCAGGTCCGCTACGCCGACGACGCGCTGGTCGCGGCTGTCGAGCTGTCGGATCGCTACATCACCGACCGGTTCCTGCCTGACAAGGCCATCGACCTGATGGACCAGGCAGGCGCGCGCGTCCGGCTGCGGACCAAGATGCCCGACGTGGACGTGCGTGACCTTGAGCGGCGGGAGGAGGAACTGCACCGGGACAAGGACCAGGCCGTCGCCAGCGAGGAGTACGAGCAGGCCTCGCGGCTGCGCGACGAGATCCAGGACGTGCGCCGCCAGATCGAGCAGCTCAGTCACGACGAGAACGCATTTCCCGAGGTCACCGTTAACGACATCGCCGAGATCGTGTCCCGGGCCACTGGCGTGCCGGTGCGGCAGCTCACCGAGGAGGAGCGGGACCGGCTGCTGAGCCTTGAGCGCTACCTGCACGAGCGCGTCATCGGTCAGGACGAGGCGGTCGCGGCCGTCGCGGAAGCCGTCCGCAGGTCCCGCAGCGGACTGGCCGACCCCGGGCGGCCAGTCGGCAGCTTCCTGTTCCTCGGGCCGACGGGGGTAGGCAAGACAGAGCTGGCGCGGGCGCTCACCGAGGCGCTGTTCGGCAGCGAAAGCGCGATGGTGCGGCTGGACATGAGCGAGTTCTCCGAGCGGCATACGGTCAGCCGCATGGTCGGGGCGCCGCCTGGCTACGTCGGCTACGAGGAGGCCGGCCAGCTGACCGAGGCCGTGCGCAGGCGGCCTTACTCCGTCGTGCTGCTTGATGAGATCGAGAAGGCGCACCCGGACGCGTTCAACATCCTGCTGCAGATCCTCGATGACGGCCGGCTGACTGACGGGCAGGGCAGGACCGTTGACTTCAAGAACACCGTGCTCATCATGACCAGCAACCTCGGTTCCGACCTCATCACCAGACGCGGCCCGGCGCTCGGGTTCGCGGCGGACGGCGCCAGCACCGGGCCGAGCCAGCAGGACGCGCTGCGGGAACAGCTGATGCGCCGGCTGCGCGAGGCGTTCCGGCCGGAATTCCTCAACCGGATCGACGAGATCATCGTCTTCCGCCAGCTGGACCGCGACGAGCTGCGGCAGATCACCAGCCTGCTGCTGGAGGAGACCAGGCGCCGCCTGCATGCCCAGGACGTGACCGTGATGTTCACGCCCGCCGCGATCGACTGGCTCGCCGACAGCGGGTACCAGCCGGAGTTCGGGGCCAGGCCGATGCGCCGCACCATCCAGCGCGAGGTGGACAATCAGCTATCGAGGATGCTGCTCAACGGCCAGGTCGTCGCGGGCCAGGAGGTCATGGTGGACGTGGCAGGCGGGCAGCTCACCTTTGAGGCGAAGCTGCAGCACGCAGGAGTCTGAGAGCCCTCCCTGGTAGGAGCGACGATGCAGGCGATCATGGTCAGTGAGCCCGGAGTCCCTGAGGTGCTGACGGCCGGCGAGACGCAGATCCCGCAGCCGGGGCCTGACGAAGTACTCGTCCGGGTGAAGGCGGCGGGTGTCGGGCCGTGGGACGTGCACATGGCCAGCGGCGGCTGGACCGGTGACTTCCCGTACATCCCCGGCGCCGAGTTCTCGGGCGAGGTAGTCGGTGACACCGGTGCGTCAGCGGCGTTCGAGGACGGCGAGCCGGTGTACGGGTATCCGGGCCTGAGCGGCTGCTACGCGCAGTACGTAACGTGTCCGGCCGAGCAGCTTGCCCCGATCCCCACGGGGCTCGGCTGGGTGACAGCGGCCGCGGCGCCGGTGGACGCGCTGACGGCCCAGCAGGGGCTCGAGGACGTGCTGCGGGTCGGCAGCGGGGACACCGTGCTGATCACCGGGGCGGCAGGCGGCCTCGGCCACTTCGCCGTGCAGATCGCCAGGGCGCTCGGCGCGATTGTCATCGCGACCGCAAGCGAGCAGAACCACGAGTTCGTGCACAAGCTCGGCGCGGCCATCGTCGTCGACCACATGCAGGCCGACTGGCCAGACCGGGTCCGCGAGCTGACCGACGGCGGCGCCGGGCACGTGCTGGCGTGCGCCGCGCCCACGCTGGCCGGGGCCGCCCGCGCCGCACGCGACGGAGCGGTCGTGGCTACGCCGGTGCATGCCGGCGGCTACCCGGACGGTGACCGGGTCCGCTGGCAGCAGTATGACGGCCGGCCTCGCGGCAGCGGCCTGATCGCGATGGCGCCCTGGTTCGACGACGGGACGCTGATGGTGCATATCTCGAAGATGTTCCACTGGAAGGATGCTGCCTCCGCGCACCGGGCCGTCGGGCTCGGGCACACCAGGGGCAAGATCGCGCTGATCGTCGACGAGGACCTGGCCGCGCAACTGGAGGTGTGAGCCGGGAAAGGGTCACCCTGCGCCAGCCTCACGTCGCGGCGCATGCTTGTGCTTGGGCGGCGGCGAACTGAGGCGGAGGCGTTGTGAGCGACATCTACCTGGCGGGGCTGGAAGCGAACGCGGCGAACTATGCACCGCTGACGCCGCTGGCATTCCTGGACTGGAGCGCGGACGTCTACCCTGACCGCCTCGCCGTTGTGCATGGCGCACGGCGGTTCAGCTGGTCGCAGACCCGCGAGCGGTGCCAGCGGCTGGCCTCGGCGCTGGCAGCGCGCGGCATCGGCCGCGGCGACACGGTGTCGGTCGTCGGCTCGAACACCCCCGAGATGTACGAGGCGCACTTCGGCGTGCCGATGACCGGGGCCGTGCTGAACACGATCAATACCCGGCTGGACGCCGGGACGATCGGCTACATCCTCGACCACGCGCAGGCGAAGGTCCTGATCACCGACCGGGAGTTCTCCCCGGCCGTGGCGGGCGCGCTGCGGTCGGCCGCGGCCCGTCCGCTGGTCATCGACATCGACGACCCCGAGTACGACGGGCCGGGCGAGCGCATTGGCGAGGCGGACTACGAGGGGTTGCTGGCCACCGGGGTGCCTGGTTACGAGCGGACCGAGCCGGCCGACGAGTGGCAGGCGATCTCGCTTAACTACACCTCGGGCACGACCGGCAGGCCGAAGGGCGTGGTGTACCACCATCGCGGCGCGCACCTGAACGCGGTGGGCAACATCCTCACCTGGGGCATGCCACGGCACAGCGTGTACCTGTGGACGCTGCCGATGTTCCACTGCAACGGCTGGTGCTTCCCGTGGACCATGGCAGCCAACTCTGGCACCAACGTGTGCCTGCGCAAGGTCGACGCCGCGGACATC
>DASPWG010000014.1:0-12592 GCA_035621915.1 Streptosporangiaceae bacterium
GCCGAATAGGACGCAGTAGATCGCGAAGGGCGTCAGCGTTCGGGTCTGGAAGTAGCGCATGAGGAACCGCACGGAGATATAGGCGCCGATGCCCGACAGCAGGCTGCCGGCCAGGATCTGCCCGTGGATGCCGTGGCCCAGCGGCCCGGTCAGGTCCGGCAACTTGAGCACGCCGGCCGCCAGGATGACAGGCGTGGCGAGCAGGAACGCGAACCGAGCGGCATCCTCGCGGGACAGGCCGCGGAACATCCCAGCCACCATGGTGACGCCGTCCCGGCTGATGCCGGCCAGCAGGGCCAGCACCTGCGCGGCGCCGATGACCACCGCCTGCAAGTAGCCCATCTCCGAGAGCCGCAGGTCTGCCTGCACCGCTCCGGCGACCTCCTCCTGGCGCCTGGCTGCGAGCTGACCAGTGCCGCTTGGCTGCGGTGCCTCGTGCCGGGGGGCCCTGCCGGGCCCGGTCCCCTGGACGGCGGGAGCAGCCGCCGCCGGAGCGGCCGCGGCGGCGGCAGCGACCTCGGGCTGCGGCGCCGCCGCCACGCCGGCCCGCTGACGCTCGAGCGCGGCGTCGGCCTGCAGCGACTTCCTGGTGCGGAAGCGCTCCCCGGCGTAGAGGATCAGGCCGTTGATCACGAGGAAGACCGCGGCCCGCACCGGCTTCCCGAACAGGACGCGGAACTCGTGCTCGAAGGCCAGCCCCACGATGCCCACCGGAATCGTCGCGAAGACCAGCATCCAGGCCAGCTTCTCATCGGGCGTGCGAACGTTGCCGTGCACGATCGAGACGAACCAGGCCTTGATGATCCGGACCCAGTCCCGCCAGAAGTAAGCCGCGATCCCGAGTGCCGTCGCGACGTGCAGGCCGACGACGAAGGCCAGGTACGGCGACTTGGGCGTGGCTACGCTGAGGTCTCTTGCCCAGCTGCCGCCGACCAGGGCCGGGATCAGCACGCTGTGGCCGAGGCTGGACACCGGGAACAGCTCGGTCACGCCCTGGATGAACCCGACGACCATCGCCTCGGGATACGTCATGTGGGACAAGGAACAGCCTCTCGTGAGCTCTTGTCTTGCCGGCGCCACGCCAGACTAGCGAGGTCAAAAGCCGCGCGGCCGACACTCCGGCTGCTGCCGTGCCCGTGTCTGGCCGAGCACGCAACGAGCCCACGGTACACGGCTGGTCACGCTGTCCTGCGCTTGCCGGCTGCGAGGTCATGCAAGGCGCACGACGGGCCCCAGCCGCCTGAACCGGGCCAGCGGCCGCCTCGGGCCGCCGGCGTCAGGCCGTCTTGTCGGGAACCTTAGGGGTGTCGGTACCGCGCGGCCGGCGCATGATCTTGTCGCCCAGCCAGACGAGCGGGTCGTACTTGCGGCCCACGACGCGCTCCTTGAGCGGGATGAGCGCGTTGTCGGTGATCTTGATGTTCTCTGGGCAGACCTCGGTGCAGCACTTGGTGATGTTGCAGTAGCCGAGGCCGAAGTCCTCCTGGGCGATCTCCCGGCGGTCCGCAGTGTCGGCTGGGTGCATTTCCAGCTCAGCGATCCGCATCAGGAACCGCGGCCCGGCGAAGGCGTCCTCGTTCTCCGGGTGGTCGCGGATCACATGGCAGGTGTTCTGGCAGAGATAGCACTCGATGCACTTGCGGAACTCCTGCGAGCGCTGCACGTCGACCTGCTGCATCCGGAACTCGCCGAGTCCGATCGACGGATCGGGGGTGAACGACGGGATCTCCCGCGCCTTGGCGTAGTTGAACGACACGTCCGTGACCAGGTCGCGGATGACCGGGAAGGTCCGCAGCGGCGTGATCGTCAGCACCTCGTCCTCGGTGAACGTGGACATCCGGGTCATGCACGCCAGCCGCGGACGGCCATTGATCTCCATGGAACAAGATCCGCACTTGCCGGCCTTGCAGTTCCACCGGATCGCCAGATCACCGGCCTGAGTGGCCTGCAACCGGTGCAGCACGTCCAGGACGACCTCGCCCTCGTTCACCTCGACGGTGTAGTCGGCGAGCTCACCACTGCCGTGGTCGCCGCGCCAGACCCGCAGCGCTGCCTTGTAGCTCATCAGTGGGTCTCCTCGGTCACGGCGGATGCGGGCTTGGAGGTCGCCGGCTGTGCTGGTGTCTCAGACTGTGCCGCCTGCTTCGGCGGCGGTGCAGCCTGAGCCGCCTCCGGCGGCAGGCCAGCGATTTCCTCTTCGGTCAGGTACTTCTTCAGCTCGGCCCGGTCGAAGAGGGCGATCAGGTCGTCGCGCATGGGCGGCACTGGCTGGTGCGTGAGAGTAATCTCGTCGCCTTCCAGCGCACAGACGATATTGACCTTGCGCCAGTCCGGCCGCATGCCAGGAAAGTCGTCGCGGGTGTGGCCGCCCCGGCTCTCCTGGCGCTCCAGCGCGGCCAGCGCCACGCAACGCGCCATCAGCATGATGTTGCGCAGATCCAGCGCCAGGTGCCAGCCGGGGTTGTAGGCGCTGCCGCCCTCGGCCGAGACGCTCGCGGCCCTGGCGCCGAGCTTCTCAAGCTCGGTCAGCGCCTGCCTGATCTCGGTCTCGGTCCTGATGATCCCGACCAGGCTGCTCATGGTGTCCTGGACCTCGGAGTGCACCGAGTACGGGTTCTCCCCGGCCGCCCGGCCCAGTGGCGCGAGCGCCTCGGCCTGGGCGGACTGGATCTCGCCCTCGTCAGCCACCGGCAGCTTGGTCCCGAGCTGGTCGATGTAGTCGGCCGCGCCGACGCCGGCCCGCCGGCCGAACACCAGCAGGTCCGACAGTGAGTTGCCGCCAAGCCGGTTGGAGCCGTGCATCCCCCCGGAAACCTCGCCCGCGGCAAAAAGCCCGGGCACGCTCGACTCGCCGGTGTCGGGGTCAACCTCCACGCCGCCCATCACGTAGTGCTGGGCCGGGCCGACCTCCATCGGCTCCTTGGTGATGTCGACGTCGGCCAGTTCCTTGAACTGGTGGTACATCGACGGCAGCCGCCGCAGGATCTCCTCGGCCGGCAGCCGGGAGGCGATGTCCAGGAACACGCCTCCGTGCGGTGACCCGCGCCCCGCCTTGACCTCGGCGTTGTTGGCCCGCGCCACCTCATCGCGGGGCAGCAGCTCCGGCGGGCGGCGGTTGTGGTCCGGGTCTGAGTACCAGCGGTCGGCTTCTTCCTCGGTCTCGGCGTACTGCGCGCGGAACACGTCGGGCACGTAGTCGAACATGTACCGGCGGCCCTCGGAGTTGCGCAGGACTCCGCCGTCACCACGCACCGACTCGGTGACGAGCAGCCCGCGCACCGATATCGGCCACACCATGTGCGTGGGGTGGAACTGGACGAACTCCATGTTCAGCAGCTTCGCCCCGGCCAGCAGCGCCAGCGCGTGACCGTCGCCGGTGTACTCCCAGGAGTTAGAGCTGACCTTGAAGGTCTTGCCGATGCCGCCGGTGGCCAGGATGATCGCGGGCGCCTCGAAGACCACGAACTGGCCGGTCTCCCTGATGTACCCGAAGGCGCCGGCGATCCTGCCTTCGCCGTCCTTGATCAGCCGGGTGATCGTGGTCTCGGCGTAGACCTTGATCATCGCCTCGGGGTCGCCGTGGCTGACCGCGTCTTCCTGCTGCAGCGCGACCACCTTCTGCTGCAGGGTGCGGATCATCTCCAGGCCGGTGCGGTCGCCGACGTGCGCCAGCCGCGGGTACTCGTGCCCGCCGAAGTTACGCTGGCTGATCTTGCCGTCCTTGGTCCGGTCGAAGAGCGCGCCCCAGGCCTCCAGCTCCCAGACCCGGTCTGGGGCCTCCTTGGCGTGCAGCTCGGCCATCCGCGGGTTGTTGAGGAACTTGCCGCCGCGCATGGTGTCCCGGAAGTGCACCATCCAGTTGTCGTTCGGGTTCATGTTGCCCATCGCCGCGGCGCAGCCGCCCTCGGCCATGACCGTATGCGCCTTGCCGAACAGGGACTTGGAGATGATCGCGGTGCGCTTGCCGGCCAGCCGCGCCTCGATAGCCGCGCGCAGTCCGGATCCGCCTGCGCCGACTACCACGACGTCGTAGGGGAGGCGCTCGATGTCAGTCATGTCGTTAGACCTCGTGCTTCACGATCAGAAAAACCGGGGGTCACTGAATACACCGGATGCCACCAGCCGGATGTACAGGTCGGTGAACAGCACCCAGAACAGCGACACCCAGGCCAGCTGCTGGTGCTTGGCATTGAGCTTGGAGACCTGGGTCCAGATCCAGTACCGGACCGGGTGCTTGGAGAAGTGCTTGAGCCTGCCTCCGGTCACGTGCCTGCAGGCGTGGCAGGACAGCGAGTACAGCCACAGCAGCGCTGCGTTGATGACCAGCACGAGCGTGCCGAGGCCCATGTGCCCCCACTGGCCCGCGTGGTTGCGGAAGGCCAGCACCGCGTCGAAGGTCAGGATGAGGTTGAAGATCAGCGCGACGTAGAAGAAATACCGGTGGGCGTTCTGCAGGATCAGCGGCAGCCGGGTCTCGCCTGTGTACTTGGCGTGCGGCTCCCTGACCGCGCACGAGGCGGGCGCCTGCCAGAACGCCCGGTAATACGCCTTGCGGTAGTAGTAGCAGGTGAAACGGAAGCCCATCGGGCCCCAGATGATGAGGATCGCCGGGGTGAGCCAGGTGACCCACGGGATCCAGCTGACACCCGAGCCAGAGGGGCACTTATTCGCCAGGCACGGTGAGTACAGCGGCGAGATATAGGGCTTCCACCAGTAGTCCTCATTGACCAGCGAGGCCCAGGTGAGGTAGATCACGACGACGCCAAGCGCTACCGCGTTAATGGCGGGCTGCTGCCACCACCGGTCGGTCCGCAGGGTCTTCTGGCTAATCTGCGCCCGTGTCTTGGCCGGCGCGGCCGATATGTCCGTCATTCGTCGACGTCTCCGCCCTGGAACTCTGTGGGATCGCTCCGGGCCCGCTGGAGGGGCTCGCCGCTGCCCAGGGGGCGCGGCCGGGTTTCAGCGGGCTCGCGTCGCGGAGAAACCCTATTCCACTGAATACCACTCCCGTGCCGACGGTAGGGCTTCAGGGCGTGTGACACTCGCTACATAGCGCCGTTTCCGCCGTGCTCAAGGTGGCGAAGTGGCCACAGTGTCGCGGGGGCCGCGGCCCGTTACCTTATGGGCATGTCTTCCGACGCCAGGCTGACCCAGACCGGCCGTGCTTACCTGACTGACCGCGCCTACCTGACCGGGACGCAGTACCGGACCGATGCGAACCTGGCCGCCCGCCAGTCGATCTACGCCTACCAGCAGCCGCGCATTGACCTGGTCACGACCGTGCTCGACCTGGCCGGCCTGACCGGCACCGAGACCGTGGCAGATGTCGGCTGCGGGAACGGGATCTACGAGGCAGGCCTGGCCCGCCGTGGCCACGCGGGCCGGGTGATCGGCGTGGACCTGTCGCCTGGCATGCTCGCGGCAGCGCGCTCGGGCGCGCCGGCGATGGCTGCCGTGGCCGGGGACGCGGCCGCGCTGCCGCTTGCCGACGGCGCCGCTGATGTCGTGCTGGCCCCGCACATGCTTTATCACGTGCCGGACAGGGCGGCCGCGGTGCGGGAGTTCCGCCGCACCTGCAGGCCCGGCGGTCAGGTGCTCGTTGTCCTGAACGGATCCGATCACCTCGCCGAGCTGCGTGAGCTGGTCACCGGCACGGCGGCCGTGCAGCGCGGCGAGGGCTGGTGGGGCGTGCAGGCGCATGACGCGGAGTACACCGGCCCGCTGCGAACGACGCTGGACGTCGGCGCCGAGCTGCTGGCCGCCGCGTTCGGCTCGGTGCAGTGCCACGAGTTCCGCGCGGAGCTCGTCGTGCCGGCGATCGAGCCGCTGCTGGCCTACGTCGCCAGCATGCGCGCGACCCAGGCGAGCCCCGACCCCGGCGGCTTCACCTCGGCTGTCGCCGAGCGGATCAGGCTCGGGCCGGACGGCACGTTCCGGATCAGGACCCACTCGGGCGTGCTGATCTGCCGCTGACCAGCGCCCGGACCTCGTCCAGCGGGACCGCGTGCCGCACGTGGCCGCCGTACCCGGTGGTCGTGACGGCCATGAACAGTGAATTGAGAATGGCTTCCTCGGTCGCCTCCAGCGCCGCGGTGAAAAGCAAATCAAGATCTTTTGCGGGAACGCCAGGCGTCTGGCCGACTGTCGTCGGCACGGCCGCGGTGGAGAAGGCCAGCGAGTAGTCGCCGCTGTTGCCGGAGAAGTCCGAGCCGGTGCGCGCCATCGCGGGGAACGCCCTCGCCGCGACTCGCTCCAGCGCCCGCGAGTCAAGCTCGGCATCGGTGGCCAGCACGATCACGCACGAGTTGCTGTCCCCACCACCTCCCGAAACTCCATCAGCCCCGGCCGCCTGGGCGGCCACGTCGTCGGCAGCGGCCGGGGCCGCCGGTGCCGGGACCGGCACGCCAAGGACCGTCAGGGTCCCGCCGAAGTTGGCCTGGACCAGGGAACCCACCGTGGCAGGCAGCCCGCTGGACAGCGTGACCTGCCGGGAGGAAGTTCCGATCCCGGCCTTGAAGCCCAGCGCCGAGGTGCCGGTGCCAGCGCCGACGCAGCCCTCCGCGACCGCGCCGCCCGCCGCGCCGTCGAGCGCGGCCTGCACATGCCCGGCCGTGATCGGCCTGGCCCAGATATCGGAAAGGTAGCTGTCGTTGGTCTCGGCCACGACCGGGTTGAGCGTGCCGGAGCCCGTGCAGGCGGGCAGCCCGTGCAGGTAGGTCAGCACGGCGTCGGCCACCCTGAACACCGACAGCGTGCTGGTCAGCAGCACCGGCGTCTCGATCGTGCCGAGCTCGGCGATCTGGGTGGCGCCGGTCATCTTGCCGTAGCCGTTGAAGATGGCCAGCCCGGCAGGCAGCGTCCGGCGGCCGTGCTCGCCGCGGCCGACGAGCACGTCGTGCACGATCGCGGAGACCCCGGTCCTGATGGAGTCGCCCTCGATCACCGTGGCGTGCCCGACCCGCACCCCGGACACGTCAGTAATCGCGTTGGCCGGCCCGGCCGGCAGCGAGCCAGGCGCCAGCCCGAGGTCGCGGGCCCTGGCGCGACCGCTCCCGCTCCTTGCGGCACCCGTCACGGAAGCACGACGGTCGGGCTCGGTACCTGCACCGTCTGCTCCAGTGCCGGGATGCCCGTCGCCGGGTCGATCCGCAGCGTCATGACCTCGTGCGAGCGCTCGTTCGCGACGTAGAGCAGGTCGCCGTCCAGCGCGATGTGCCTTGGCCAGTTGCCGACATCGACCTCGGCGACGTACCGAGGCAGCTCGCTGTCCAGGGCGAACACCGTGACGGTGTTCGGCCCGCGATTGGACACGTAGAGGTAACCACCGCGGGCTGCCAGCTCGGACGGCTGGTTCTGGCCCGGCCGCGTGCTCGCGGGCACCGAGCCTAGGAGCCACCCCTCACGGTCGAAGACGAGCAGCTGGCCGCTCAGCTCGGCGGTGATGTAGTAGCGGCCGCCGACCTCCAGCGCGTGCCGGGGTCCCGATCCGGCCGGCGCGTCAAAGATCCGCTCGAACTCGAGGGTGCCGCCGTCGGTCAGCCGGTACTGATACAGAGCATCAGCGCCAAGGTCGACGACGAGCACGCTGTCCTGCGTGACGTAGATCATGTGCGGATGGGCAGCGTCCTGGCGCGGATGCTCGCCGTGCAGGTCGTGCTGGACCAGGTCGGTGCGCGGCCCGATCTCCCCGTGCTCGCCGAGCCGGTGCACGCTGATGCTGCCGCCTGAGTAGTTGGCGGTGATAAGGAACCGGCCGGACGGGTCCACGGCCAGGTGAGCAGGCTCCGAGCCGCCGGTCTGGCCGCGGCCCATTTCCCGGGCCGGCATGCCATCATCGAGCGCCCACGCACAGACTCGCCCCTCGTCGGCCTCGGACACCGCGTACAGCACGGGAAGGTGCGGATGGCGGGCGATCCATGACGGCGACAGCGCCGGGATGGTCGCGGTGACCCGGTCGCCCTCCAGCACGCTGATGCCCGCACCGTCACCCTTGTCGCCTGAATACCCGCCTATCAGCAGCCTTGTCATGGTCACTCCGTGGACTTAGGTAGTCACTGAGCCTTCCCCGCAGGCGGCTTGATACCCAGCGCTTCGCGCAGGAAGTCGACCTGGAGCAGCAGCAGGTTCTCTGCGACCTCCTCCTGCGCGGCCATGTGCGTCACGCCCGACAGTGGCAGCACGGTATGCGGGCGGCCGGCCGCGAGCAGCGCGGAGGACAGCCGCAGCGTGTGCGCGACCACCACGTTGTCGTCCGCGAGGCCGTGGATGATCATCAGCGGCCTCGTCAGCGTCGGTGCGTCGGCGATCAGCGAGCTGCGCTCGTACGCCTCCGGGCTGAAGTCCGGGTGGCCGAGGTAGCGCTCGGTGTAGACGGTGTCATAGAGCCGCCAGTCGGTCACCGGGGCGCCGGCTACGGCAGCGTGGAAGACGTCAGGCCGCCGCAGTACCGCCAGCGCCGACAGGTACCCCCCGAACGACCAGCCCCTGATGGCAACTCGCGACAGGTCCAGATCGGCGCACTGGTCCGCGGCGCTGCGCAGCGCCTCGACCTGATCTTCGAGCGCCGGGGTGGCCAGGTCACCCTTGACTGCGCGATCCCACTCCGGGCCCCGGCCCGGAGTGCCGCGGCCGTCCGCGATCAACACGGCGAAGCCCTGATCGGCGAACCACTGGCTGGTCAGGTAGGCGTCAAGCGCGCTCAGCGCCCGCTGCGCGTGCGGACCGCCGTAGGGATCGCACAGCACAGGAAGCTTCCCCGACCCGGGCTCGTACCAGGACGGCAGCATGATCGCCGTCCGCACCCGGCTCGGCCCGGCAGAGTAGCCCAGCGTGACCCGCGGGAGCGGAATGCTGGGCTGTTCGGCGAGAGAGGCGATGTCAGCGGCGGGCGCAAAAGCTCCGTCAGCGCGCCGCCTAAGCACCCGCACGGCGACCTCGGTGCCCTGCAGCGACCGGCTGGCAACCGCGAGCGTGCCGCCCTCCAGCTTGCCGTCGTGGACCCCGCTCTCCTCGCTCGCCGGCCGGATGCCGTCAGGGCCCGCGGTCCACAGCGCGATGCTGGCCGGGTCGGCCGCGGACGCGCGGAACAGGACCGTGTCGCCGTCAACGCTCAGCACTGACCTGACCTGCAGGCTGGGCGGGGTCATCGGCATCGCGCGACCGGCGGCATGCTCCTGCGCGGTGCCGGCCACCAGCCGCTTGGCGCCGTCAGCATCGGCGGCCCAGACGATCGCGCCGGCGGCAGTCCTGGCCGGGACGCCTGGCACGACGTCGACCCAGGACTTGTCGGTGTCAGCACGCACTAGCGTGGTGCTGCCGGTGTCCGGGTCCACTGTGAGCAGGCGCAGTTCCCGCTGATCGCGGCTCAGCACCGCGATCAGCGGCGGCTGGCTGGCGTTGCCGGCGCGTTCCCAGGCGGCTGTCACCAGGTAAGGAAACGCCTGCTCGTCGAAGTCAACCCTGGTCAGCTTCCCGTCCAGGGAGCAGAGGTAGAGCGAGACCACCGCGTTGGCGGTGCCGGCAGCCGGGTAACGGACGGCGCTGGCTGGCGCGGCAGGGTTGGCCGGGTCGGCGATGTGCCAAGTCTGCACCGGCGTCTCGTCGACCCTGGCGACCAGGATCGCGCTGCTGTCCGGCGCCCACCAGTACCCGCGGGTACGGCCAAGCTCCTCGGCCGCGGCGAAGTCGGCCAGTCCGAACGTGATGCCCGGCATCCCCTCCGGGTCGGCCAGCGCCCGGTCGCCGCTGCCGTCGATCGCCACCAGCCGCAGCGCGCCGTCACTCACGTAGGCCAGGTGGCGGCCATCAGGAGCGGGCCGCGGGTCAGCGGCGGGAGTGGCAGTGGGCAGCTCGCGAGTCTGGCCCGTGCGCAGGTCGGCGAGGTAGACCAGGCCGCCGAGGGTGAAGGCGGCGACGGCGAGGTCGGCGTCAGTGGCGAACGCGACGATCCCGCCGGCTCGCTCGCGGACCCGTTCTCTGCGCGCCTTCTCCACCGGGTCCTCCGCGGCACCGGCGGAGCCGAGCCCGGTGGAGCTAAGCACGGACGGGTCGGCGACGAGCCGCTCCTGTCCGCTGGCCACGTCCAGCGCCCACAGGCAGTTCACCGGGTCGCTGCCGCCGCGCGAGCGCAGGAACAGCACGGTGCCGCCGTCGGGGGAGATCTGGAACGAGCGCGGCACGCCGAGGGTGAAGTTCCTGGTCCTGGCGTTCTGGCGGGGGAAGGAGTCGGTGCTGGTAGTAACTGCCACGGACTAGATCCTGCCAGGCCCTTCTGATAACAGCCTGGGTAGGCTCACGGACATGACCAAACCGGACGGCAGGCGGCTCCTGCTGGTGCACGCTCATCCCGACGACGAGTCGATCGGCACCGGCGCCACGATGGCCAAGTACGCGGCCGAGGGAGCAGGCGTGACGCTGGTCACCTGCACGCTCGGGGAACTTGGCGAGATCATCCCGCCCGAGCTGGCCCACCTGGCCGCCGATGCCGATGGCGGCCTTGGCCAGTACCGGATCGGCGAGCTCGACGCCGCCTGCGACGCCCTGGGCGTCACTGACCACCGCTTCCTCGGCGGCCCGGGCAAATGGCGTGACTCGGGCATGATGGGCACGCCGTCGAATGACTGGGAGGGGTGCTTCTGGCGGGCCGACGTCGACGAGGCCGCCCGCGACCTGCTCGCCATCATCGAAGAGGTACGCCCGCAGGTGATGGTCAGCTACGACGACAACGGCTTCTACGGCCACCCCGACCACATCCAGGCGCACCGTGTTGCCTGGCGGGCGTTCGAGATGGCCGACGGCCTGGTCGAGAAGTTCTATGCCACGGCCATTCCGCGCTCGGTGCTGGCCGAGGCCATGGCGCTGATCCAGCAGGGGGGCGCGGGCTCCGGGGAGCTCGGCGGAGCTGACTTCAGCCGGGTTGAGTCGGTGGACGAGCTGCCGTTCGGCACCGACGACGAGAAGGTGACCACGCAGATCGAGGCCGAGGACTACCTCGACGCGAAGCTGGCAGCGATGCGCGCCCACGCCACCCAGATAGCCGTCGACAGCCCGTTCTTCGCTCTGTCAGACATGGTGGGCCGGCGTGCGATGGGTACCGAGTACTACGTGCTCCTGGCCGGGCCCGGACCCGCAGCGGGACCGGCGGAGGGCCGGGAGGTCGATCTCTTTGCCGGGCTGGAGTTGTAGCCGGTGCCGCCGATCGGAGCCGAGCGCGGTGCGAGTGCTCGTTCCCGTCCTGAAAGGGCTAGCCTTCCGCTGTGACCCGCCCGCACCAGCAGACCGGCGGTACCCGCCGTGCACAGGTGACGGGGGACGGGCCTGCCGTGCGGGTCGCTGCTTACGTCGTGCTGTTCCTGCTCGGCGCCGTCGAGGCGCTGATCGGGACGTTCCAGTACAGCCGCGGGCCGGGGTCGCTGGCGGCGGTCTGTTTCGCGGTGGGCATCCTGGCCACGTGCCTGCTCGGGTCGTGGGGCATGCGCGCGGCGTCGGGCGGCCTGCTGCCGGCCGCCGGCTGGCTCGCGGTCTCGATCCTGCTCGGGACGACGACCTCGGGCGGCAGCGTGCTGGTCACCGACACCACGCAGGGCAAGTGGTTCCTCTTCGGCGGTGCCGTCTGCGCGGCCGGCGGAGCAGTGGCGTCGTTCGCGTGGTGGGGCCGTGCGGGCCGGAACCGCTGAGCATACTGAGCACACCGAGCACACTGGGAGCACGCAGGAGAGGCGGGTGCACGTGGCCGAGCTCACTGAGGCGGAAGCGGCGATCCTGGTAGCCAGGCATGTGTCGGCCTTTAACACGGCCGTCGCGACTGGAAACTTCGCCGACTTCCTGTGCCTGTTCACCGACGACGCCGTGATTAGGTTCGAGAACGTGCCCGGCACGGGCGAGCTTGAATACGCCGGCCGGGACGCCTACTCGCAGGCGTATGCCGCCAGGCCTCCCGACGACAAGATCGACATCACCGCGAACGCCCGTGCCGACGGGGACCAGGCAATCGTGCCGTTTGCCTGGAAGCGGGACGGGGCTACCGGAACGCTCCGGCTGACCTATACCAGCGGGGCGGGCGACGACCTCGACGAGCGCCTTGTCAGAGCCATGACTGTGACCTTCGGCTAGCACCGCGACACAGGGCCGCGTGTCACCGGCGGCCGCTAACGTGACGTCCATGGCGAAGGGCATCCAGGTCACGTTTGACGCCGCCGATCCGCACGCGCTCGCGCGCTGGTGGGCCGACCTGATGGGCTACCAGGTCGAGGACGCGCACGATCGCGTGACGCGGCTGCTTGGCGATGCATCGTCAGCCAGGACGAGGTGATCAGCATCGGCGGGCGGCTGTTCCTCGCCGACGTCGTCGCTGCGCGTGACCCGGAGGGCCGCGGTCCCCGGTTGTTCTTCCAGCGCGTGCCCGAGCCCAAGACCGCTAAGAACCGGGTGCACCTCGACCTGCCCGTCGACGCCGGCCAGCTGGACAGCGAAGTTGACCGGCTGTGCGCAGCGGGCGCGACGCTGGCCTGGTGGAACTCCTACCCGGGCCACCGCGCGGCGGTCATGCGCGATCCCGAGGGCAACGAGTTCTGCCTCCACTAAGCCGCCCTGC
>DASPWG010000015.1:0-2135 GCA_035621915.1 Streptosporangiaceae bacterium
ATGCCGCTGCGCGGCGAGGCGGCGGTCGGCCGGATGTTCTGCGACATCCTGATGCCGGACGGAACGCCCTCCTACGCCGACCCTCGTCACGTGCTCAAGCGCGCACTCGGCCGCGCCGCCAACCTGGGATTCAGCTTCTACACCCACCCCGAGATCGAGTTCTTCCTGCTGCGCGAGAAGCCCGAGCCCGGGGTGAAGCCGCAGCCGATCGACAACGGCGGTTACTTCGACCACACCCCGCACAACATCGCCCACGACTTCCGGCGCAGCGCGATCGACATGCTGGAGAGCATGGGGATCTCGGTCGAGTTCAGCCATCACGAGGCCGCGCCGGGCCAGCAGGAGATCGATCTGCGCTACGCCGACGCGCTGACCACGGCCGACAACGTGATGTCGTTCCGGCTGGCGATGAAGGAGGTCGCGCTCGACCAGGGGGTCTACGCCTCGTTCATGCCCAAGCCGTTCAGCGAGCATCCGGGCTCGGGCATGCACACGCACATGTCGCTGTTCGAGGGCGACCGCAACGTGTTCTACGAGCCGGGTGCCGAGTCCCAGCTGTCCAAGCTCGGCCGCGCGTTCATCGCCGGGTTGCTGACCCACGCGGCGGAGATCACCGCGGTGTGCAACCAGTGGGTCAACTCCTACAAGCGGCTCTGGGGCGGGGACCAGCGGATCGCCGGGGCGGGCGGCGAGGCGCCGGCCTACATCTGCTGGGGGCACAACAACCGGTCGGCGCTGGTCCGGGTGCCGATGTACAAGCCGCAGAAGGGGAATGCCACCCGGGTGGAGTTCCGCTCCATCGACTCGGCCTGCAACCCGTACCTGGCGTTCGCGGTGATCCTCGCGGCCGGCCTGCGGGGGATCGAGGCCAACTATGAGCTGCCGCCCGGCGCCGAGGACGACGTGTGGGCGCTGACCCCGGCCGAGCGCCGTGCGCTCGGCATCGCGCCGCTGCCGCAGAGCCTGTCGGATGCGTGCAACGTGATGGAGGGCAGTGAGCTCGTCGCCGAGACCCTTGGCGAGCAGGTCTTCGACTTCTTCCTGCGGAACAAGCGCACCGAATGGCAGGAGTACCGCCGCCAGGTCACCGAGTTCGAGCTGGACCGGTATCTGCCCGTGCTCTGACCCTCACAGGCCAGGGTGCAGGCCACGCTGGAGCCGCTGCCGGTACCGTCGGCCCGCCTCCTGGCAGAGCGGGCGGAACCTGGCCCCGGCCGTGGCGATGGTCTCTTCCCAGCCACCGCGCCCGATAACGGGCGCCGAGACCTGGCACATGTCCGCGTACAGGGTGATCGCCTGGGCGAGCCAGTAGGCCCGGGTCAGGTGCAGGCGCTGGAAGTCCCGCAGCGCGTCACCGGTGCCTGGCTCGCTGTAGAAGAGCGCGGATGGCGTGACGGCCGGGCGCGAATCGGCCGCGGACAGCAGCGCGAAAAGCTCGACGCCATCCGGCAGGTATTCCTGCAGCAGATGGCCGCGCTTGGGCACCCGCACCGCCTGCAGCCCGTCGGCCGCTATGAGCTCGGCCAGCCTCGAGCCCATGGTGGCGGCCCGGTCCGCGATCTCACCGGCCAGGCCGGCGTGGTCGGCGCCACCGGCCTCCTCGGCGCGGTCGCTGATGGCCCGCAGGCGGGCAATCGCCGCCGCGGCGAGGGCGTAGCCGCGTTCCTGGCGCTGCCTGGCGTCGGATGGCTCAAGCAGCCATCGGGTTCGTGCCAGCGCCTCGGCCAGGCGCCCGACAGCGGCCAGCGTGGCCGGGGAGGCCTGCTCGTCCAGGCCGGTGACCGCGAGGCTGAACGCGTCGGATGCCTCGGCGAACAGGGCTGGCACGTGTGTTGGCACGGCAGCCGGGAGGTTGAAGCGCCACCGGGGATCATTCCCGGCGGGAAGGCCCACGCGCTGGGCGGGATCGACGGCGCCGGCCAGGCCCGTGGCGACGGCGCGCAGGGCTGCGCGCAGCTCCCCGTCGGCCATGGCCGACGGCCGGCGCACGGTGGGCACCGGCCCCGGCGACCAGCCGAGGAACTCGTCGATCTGCTGGACAAGCTGATCCCAGGCTCTCGCCACGCCGTCAATCAGCGAATTCCCGGTGTCGCGGATGTCGCGGTTCACGTCGTCGAGGATAATCGTCTGGCGGC
>DASPWG010000016.1:0-12738 GCA_035621915.1 Streptosporangiaceae bacterium
CAGCCAGGTTCCGCCTGCTATGTGGGGGCCGCCGAACGCGAAGACGGCCGTCCAGGCGATCACCGCGATAAGCCAGATCATGATGTTGGTGGGGCGTCCCATCGCCGCGGAGACATAGTCCGCGACCTTCAGGAATACGGATTCTCTCTCCGGGGTGCTTACCGGCACATCGGTCACGGCGGATCCTTTCCCAGGCGCGGTCGACAGCACGAACCATACCGGGACACCTGCCAACCGCGGCCTTCCGAGCTGAGGAAACGTCCCGGCGCGCCCCTTCGGCGGTCAAGTACCTCGCCAGCGAGTCCGTAATCGCCAGGGACCAGCTGCGCTAACCGCGCCGTCCGCAGCATCGTCTGCCACCGTTCTGCACCCGACCGGGATCCCGTCTGGCTACCTGCCCGGGCCACCCTTTGCCCCATAACGCATCAAATACTCAGAAAAGGTGACATAGCGCATGTCTGAGCATCGCGTGACGGGTAGCGGGAAAGCGCCCCGGCATCCTGACCAGGAGACGAACCGACGTGACCGTGATCGGGCTGACCTGCCACGAGGCGGCTTCCGCCTCGCGCGGCGGCTGCGTCCGACCGCAGCCAAAGTGCTGTGCGTGGCAGCGGCGGGAGGTGTGGCGCTGACCTGCAGCGCCGCGTCTGTCACGCACGGCGCGGCCATGGCGAGCACCACGCCCGGCACGAGCAGCTACCTGACCGAGCAGGTTCAGTTTCTGGCCGGCCACCAGCTGTCCGACGGCGCCATCCTGGGACCTGGCGACGAGATCAATCCGTACTTCGCGAACATGGCGGCGATCGGGCTGGCCCAGGCCGATACCCCGGCCGCCGACACCATCGTCTACACGTGGATGCACTGGTACCTCGGCCATCTCAACGCCGAGGACGACAACGGCCTCACCGACACCATCTATGACTACAGCTACGATCCGAGCAGCGGTGCCGAGACGTCGACCGGCAGCTACGACTCCGTCGACAGCTATGCCGCCACCGCGCTCATGCTGGCCTACACCGGCTATCTCACCGGCGACAGCCAGATCCAGTCGCTGGTGAGCACCAACATCACCACCTACGAAGCCATCGCCAATCTCGACGACTACCCGGCGCCGGCCGGCGTCCGCCAGTCCGACGGGCTGACCGTCGCCATACCCGGTGGCGCGGCATACACGATGGACAACGCCGAGGTCGCGGCAGGCCTGTCCGAATTCGCGCAGCTCGAGGCGAAGCTCAACCGCTCCCGGCAGAGCACGTACTACCAGGGCTGGGCCAACACCACGGTCCAGGCCATGACCAAGCCGGCGAGCGCCGGCGGGCTATGGGACGCCGCCAACGACAACTGGGACTGGGCCCTCGGCTCCGCGAGCGACCCGGCGAGCGCGTTCTACCCCGACGCCACCGCCCAGCTGTGGCCGGTGCTGTTCGGCGTGGTCAGCCCGGCCAGCGCCCAGGCCACCGCGGCCTGGCAGGCCTTTACCGGCGCCTACCCGTCCTGGGACACCGACGGCATCCCCGCGTCGGCCGGGTATCCGTGGACTTCGATGGCCAGAGCCGCCCAGCTCATGGGCGACACCAGCGGCGCGAGCACGCTGCTGACGACGCTAGAGGACAAGTACGCCCCGGACTGGGGCGGCAACTGGTACGACGACGAGGCCGGCTGGTTCCTCCTCGCGGCCACGTCCACGAACCCCTGAGCGGCCAGATGCAACGCGCCGCGCCTAGGGATCGACCTCGACGGCGATGCTGGCCCAGGATGCCGAACTGCTGGATGCGGTGAAGGCCGGAGACACGGTGGACTGGACGACGAGCTGCGAATAGCTGCCGTACGGATTGCTACCGCCGCCGGCCAGCGTGGTAAAGGCGCTTGGCGCGGTGAACGTGGCGCTGTTGGCCGATCCCAGGAAGGCCAGCTCACTGTCGGTGCTGTGCGCCACCGAGGTGATATGGACCGTGACCGTCGTCCCGGTTCCGCTCGCGGTGCAGGTCGCGCTGCAGGTCAGCGCGCTCTCGCCGGAGCCGAGCTGCGCCACCTCGAGCGAGGTCGTGGTCAGCACCGCCAGCCCGGACAGCGTGATCGTCACCGTGCCGCTCCCGGTCGCCGTCGCCGACCAGGCGAACAGATCGTCGGTATTAGTCCCGCTGGCGTTACTGACGGAATCCAGCGAGGTGACCGAGCTCACCGGGCCGCCGATGCTCGTGCTCAGGCCGGTCAGCGCGACCGTGGCCTGGACGTTGGCGAAGATCACCAGCTTGCTGCCGTTCGCGGAGGTGATGCTGGGTCCGTTGCAGGTCGTGCCAAGCACGGCCGCGCTGCAGCTGAAACTGCTGATGCCCGCGCTCGCGGCGCCGAGCAGCGTCTCCGCGCTGGCCTGCACGCCCGTGGAGAGCCAGTTGTCGTACGCGGTCTGCAGGGTCCAGGTGTAGGTGGTGGCAGGCAGCAAGCTGGTAGCAGCGCAGCTCGTCGTGGCCGAGCTAGGCGTGGCCGAGCAGGTGGTCAGCGTCCCGGTGGACTGCGACAGCGCGTACCCCGTAAGCGTTGACGGCGCTGTCCAGCTCAGGTTCGCGGACGTCAAGGACGGGCTCGCGCTGAACCCGGTCGGATTCGACACGGTCGCGGCCGTGATCGAGTTCGAGCCGCTGCTCTCAGTCGCGGACATGAGCGCCAGCGATGTGCTGGCCGTGACGAGGGCCAGCGAGACGGCGAGCGCGTGGAGCGGCGCGCGCCACCGCAGCCGGATGCGCCGCGGCCGGGGCGCGCCGTGTCGGCCGGTCATGTTGGTCAGCTCCAAGCGAAGGTCGAACCGTCACCGTCGGCGTTGCACTGCTGCCCTGCGGCGCAGTCGGCGGGCAGGGTGTTGTTCCTGGACTGGACAGCGTGGAAGGTCAGCACGATCGTGACGCTGCCGCTCTGGAAGGTGTTCGCCGAATCCTGCGGCATGGCGTAGTCCAGGCTGAAGTTCACCGTGCTCCCGTTCGTGGCGGCGGTCCGGCTGACCAGCAGGTCCGAGATGCCAGAGGTCGGCAGGGCGGCCGTCGCGCCGCCCTCCTTGGTGTACGTCGTGTCTCCGGTCCCGCCGGTGTTCGAGGCATTACTTGTCACGTAGCTGGTGGACGAGGCGTCGGCCAGGTAGAGCTGCAGCCCGGTGGATGACCCGCTGCTGAACAGCGACGTCGACCCGTCAGTGACGGCGATGTCCATGCCGAGGTAGGCGCTGACGTTCCCGGTGTACTTGACGTCGAAGGTGCACGTTGAGTCGGTTACGTTACCAATCAGGGCACCCGCTGATGAGACACCCGGCAGTAGCCCGGTCGTCGTGCAGGTCACCGACGCGGGGGATCCGGTCGTGACCGAGATCGTCCCGGCCGTGAACGAGTTGGCGCCGCCCTGCTCTGACGCGCTCATCCGCGCCAGGGTGACCCCGGCGGTCACGGCGGCCACGGCGGTGACGCTCGCGAGCGCGCATCGAAGGGCCGCCACCGTCGAACGGTGCCGGCGTGACGCTCGCGCCGCGACCGGCAGGATCGGCCCGGCGATGGGCCGATCCTGCCCGCGTCCGCGCGCTGCGTGCCTGCCATGCACTCAGGTCAGCTCCAGGCGAACGACCCGGCAGCGAGGCACTGCTCGCCGGCGGTGCAGGTACCCGGCAGCGGATTGTTCTTCGACTGCACCGCGTGGAAGGTGAGCGTCACGGTGACGCTGCCGGCCTGGAAGACATTGCCGCTGTCCAGCGGCAGGCCGTAGTCGAGCGTGAAATCCTCGACGGCGCCGTTCGTCGCCGCCGTCGTGCCGATCAGCAGGTCGCTGATCCCGGCCGCAGGCAGCGCGGTCGCCGTGCCGCCCTGCGCCGTATAGGTGGTGTCACCGGTGTTGGTGGAGTTTGTAGCGCTGCTGCTGAGGAACGTGGTGGGCGTGGCGTCCTTGAGCTGGAACTGGACGCCCGTGGCCAAGCCGCTGCTGAACAGCGCCGTGCCCCCGTCGGAGACCGTCACGTCGACGCCGAGCCAGGCGCTCGCCGAGCCGGTGTACTCGACGTTGTACGTGCACGGCGTGTCGCTGCTGTTCGAGTAGGCCGGCAAGAAGTTGGTCGACGCGTCACCAGGAATCATGTTCGTGATCGTGCATACCACCGACGTGGGAGTCGTCGTGGTGACGGTCACCGTGCCGGCCGTGAATGAATTGCTGCTGCTGCTTTCCGTTGCGCTGAACAGGCCGAAGGTGAAGCCCGCGACCAGAGTCGCCACCGCTCCCACGGCCGTGACCGCCGCGCCCGCCAGTGCGAGGCGCTTCCTGACTGACATAGCCATTTCCCTTAGTTCCCCCTTGGATGAGTGCTGCTGACTTCACGTGCGTCCAGATCCCTGGCCAGCCGGAACAGCGGGCCGGCCAGGAAGAACAGCGCAGCCGACGCCGACAGCAGGGTCGGCACGAGCGGCCGGTGCAGTGCGCTCAGCACGTAGCCGCCGCGCGGAATGGCCGCCGCGTACAGCCCGATCACGTCGCTGGCGGGTTGCAACTGCGAGTCGGGAGCGTCGTTGGCGTCACCCTTGGTGCGGTAGAAGACCTTCCGGTCCGCCACGACCCTGGCGACGATCCTGTGCGTAATGATCAAGGTGCTGCCGGGGGTTGCCTCGAAGCTGATGATCTGACCGCGCTGCAGCTGAAGGGCCTGCGCCGGGCTCAGACGGTCGTCGATGATGAGGTCGCCGGTGTTGATGACCGGGGCCATCGAGCCTGACACGACCGTCAGCAGCGGATGGCCGAACGCCGTGACCTGGCTCCGTGACGACAGGTGCGTGGCAATCGAGATCACCACGACCAACGCGGCCATCACGGACAGCAGCAGCGTGCAGGCCAGCGACACCACCTGCACGAAGCGCCGCCAGCAGCGCACGGTGCGGGATACCGGGGGACGCCGCCGGTGGCGGGCGCGCTGGCGGGTGGCGGTCGTCGCGGCGGTCATGAATCAGCTCCAGGTGAACGACCCGCTGGGCGGGCACGGCTGGCCGATGGATGCTGTGGTGCAGCTGGCTGGCAGCGGGTTCGCCGGCGCCTGCACTGCGTGCGCGGTGAGCGTCACGCTCGCCGCGCCGCCCTCGTAGCCGGGGCCAGAACCGGAACCGAGCGCAGGAACGATGGTGAAGGTGGTGATGTCGCCAGCGCTGAAGGTGAGGCGCGGTGACGACCCGGTGTACCAGGCCGCGAGGTCATAGCGCTGCGTCCAGCAGGTTGACCGGGCCGGGCACGCCCCCCCGGTCGTGCCCGGCCCGGTCGGCGCGGTATAGCTCGCGTGTCCGTCGCTGATGGTGATCGTCAGGCCTGACGTGTCGGAGCCGTTGTAAAGCGGCTGGCCGCCAGAGCCGGCGGATGCGGTCACGCTGACCGTCAGCTCCAGGTAGGCGGTGACCGAGCCGGTGTAGATCACCGAGAACGCGCAGGTCGCTCCCGTCACGTCGCCCGGCACCAGGGCGGAGTACACGCAGGTGTGCGTGGCAGGCCCGTTGATGCTGAGGGTGACTGTGCCGACGGAAGCCGACCCCCCGCCCGAGCCGAGGATCTCATAGCTGGCCGAGGCGCATCCGACCGCGAGGGTGAGGACCGCCGCCGGCATGACCGCGAAGTACACGGTCCGCCAGCGTCGCGAGGGCCGGCGCCGAGATCGCGCGTGCTGGTCCGCGGCGGTTGTCATGGTCGGCCCTGGCACCACGGCCGGATCGGCAGGGCGCGGCGGCAGGGCGCGGGTAGCTGCAGCGGTCGCGCAGGACCGGCAGTGGCCGTCGCGCCGAATGCGAAGTCATCCGTGATGTCCTGGCACTGATTGCCCGCTGACCGGGCGAGCAGGATCGGCACGCTGATGTCCGCCGACCATCTGGCCGGCACGGTCACAGCCAGCCCGGTCAGGGACACTGTCGGCGGACTGCCGGTGAAGCTCGCGCCCGACAGGCTCAGGTAGCCGGCCGGGCAGCCGGGCGGGGCCGCGGGCAGGGTCGCGGTCACGCTCCTGATGGTGATCGGCCGGCCGTACGGGTTCGTCGCCCGCAGTATGAGCGTGGCCGCCACGCCAGGGGTAAGGTTGCCGACGCTGCCCGAAAGGCCGAAGTCACTGCCTGCGGTCAGCACGTAGCTGGTTGGTGCCGTCCGGCCTGCGGACGCGCCGAAGGCCAGCACTACGGCGGACGCGGCCGCCGCCGGCGGCGCGAGCAACGCCAAAAGCAGCGATCGACGCACGCACGTCACTTTATTGCTGCGCAGTTCACATACGGCGCATTCGATTTGCTCGCAGCACAACGCGGCACATTATACCGTGCAGGACTAAGCCAGATCCGGGTATATCGGGCTCCGCTATTCCATGCAGAACGTGCCGTTTCGCCGGCTCTCGGCGTGTACCGGCGAAGGCGGCAAAAGGCGGCGAACGGATCAAAGATCCTGCCGACGCGGCATTTTCGCCCCAGGAAATGATGCTCCGCTCGGACTGGACTTAGCACAATAGGCCGGGACCTCAAGCCGATCTGACGCGCGAATGCGATTCGCCAAGGAAACGGACAGTCCTGACCGCCCGCGGCCAGGGCGTCGTCGCCCCGGCCGGCCTATTGAGCCGCCGCGCCGTCGCGGTCGCCGCGCCGGGAAAGCGCCTTTGAGTGCCGACGTTCCGCTGCGTGATGGGCGGCTGGGGCGGTGTGGGTGAGGACGCCGGTAACGACGATCCTCCAGGGGGTAAACGCCAGCGTGACCGGCGTGCAGGTGATCAAGGTGATGTACTGCGCGGTGGGCCGCACGCCCGGGTCACCGGGCACGGGGGCGAGCACCGCGGCGTCGGTGTACCGGACAACCTGCCGGTACAGAACCTTGTAGGTGTAGGTGCCGTAGGCAGTCTGGACGATGACCTGATCGCCCGCCCGGAGGGTGCCGAGATGCAGGAACGGGTTCCCTGCCGTGATGTCGTGAGCTGCGACAGCGAAGTTCCCAGGTTCCCCGGGGTACTGAGTGCCCAGCACGTGTCCTGGACCTGTGGCGAGCTGGACGAGCGAGGTGCCCTGGACGATGGTGAATCTCCAGTCCGGGCCGAACCGGGGGATCATGATGCTGGCGAACGGCTGGCCGGGCCTGAGCCGCATGGCGAGCAGCGGATTATCTGAGCCAGGGTCGCGCTGCCATTGCCGGTGCATGGTCGCCGTCAGCTGATGCTGGACCGTTGCCGCTCCGGGGTCCCAGATGATGTACGCACCGCGAGCGAGCAGAAGCGCGCCGCCGGCCAGGCAGAGTACGGCCAGCAGAGTTAGCTTGCGCACGCGTGAGTCTCCTATCCGCGGCCCGCCCCATCCGCGCCGCCCCGAACTGCCGGGGTGCCGGGACCGCGACCGCGGTCCCGGCACCGTGTCAGGCTCCGGTAGTCCTGCGCCGCCGGTACCAGCTTGTCGCGCCGGCACCCAGGCCGACCACGCCGAGCGCGCCGAGGCCGATGGCGAGTCCTTTCCCTGACGCGACCGGGACGTCGGCGTTGTACGGACCGCAGGTCGACGAGGCGATGTAGATGTCCTGCGTCTCCAGCGGGGTGACGATCGCAATGTGGACCGCGTTCACCGTCTCTGAGCCCGTGACCGGGCCCGTCACCTGCTCGTTCAGCGTGACGGTCACCGAAGTGATCCCCTCGGGCAACAAGGTCGGGTTCAGCGTCAGCACGTCGTTGACGGTGGGAGTGCCGGAGGTGAACGAGCCGCCCAGGATGCTGAGGCCGGCCACGGTCGCGGTCTCGGTGAAGCCGCCTCCGCTGTTGGCGGTGCACGACGAGGTGATCACGCCGGCTGAGATGGCCCCGAGCAGTGGGGTGAGGCCAGTCGTGTCGAGGCTCTGCACCGACGCCGTGGTGGTGTTGCCGCTGACCGCGGCGTTGAGGGTGTGGGCGTTGAGTATGGCGCCGACGGTGACCTCCCCGACCGAGGACGGACTAGGGGTGGTGCTGGTGGCGTCCGGTGTCGATGAGATGGTCACGAAGCCGGTGCCGGTGCCATTGGCCTCGATCCCGATCCCTTCCGGGCTCTGCGTGGACGGCTCGGCCATGACGGCCGGAGCGGCCGCGAGAAGGAAAGTACCGGCCAGCGCGCTGATAACCAGCCCGCCCCTGAGTATCCTGCGCACATTTGATCCCTTCGCTAATTTTTGCCCGATTGGGCAATTTCACGCGCTGAATTCCTTGTCACCGGACACTATTGTCCGAACAGCCGCAACATGAGCACCCGAAGCAGGCAATAACGCGGCGGGGGTAGCCAACGGCGGTTAATTCACCCTGCAGGGTGGTGTCGTTCCTTGGTGGCCACCTGCATGCGGACTATTTTGACTGTGTGCGCAAAGGTGACCGATACGGAGGCTAAGCGAAAGTGAGTTATGTCGGGGAAGCGGCCATAAGTCCGCCCCTGCGCCACGCGAAGGTCGCGATTTTCCGGGCCTCAGGCGACACATCAACCAATCGCGGCCCTGCGACGATAAGCGTGATATTGGCTGATCATGCGGAGTTGATGCATCTGGCGATGCGCGAGCTGCTGGCCAGGAATACCGGCTACTACCTGACCGCGGCCGCCGCGACGGTGAGCGCAGCCGAGCAGCTGGCGGCCAGGAGCCGGCCGATGCTGCTGATCTGCGAGGTGGACATCGGCGGCGAATCGGGGTTGGGGCTGTGCCGGCGGGTCAGGCGAGTCAGCCCGGCGACCCGTGTCGTCATCCTGACCGATCAAGATGATCCGGCGCTGGCCAGGTCGGCTCTGGCCACGGGCGCGTCCGGCTACCTGCTCAAGGACAGCGGGCGGGAGGCGCTGCTGGCGAGCCTTGATCTTGCTGCGGCCGGGTTCGCCGTACTTGACGACCGGCTGGGCCGCTCGCAGCAGCGCCGGATTTCTGATGCCGCTGATGACTACGGCTTCAGCCGGCGCGAGCGCGACGTGCTCGGCCAGATGGTCGCCGGCCTGGACAACAAGTCCATAGCCCGCACGCTGTGCATTGCCGAGGACACCGTGAAGACCCACATGAAGGCGATCTTCCGCAAGCTCGGAGCCAGGGACCGGGCCCATGCCGTGGCGCTGGCCCTCGGTACGGCGCCGGACGGGCATCAGGCCGGCCCGCTGATCGCGGTCGGCCAGGGGTGGAGCCAGCGGTGAGCGCGGTGGCCGGCACGCTCTACGCGCCCAGAAGCCGGGGCATGCATCGCAAGAACCGCGAGCCGGGACTGACCTGGGCCTGGCGCACTGGCGCGGTGGTGCTCAGTCTCGGCCTGTCCGCCGCCCTGGTCAGGGAGATCACCAGCATCCGGATCGTCGAGGCCTGGCTGTCCGGGCACGTCATCAGGGCCGCGCTGGCAGTCCGCGCGGGCGCAGTACCCGGCGCGCCCATCGTGTGGTTCGCGGCTGGCCATAACCGATTCCTCGGCTTGCTCATCACGCCTGACTGCACCGTGGCCACACTGATCATCCCTTTCGTGCTGTGCACCGGATGGGTGGTGTGGCATCAGGTCAGGCTTGTCCGGCCGCTTGCGGCGCTGTCGGTCGCGGTGGCCTTGCTGCTGGCCATCAACCAGCTGCGGCTGCTACTGATCACCTGGCTGATCTTCCGGCTTGGGTACAGCAGCGGCTTTTACTGGGGACACACCATGATCGGCTCCCTTATCACGGTCTTCGGAGTCGTGCTCGTCTTCCTGGTCTACGCGCCTCTTGCCACCCGGAAGAAAGCTGGGCGGCATCACCAGCGTAAGACCGCGCCAGCCAATCTGAACTGATCAAACCCTGGAGGAGCTTATGTACCCGCCCCCGGTTGGGCCGCTTCCGGTCACCGGCGTCAACATCATCGCCCTGGCAATGGCCGGAAGCGGCCTGCTGATAGCCGGGCTCGTGCTGCTGCGTCTCGTGTATTTCGTACGCCGGCCGCGAAACGGCTGACGGATATTTCCTCGTGCCGGTCGCTTAATAAATCCAGGGGGCAGCGTGTATATCGGCGCGCTAGAACTGTTCATCGTTTCCTTCGGCCTGACGTATTACCTGGCCACGGCAGGCGTCGGCCTTGCGGTAATGCTCAGGTCGGGGTGGCGAGGCCGGCACGCCAGGCGCGGCAGCGCCCGGCCGGCGCGGGCAGCCGTCCGGCATCGGCACAGCAGGCGAGGCGTCATGCGCGGCCGGATCGCGGCGGGCTGCGCCGGGCCCTTTCGTGGCGGCCTGAGACGGCTGGCCACGGCGGAGCAGGCACCGCCGCGGGCCAGCGTCGTCGTGGAGCCCGAGGATCTCGTGACTTACTTCCTGGTGCCGTGCCTGAATGAGGAACTGGTCGTCGCCCGTACCGTGCGAGCGCTGCTGGCCGACCACCGGGCCAGGGTTATCGTCATCGACGACGCCAGCGACGACGCGACCGGCGAACTGGCCGCCGCGGTCGATCGCGACCGCGTCATCGTGGTCCGCCGCGAGCTGCCCGACGCCAGGCTCGGCAAGGGACCGGCGCTGAACTGCGGATTCGATGCCGTCCTGCACGATGCCGCCGTACACCGGATAGCCGCCTCCCGCATCGTCATCGGGGTCATGGACGCTGACGGGGAGCTATCTCCGCGTGCGCTGGACGAGGTACTTCCGCTGTTCTGCGACGCCCGGGTCGGCGGGGTCCAGCTGCCCGTTCGGATCAGGAACACCGGCTCGCTGCTCACCACGCTGCAGGACCTGGAGTTCTGGGGCGTTGCCGCCATCGGCCAGATCGGCCGCAACGCGACTGGCACCGTAAGCCTCGGCGGAAACGGCCAGTTCACCAGGCTTTCCGCGCTGCTCGGACTCGGCCGCAGCCCGTGGCGGCCCAGGCTGACCGAGGACCTCGACCTCGGCCTCGCGCTCGCAGCTGCCGGATGGCGGCTCGTATCGACGCCGCGGGCGCATGTCACCCAGCAGGGCGTGCCGCGGCTCCGGGGGCTGATCCGCCAGCGTACCCGCTGGTACCAGGGTCACATGCAGGCATCGGAATGGCTGCGCACGCTATGGTCGTCGCCGAACGTCTCGCACCTCGGCATGCTTGAGATCACCCTCTACGTGGTGATCCCGTGGGTGCTGGTGCTGCCGTGGTCGATCCTGTTCAACTACAACCTGTTCGTTCTCGTGAGCTGGTTGCTCGGCTGGGCGGCGGCGCCGCCGATCGGGTCTGACCTGACCGAGCAGATCACCAGCATCTGCGCCTGGTACCTGCTGTCCTTCATGCCGATCTGGAGCGCTGGCTATATGTACTACCGGCAGCGCCGCGGCAAGCTCATCCGCTCACTTCTGGTGGGCCACCTGCTGATCGCCGCCAACTACGTCACGTATGTTGCCTGCTGGTCGGCCCTGTTCCGGCTCATCACGGGTACCCGCGGCTGGCAGAAGACCAAACGTGTCGATGAGGACAGATCGGCGCTGCCCGCAGCCCAGCTCCACGAGCTCTTGGTCGGAGCGGGGCGACGATGAGCCGCCGCATCGCGATCGTCGTCGGCACGCGACCCGAGATCATCAAGCTCGGGCTTGCCGCCCGCGCCCTCGGCGCGGCCGGGCGCGTCGTCCACACCAGTCAGCATCAGGATCCTGAGCTGGCGGCCGTGTTCTTTGCCGACGCCCGCATCAAGCCGGAGCTGACGCTCAGCGGCATATCGGGCCTGCCACGGCACGTCCAGATCGCCCGGATGATCGAGCAGCTCGGCGACGTGTTCACGGCCGATCCCCCCGCCGCCGTGATCGTCCAGGGCGACACCAACACGGCATCGGCCGCCGCACAGGCCGCGAACTACGCCGGCGTTCCGGTGATCCACGTCGAGGCCGGCCTGCGCTCGTTCGACCGGGCCATGCCCGAGGAGATCAACCGCTGCCTGATCGCTGTAGCGGCCGACGTGCACTGCGCGCCGACCGAGCTCGCCGTCACGCACCTGTGCGCAGCAGGAGTTCCCCAGTCAAGGATCGAGCTGACCGGAAACACGATCGTCGAGGCCACGCGCCGCGCCGTGCCGCGGCCGGCAGAATCCGCGGCGATCGTGCGTCGCGCCGGAGTCGAGCCAGGGCAGTTCGTGCTGGCCACTATCCACCGGCCAGAGAACACCGACGATCCCCTTGTTCTCGAGACCATCCTCGACCAGCTGTCCAAGATCGGCCTGCCCGTGCTGCTTCCGCTCCATCCCCGAACCAGGCTCGCCGCCGGGCGGTATGGCCTGACCGCGGCCCTGGACCGGCTCACCGTGCAGCCGCCGGCCGACCGCCGGACGTTCCTCGGGCTGGCCAGCCTCGCCCGGCTGATCGTCACAGATTCCGGTGGAATCCAGGAAGAATGCACCGTGCTGAAACGCCCGCTGATCGTCGTGCGCCGATCCACCGAGCGGCCTGAGTCAGTCGCCGCGGGATTCTCGTTTATTGTCGGTCCCGGCCCGCAGATCAGCGACATCGGCCGCAGCATCCTCGCCGATCCCGGCCTGGACGGTCGGCTCGCTTCCACCCCCTGTCCCTACGGCGACGGTAAGGCCAGCGGCAGGATCGCCGCGATCGCCCGCCGATACCTGACCGCCTGAGACAGGCCGCAGTCGAGTCGGACGTCACTTCATGCACAGGCGATTGACCGGTCCGGGTCGCGGCGGTGTTCCAGCAGCCCGGCTAGCTCCCGGGCGGCGTGCCTGTCGCCGGCGCGGGCCAGGTCGCGCAGGATCTGCCGGGCCTGGTCCTGGTCGCCGCGGTCTTCCAGCAGCCCGGCTAGCTCCCGGGCGGCATA
>DASPWG010000017.1:0-6665 GCA_035621915.1 Streptosporangiaceae bacterium
GCGCAGCCGGAGGCGACGAACAGGTCTGGCACCTTCTCAGCGTTGATGAACGGCGCTACCGCCAGGTGCGTCGGCGTGCCGAGCCCGTTGAAGATCGCGTACACGTGGTCCTGGAGGATGAGCTGGCGGACGACAGTGGTCGTGATCGAGGAGTTGTACTGGTCGTTTAGGTACTTGTAGATGATCTTGCGGCCGTAGACGCCGCCGTGCGCGTTCACGTACTGGAAGTAGGCGTTGGACGCCGGGGCGATCTCGTCGTACCCCGGTGCCGCGATGCCAGTCAGCGGCTGGTGACTGCCTATGGTGATCGTCTTGGCGGTGACGCCTGGCGCCGACGCCTGCAGGGCGCTTGACGACGACGAGCTCTTGCCGCAGGCGGCGAGCAGGAGGCTCATTGCCGCCAGCGCAGCTATCGGCACGACACCGATTCTGTGCATTCTGTTCATCTAGTTCCTTCCTCTATGCCGTCCGTTCGTTGCGGGAGTCTCGGGGGCTCGCCATCACCTACCTGGCCGTCCTCAGGGCCGCTCTCCGTAGCCGCCCTGCCTGGCCGCCAGCCGGCCAGCCTGCTCCGGCGCAGTGCACTGGCCGGCCCTCTTGCTCCGAGCACGCCGGCTGCTCCGGGAGCGGCCGGCGTACTGGGCGCGAGCGGGCCGAGCAGGCGGCGGACTCCGCCCTGGATGCCGGCTGGGAACGCGAGCATGACGACGATGAGCACGAGCCCGTAGCCAGCGACGGGAACGCTCGCGCTTGCAGCGGAGAACCCGTGGCTGGCAGCGAAATTGGTCAGGAACGGCGGGATGAGCACCAGCACGATGCCGCCCCAGACCGCGCCCGCCAGGCTGCCGAGGCCGCCGAGAACGACCGCCGTCAGCAGCTGGATTGACAGCGCCAGGGTGAACGCACCCGGCGTCACGTTGAGCATGGTCATCGCCAGCAGCGAGCCGGCCACGCCGGCGCAGGACGCGCTCACGACGAAGGCGAGCACGCGCAGCCTGCCAACATTCAGCCCGGCGAGGGCGGCTGCTGTCTCGTTGTCGCGCAGCGCCCGCCAGCTCCGGCCGACCCTGCTGCGCAGCAGATTGGCGAGCAGGAGCAGGACGATGACCGCGCAGACGCAGCAGACCCATGCCTGCCACTCGGTCAGCTGGAACGAGGCACCGAGGAAGCCGGGGGTGGTGACAGTGAAGTCAAGCCCCTGGTCGCCGCCGAAGACGCCCTGCCACTGGTAGGCGACGGCGGGCAGCGCGACGGCGAGCATCAGCGTCGCGCCGGCCAGGTACGGCCCGCGCAGCCGCGCGGCCGCAGCGCCCATGATCGCCCCGGCCAGCCCGGCGACCACGGCGCTGGCCACGATCACCAGATACAGCGGCCAGTTCAGGTGCATGACCAGCAGGGCGGTGGCATAACCGCCGACGAACATGAACGCGCCGTGGCCGATCGAGATCTGCCCGCTGATCCCGATCAGCACGGTAAGCCCGGCGACCGCGATGACCGTCGCGGCGACCTGAGCGAGCTGGTACTGCCGGTAGGCATCAAGCTTGCTGCTCAGGACCAGCAGCACGATGACGGCGACGATCGCAATACCGGCGTGGCGCAGTAGGGTCATCTGGCTACACCTGCCTTGCGGCCGTCGAGGCGAAGAGCCCCGATGGCCGGAACATCAGCACCAGGACCAGGATCGCCAGGCCGGCCAGCTCGGGCAGGTTGCTGCCGACATAGCCAGTGACGTAGTTGAGCAGCACGCCGAGAATCAGCCCTCCGACGATCGCTCCGCCAGGGCTGTCCAGCCCGCCGATCACCGCCGCGGTGAAGCCGAGCACGAAGATCGAGTCCATGCTGTTCGGGTAGAGGAACGTCTGCGGGGTCACGAGCATCCCGGCAAGCGCGCCGATCAGGCCAGCCAGTGCCCAGCCCAGCGTGGTCATCCGCCCGACGCGCACGCCCATCAGCTGCGCGACGGTCCCGTTGAATGCCGACGCGCGCATCCGCAGCCCGACCGGGGTGTACCTGAACAGCAAGGCAAGCAGCACGGCAGCGGCCAGCACCGCCACGGCGGTGAAGATCGCGCTCGGGGATGAGCCAGGGCCGAAGTCGAAGCTGCCTGCCTTTGCCCCGACGATGGAGTACGGCGTGGGAAACGAGCGGTTCTTGCTGCCGTAGATGATGCCGGCGACACCTTCGATCAGGATCAGCAGGCCGATCGTGACGATCACCGCGTTAAGCGGCGGCTTGCCGGCGGTCGGCCGGATCACGACCCGCTCCAGCACCCCGCCCATGACCAGGCCGCAGGCAAGCGCCAGGACGAAGCCGAGCCAGTAGCTGCCAGTGGCGTTGATGACGATGATGGCCACGTAGCTGGTGAACATTGCCATGCCGCCCTGGGCGTAGTTCAGCACCCTGGTCCCACGCCAGATGAGCACCAGCGACAGGCCGATGGCCGCGTAGATCACGCCGTCGCTGATGCCTCCGAGGGTGAGCTCGACGAACTCCTGCATGCCCGGCCTCCGCTAGAAACCCAGATAGTGCTGGCGCAGCGCGACGTCAGCCGCGAGCTCGGCGGCATCAGCCTCGGCTACCACCTTGCCGAGGTTCAGCACCACGCCCCGGTCGGCAATCGACAGCGCGCTGCGGGCGTTCTGCTCGACCAGCAGCACGGTCAGGCCTGACTCGTCGCGCAGCTGCCGGATCAGGTCCATCACCTGCGCCACGACTCGCGGGGCGAGGCCAAGTGACGGCTCATCGAGCAGCAGCACCCTGGGCGCCGCCAGCAGCGCCCTGGCGATCACCAGGATCTGCCGCTCGCCGCCGGACAAGGTGGCCGCGAGCCTGCGACGGCGATCGGCGAGGATGGTGAACCGGCGATAGGCATCCTCGAGCGCCGCGGCGCGGTCGGCCCGCCGCCGCAGCAGCAGCCCGAGCCTGAGGTTCTCCTCGACGGTGAGCTCGGTGATAACTCCCTGACCCTCGGGCACGTGCGCCACGCCCGCCCTTGCGACATGGTCAGGGGAAAGCCTGGTCAGGCTCATCTCGTCAAGCTGCACGTGACCGCTTCGCGCCCGGACGAAGCCAGAGATCACCCGCAGCAGCGTCGTCTTCCCGGCACCGTTCGCGCCGAGCACGGCCGTGATCGTCGCCGGGCGCGCCGCGATGGACACCCCGTTCAGCACCGGCGCGCCGCCGTAGCCGGCCACGACGTCAGCGACAGCGAGCGACGAGCCGTCAGTCACCGGACTGCTCCTTCGCGTCAGGGACCGGCGCGCCGTCCAGGTCGCCGCCGCCGACATCCGGACCATCCGCCGCGCCGACTCGGCCGGCCGTATTGTCCGCGCCGCCTTCGGCGGCCGTATCGTCTGCGCTGCCTTCGGCGGCCGTATCGTCTGCGCCGCCTTCGCCGGTGATGTCCGTGCCGAGGTAAGCCGCAGTGACCGCCGGATCCGTCTGCACCTGGTCGGGCGTACCGGCCGCGATGACCTTCCCGAAGTCGAGCACGAAGATCTGCTTGCAGACCGACATCATCAGGTCCATCCGGTGCTCGATCACGACCACCGTGCACGTCCGAGCCAGTGACGTGATCACTTCGCCCAGCTCGGCAAGCTCGTCGTCGGCGAGCCCGCTGGCAGGCTCGTCGAGCAGCAGCAGCCGCGGCCGCGCGACCAGTGCCCTCGCGAGCACCACCCGCTTGCGCAGCCCGTGAGCGAGGGTGTCGGGCATTGCATCGGCGTGGTCGCCGACGCCGGCCAGCTCAAGCGCCTGCTCAGCGTGGGCGCGGAGCCGGCGCTCGTCCGCGTCAGACCGCGGCAGCCCGAGTAGCCCGGACCAGAACCCGGCCTTGGCCTGGATGGTGGCGCCGACCATCACGTTCTCGATGACCGAGAGGCCGCCGAACAGGCCGATGCCCTGCAGCGTCCTGGCAACGCCAAGCTTGGCCAGCTGGTGCGGACGGACCCGCTTGAGCTCTCGGCCGCCGAAGCTCATAGTCCCGTGCTCGGGCCGGACGAACCCGCACAGGACATTCAGCAGGGTGGTCTTGCCGGCCCCGTTCGGGCCGATAATGCCCGTGACCTCGCATGCGCGCGCCATTAGGGAGACATTGTCCAGAGCTACAATGCCGCCAAAATGAACGGTAATTCCGCGGACGTCCAGGCTGTCGCCGACAACCCCGAGGGCCGCGCCGGACCCCTCGCGTGAACCATCATTCATGAGCATGTTCCTCGCTCAGGAGCACGATTCTGGCGAAGTAATGAACCAAGGTTCACCACCGGGCCCGCCGCGCGCAAGGCCAGAAACCATTTGTGGCCAAAACGAGACCGGTATGGGCTGGCCATTTTCTCGCAGGGCACGATCGCGCCACGAGAACGGCCATTGCCGCCAATACACTTCGCGCGCCCGACGCCTGACCCGCGCGCCGCCGATGTCTCGCCCGAGACGCGAAGTTGCGGCCTCCTGCGGCTTGCGCCAAGTATTGGCTGATGAGCACGGACAGGTCCGCGTACGCAGCATCCTGGGTCAACGGCGCAAAGTCGCCGGCTGTCCTTACCGGGGCAGGCATCTCCACCGACTCGGGCATACCGGACTTCCGCGGTCCGCAGGGCATCTGGACCAGCAATCCCGGCGCGGAGAAGCTGTCGACCTACCAGCACTACGTGTCCGACCCAGAGGTCAGGCGGCGGTCCTGGCAGAACCGGCTGAATCACCCCGCGTGGTCGGCTCAGCCCAACGCGGCGCACCTCGCGCTGGCGCGGCTAGCTGCCGGCCTGATCGGCACCAGCGTGATCACCCAGAACATCGACGGCCTGCACCAGCGGGCCGGCACGCCGCCGGAGCGGGTGATCGAGTTGCACGGCACCATGTACGAGGTGGTCTGCGTGTCCTGCGGCGACCGGACCGCGATGCAGGATGCGCTGGCCAGGGTCACGGCTGGAGAGGACGACCCGGCCTGCTCCCGGTGCGGCGGGATACTCAAGTCCGCCACCGTCATGTTCGGCCAGCCGCTGGAGCGCGGAGTATTCGACCGCGCGGTCACCGCCGCGCAGAGCTGCGACCTGCTGCTGGCGATCGGCAGCACGCTCACCGTGGAGCCGGCCGCGTCGTTGTGCGCGATCGCGGTCGAGTCCGGCGCCTGGCTGGTCATCGTGAACCGCGACCCGACACCGTATGACGGCCTGGCAACCGCGACCATCGCCGAGCCCATCGGCAGCGCCGTCCCTGCCATCGTGGACCGGCTGCTCGCGAGCGCCGCGCCCGCGCCGGGGGCGGATTAGCCAGGCACGCCCGCCCTGGCGTCAGCCGGCCGGAACCGTTAAGTCACCTCACGGCACGACGGTTACCGGCCACTTGCCGGCCCGGACCAGCCGCACCGCGAGCGACCCGACGAACCGGTGGCCGGCCTTGGCGGACGCGCCGACCACGATGGCATCCGCCCGGACCTCATCTGCGGCGCGGCAGATCTCGGCGAACGGCTCACCGCGCCGCGCCAGGAAGGTCACCGAGGTGCCGAACTCCGCCGCCGCCTGCTCAGCCCGTTCCCTCATCCCGCGCGCCACCTCGGCGAACGCCTCGTTCTTGGCCACTGTCAGCGCCGCACCGCCAGGGCCCGACGTCCCGACGCCCGCCATCGGCGCCACGAAGACCGCCACAAGCTTGGCTCCCTGCCTGCGCGCGAGGCCGAGCGCGTACCAGCCAGCCCGCACTGAGGTGGTGGAGTCGTCCACACCGACCAGGATCACCGAGGGGCCATCGGTGCCCAGCTCGAAGGCGTGCTCGCCCGGTTCCACACCGGAAGTCTAGGCCGAGAGCCGCTATCGCACACTCTGGCATGATCGGTCCGTGCGGCAACCAGTACTGGCGACCCCAGAGCAGATCAGCGCCCTGGTCCGGGCGGTCGATCCGCGCTGGCGGGTGGTGCGCACCTGGCCGCTGGCCGGGGCCGTGGCCGCGCAGGTCAGCGGAATCGAGGTCGAGGAGCCCGGCGGACGGTTGCGGCGGCTCGTGCTGCACCAGTACGGCGCGGCCAACCTGCGCTCCGACCCGCTGGCCGCCAGGACCGAGTACCGCCTGCTCGAGCTGCTGTCAGCGCGGGGGCTGCCGGTCCCGCGGCCATGGCTCGCCGACGAGACCGGTGCTCTCGGGCCAGGGCCGTGCCTGCTCCAGGACTTCATCGACGGCGCGCGCGTCGACGATCCGCCCGACCTGGCCGACTACACCGGCCAGCTCGCTGCCACCCTCGCCAGGGTGCATGACGCCGGCATCGCGCGGGCCGACGTCGCGTTCCTGCCCGATGTGCGCACCGACGTGCCGCGCAGGCTGGAAAGGCCGCCACCGGCACGCGACCCGTTCCCCGGCGCCAGTGCCGTCCGTGCTGCCCTGGCCGCCAGCTGGCCGCCGCCGCCGGTCAACCAGCCGGTGGTCCTGCACGGCGACTACTGGCCAGGCAACGCGCTCTGGCGCGCTGGCAGGCTGGCCGGGGTCATCGATTGGGAGGACGCGGCCTTTGGCGACCCGCTGGCCGACCTGGCCATCACCCGCCTGGAGATCGGCTGGGCGCACGGCGCTGCGGTCATGGAAACCCTCACCAGCCAGTACCTGACCTTGCGGCCGGGACTGGATGTCAGCACGATGCCAATGTGGGACCTGCACGCCGCGCTGCGCGCCAGCACCTTTGA
>DASPWG010000018.1:0-6587 GCA_035621915.1 Streptosporangiaceae bacterium
CTGCCGGCCCTGCTCGTCGTGGACGGCAGCAAGGTCATCAGCGACCCCGCAGAACTCGGCGGCTATGAGGTCACCGCTGAGATCGTGGGCGCCGCGAGCGGCCCCAAGATCAACATGATCCACTACAAGAACAAGACCGGCTACCGGCGCCGCCTGGGTCACCGGCAGAAGTACACGCAGGTGCGCGTCACCGGCATCGGGGCAGGCAAGGCCGGATCGGCTAAGGCCAGCACCAGCTCGAGGAAGAAGGGCTGAGATGGCACACAAGAAGGGCGCATCGTCCAGCCGGAACGGCCGCGACTCCAATGCGCAGCGGCTGGGCGTCAAGCGGTTCGGCGGCCAGTACGTGAACGCGGGCGAGATCATCGTGCGCCAGCACGGTACCCACTTCCACCCGGGAGTGGGCGTGGGCCGCGGCGGCGATGACACGCTGTTTGCCCTGGTCGCCGGGAACGTCGAGTTTGGCACCCGGCGCGGTCGGCGTGCCGTGAGCGTTGTGCCGGTACAGGCCGGTGACAGGGCACCTGCTACCGCGCAGGCCAGCTAGGCACTGCGGAACGGCCAGCCTGGGTATACCAGGCCAGCTGGTCCATTACAGGCTCTCAGGGGGCGGACCGCGTGCGGTCCGCCCCCTGTCGCTTACCGTGCACGACAGGCCGGGATTCCGCCAGCGGCGGCGTTAGCCGGGCCGCCGTTTCGCAGCGGCAAGTGCGAGCCGGGGAGCTGGGGAGCCGGAAGGGGTTACAGGCGTGGCGGAGTTCGCCGATCAGGCAGAAATTCGGGTGCGAGCCGGGAGCGGGGGCAACGGCTGCGCGTCGGTGCACCGCGAGAAGTACAAGCCGCTCGGTGGGCCGAACGGCGGCAACGGCGGGCGTGGCGGTGACGTGATCTTCGAGGTCGAACCTGGCATGGCGACGCTGCTCGACTTCCACCGACGCCCGGTTCGGAAGGCCGGCAACGGCAAGGCTGGAGCCGGATCAAACCGCAACGGCGCCGACGGCGAGGACCTGATCCTCCGGGTGCCTGACGGCACCGTCGTCAAGGCTTCGGATGGCCGGGAGCTGGCCGACCTGACGGGCGCCGGCACCCGCTACGTCGCCGCGGAGGGCGGCCGCGGTGGCCTCGGCAACGCCGCGCTGGCCTCGCTGAAGCGCAAGGCGCCCGGCTTCGCGCTGCGCGGCGAGCCAGGCACAGAGCTGGAGCTGGTCCTGGAGCTCAAGACGGTCGCCGACGCCGGACTGGTCGGCTTCCCGAACGCGGGTAAGTCATCGCTGATCGCGGCAATGTCGGCGGCCCGGCCGAAGATTGCCGACTATCCCTTCACCACGCTCACGCCGAACCTGGGCGTGGTCGAAGCCGGCGACGTTCAGTTCGTCGTGGCCGACGTGCCGGGCCTCATCCCGGGGGCGAGCACGGGCAAGGGCCTTGGCCTGGACTTCCTGCGGCACGTGGAGCGCTGCTCGGTGTTCGTGCACGTCCTGGACTGCGCGACCGAGGAGCCAGGCAGGGATCCGATCAGCGACCTGGACACCGTGGAAGCCGAGCTGGCCGCGTATCAGGAGCTCACCGGTGCCCAGATGATGGACAGGCCGCGGATAGTGGCGCTCAACAAGATCGACGTGCCTGCGGCCAGGGAGCTCGCGGACCTGGTGGAACCCGAGCTGGAAGCTCGCGGCCTTGTAGTGCACCGCGTGTCGGCGGCCAGCACGGAGGGACTGCGCGACCTCGCCTTCACGATCGGCGCGGTCATTGCCGCGGTCCGCGCGGCGGCTCCGCCGCCAGAGCCGACGCGGGTGGTGATCAGGCCTGAGCCGGTCGCTGGCCCGGCATTCGAGGTGGTACCAGCGGGGGAGAACACCTTCATCATCCGTGGCGACAAGCCGCGCCGCTGGATCCTGCAGACCGACTTCAGCAACGACGAAGCAGTTGGGTACCTGGCGGACCGGCTCGCCAAGCTGGGCGTGGAGGACGCGCTGGCCAAGGCGGGCGCGATGCCGGGCGCCGAGGTTCTGATCGGCGAGGAGGACAATTGCGTGGTCTTCGACTGGGATCCCGATGTGTCCGCAGGCGGCGGGGTATTCGGACCGCGGGGTAGCGACGCGCGGATCAGCTAGCCCGGCCGCTGATGACTCGGCGCCGGGGGTCGTTCCTGGCGGGGTGGGGCGGGCAACCTTGTGCCCGGCGGAATATGGCCGCGCAGCAACCTCGTTCCCGATGGCTATGCGATGCGACGGGAATAAGAAAACGCGCTACATTCTTGTAGCGCGTAAGACGAATTCCAAACAGAACGCCTAATTACCAATTAAATAATATTCCGAAGGAGCTTGGTTGTCAAACGCAGAACTGGATCGTGAGCAGGGCTATATTTCCATGCTTTACGGCCGGCTCGACGACCTCAGGGAGCGTGCCAGCCACCGGATGGCCGGCGTGCTTACGCACCAGGGCGGGACCCATCAGGCCCGGGTAGAGCGGGAAGCGTTCAGCGCCATGTACCGTCAGCAACTGGCCCAGCTGGATGCGGCCGAGAACGGGCTGTGCTTCGGCCGCCTGGAGTTCGCAGACGGAGAGCTCCGCTACGTCGGCCGGATCGGTATTCACTCGGACTCTGACGACTATGACCAGCTGCTGATGGATTGGCGTGCTGATGCCGCGCGGCCGTTCTACCTGGCCACCGCCGCATCGCCTGGCGACGTGCGGGTGCGCAGGCACATCAAGACTCGCGGTCGCGAGGTCGTCAGCCTCGACGACGAGGTACTTGACCTGGAGTCTGCCGACCCGTCCAGGCACGAGGGCCTGACCGGTGAGTCCGCCCTGCTCGCCGCGCTGAACACCAGCAGGACCGGCTCGATGAGGGACATCGTCGAGACCATCCAGGCCGAGCAGGACGTGATCATCCGGGCGCCAATGCCGGGCGCGCTGGTGGTACAGGGAGGCCCTGGCACCGGCAAGACCGCGGTGGCCCTGCACCGCGCCGCATATCTGCTCTACACCTACCGCAACCAGCTAGAAAAGCGCGGCGTGCTGGTGGTCGGCCCGAACGCCACCTTCCTGCGCTATATCGGCCAGGTGCTGCCTTCGCTCGGCGAGACCAGCGTGCTGCTGTCCACCATTGGCGACCTTTTTCCCGGCGTCAGCGCGACTGGTGCGGAGCCGGCCACAGTGGCGGCGATCAAGGGCAGAGCCAGCATGGCCAAGGTCATCGCCGCCGCGGTCAGGGACCGCCAGCGCCTCCCGGCCGAGCCGGTGGAGATCTCCACCGACGTGGCCAGCCTCCGTCTTGCAACGTCGGCAGGCCGTGAGGGCGCTACGCCCGCGCTCACGGCAGAGACAGGCAGGCTCCGCCTCACGCCCCGAATGATCGCTCAGGCCAGGGAACGGGCCAGGCGATCGAGACGGCCGCACAACCAGGCGCGCGCGGTCTTCGGCAGGGAAATCCTCAACGCGCTGACCAGGCAGCTTGCGAGCCGGATCGGAACCGACGTGCAGACCGGCGCGAATCTGCTCGACCAGGACGAGCTAGATGACCTGCGGCGCGAGCTACGCGGCGACCTCGGCGTCCGGTCAGCCATCAACGAGCTATGGCCGGTCCTGTCACCGCAGCAGCTAGTAGGTGATCTGCTGACCGACCCCGCGCGCCTCTCGGCTGCGTCGCCCAGCATGTCGCGCTCGGATCGCGCAGCGCTCCGTCGCGAGCCGGGTCAGGCATGGACGCCGGCGGACGTTCCGCTGCTGGACGAGGCCGCTGAGTTGCTCGGTGACGACAACCGCGCAGTCAGGGCCGCCGAGCGACGGCGCCGCCGGCGGCTGGAGTCGTACGCACAGGGCGTGCTGGAGATCATCGGCCGTGACGAGGAGGACGATCCCGAGGTCCTCATGGGCGCCGACCTGGTGGACGCGGAGCGCCTCGCTGGCAGGTTCGAGGAAGAGCAGGGCCTGACGGCAGCGGAGCGCGCCGCCGCGGACAGGACCTGGGCCTTCGGGCATGTGATCGTGGACGAGGCGCAGGAACTGTCGGCGATGGCATGGCGGATGCTCATGCGCCGGTGTCCGGCCCGCTCGCTCACGATCGTGGGGGACGTGGCCCAGACCGGCGACCTCGCGGGGCAGGCGTCGTGGGCCGACGCGATCGGTCCCTATCTGGGGGACAGGTGGCGGCTGGCGCCGCTGACGGTGAACTACCGCACGCCGGCTGAGGTGATGACGGTCGCGGCCGACGTCCTGCGGGCGATCGACGCCGGGCTGACGCCGCCCCGCTCGGTGCGCGAGTCCGGGCACGAGCCGTGGCGGCTGGAGACGACGGCGGCCAGCCTGGATGCGGCAGTGGCCGAGGCCGCGGCCCGCCTGTCGCGGCAGGCCGGGGAGGGCAAGATGGCGGTCATCGTGCCTGCGGGACGGCTGGACGAGATCGGCGAGGTCGTCAGCGAGGCGCTTCCTGGCACCGCGCTCGGCGCCGATCCCGACCTGACCAGCCCGGTCGTCGTGCTGACCGTCCGGCAGGCCAAGGGACTGGAGTTCGACTGCGTGCTGATCGCCGACCCGGCCGGGATCCTGGCCGAGTCGGAGCGCGGGCTGAACGACCTGTACGTGGCCCTCACCAGGGCCACCCAGCAGGTTGGGGTGGTCCATGTCGGCCGGGTGCCCGGCGTGCTCGAGCGGCTCAGCGAGGTGCCGACGCTCGCCGCGGCCGGGTAGCCGGGCGTGCCCCTGGCGGCGACGGTTGCACCTAGACGCCGCCCGGCGGTGGTGGCGCGACCTCGCCCGCGGCGGCTACCCGGCGGTGATGGCGCGACCTCGCCCGGGGCGGCGCTGGCCTTGTGCCGCCGGCCAGCGATCAGCACGTCGAGTTGCGGCCGGCTGCGCTGGCTGGTCAGGCCGACCGCAGCGCACTTGACGCATGGCTGACCGGGCAGCCCGGCCCGCATGATGTGGCACCGGCGAAGCCGCGCGCCGCGAGCGCCGCGGCCACCTCGGCCGCGACCTGGCACGGATGCTTGGTGACGTCGAGCCAGCCATATCGCAGTGTGATGAGGCCGCCCGCGGCCGCCGCGTTGTCACGGCGGATGTCTCGCCAGCGCTCGTCGGCCGTGTGCGCGAGATTCCCGTCGAGTTCGACCACTGTGAGGTAGGCGTCGTAGCTGCGGTCGCGGTAGCCGGTGCGGCTCCCGGCGAGGAAGCGCGCCTGCCGGGTCCCGGCTGGCAGCCCGTGCGGGCGCTCCACGTCGCGGTGGTAGCGGTACTCCAGGGGCGACAGCACGCCTGCAAACTCCGGGCTCAGCAGCTCGGTGAGCTCGGCCCGCCAGCGCATCCTCGCCCGCGAGCCCAGGGCGTCGCGGAGCTTGCCGGCGGTCGTGAGCCGCCGGCCCAGGCCGCGAGTGACCCAGCCGACCGCACCGTCCAGCGTCCTGGCCGCTCCCGCCAGGTCGAGCACGGTCTCCTCGACGCGCGTCTGCGGCGGGAGCAGGACAGGATGCCTAGCCTGATCCGCATCAGCACGGCGGTGGAGTACGACGCCACGGATAGGCGCGATCCGCCGCTGCACCGGGATCGTCACGTGGATCTGCGTGCTCGGCTCGTCTGTCAGTCTTGCCAGCTCAGCCGCACTCTGGTGGCTGAGCATGGCACCGGGTCCGGCGCGGAGTACGGCGGCCCACAAGAGCGCCTCACGGTCGAGCTCACCAGAGAAAGTCGCGCACACGCCGCGGAAGGGCCGCTGCCAGCGCCCTTGCGCGACCCGGTAAGCAGGCACGTCCTTGCGTACGCCAGCCTCGACGAGCTGGGTGGCGGTCAGGATGCCGCACTGACGCGCGGCCAGATCTCGCAGGCCAGCAGGAAGTCCGTCAAACACGACATTAGGGTGCCCGAAGCGACCGCGAGGCGGCAGCGACTCCGTCGCGCCTGTGGATAACTCGGGCCCCGTTCATCTGAGTGGAGTGTTGTTCGGAAATAGTCCGAACAACACTCCAGGATCATGAAGAGTCGTCGTCGTCGCGGTCGCTGTCGCCACTGTCGCCACTGCCGCCACTGCCGCCACTGCCGCCACTCTCGCCATCGCCACCGCCAGCGCCGCCAGCACCGCCGCCGAAGCGGTTGATCAGCCGGGTGCCGGCGTCCACGGCGCCGTTGGCGACGCCGCGCACGACCCCGATGAGCGGGTCGGCGCTGCGGTTCCAGGACTCCTGGTAGGACTTGGCGGCCGACTTGAACTCGTCGCCCACCGAGGCCTCGTGGTCCTCGTCGCGGCGCGGGTAGTTCCCGGCGAGGATGTCGCGGTACTCGCCCTCCTGCGCCCAGCGGTCAATCTCGGCGAACCTGACCACGGCGAACGGGTGCGTGGTGCCCTGCAGCTGGAGCAGCTTCAGCAGGCTGTCCCGCACGTCCGGCACCGCGTCGTACTCCTGCGCCTGGCGGTGGAACTCGTCGTGGCTGAGCTCGGCCAGGTGCCGGCCGCCGGCCAGCTTCATCAGCGCGCGGCGGGCCGCCTCCACGTCCTGGGTGGCCAGCAGGCCCGCCCGGTCGCAGGACATCTCGGCCTTGCGGTGCCACTCCTCCAGGCCCCAGATCACGGCCTTGAGGCCGATCCAGGCGAA
>DASPWG010000019.1:0-5411 GCA_035621915.1 Streptosporangiaceae bacterium
CGGTTCCAGTTCGCGCAGACCTACCAGTGGATCCCGGAGTTCGGCGTGCACTACGCCGTCGGCGTCGACGGCATCGCGCTGGTGCTGATCCTGATGTCAGTCGTGCTGATGCCGGTGGTCGTGCTGGCCTCGTGGAACGACGCGGAGGGCGAGTCTGCGCCCGCGGAGGGACAGCAGGCGGGGACACCCCTGACGGCCAGGGCCCGCGGCAGCGCCAAGTCCTACTTCACGTGGATGCTGGTGCTGGAGACCATGATGATCGGCGTCTTCGCGGCCACCGACGTCTTCCTGTTCTACGTGTTCTTCGAGGCCATGCTGATCCCGATGTACTTCATGATCGGCAGCTTCGGGGTCGGTCAGCGCCAGTACGCGGCGGTCAAGTTCCTGCTGTACAGCCTGCTCGGCGGGCTCCTCATGCTGGTCGCCGTGATCGCGCTGTATGTGTACTCGACGCACGGCGGCCGTCCCGGCACGTTCTTGTTCCTGCCGCTGACGCACCTGGCCCTGAGCCCGACCGTGCAGAAGTGGCTGTTCCTCGGCTTCTTCATCGCCTTCGCGATCAAGGCGCCGCTGTGGCCGTTCCACACCTGGCTCCCGGACGCGGCGACCTCGGCCCAGCCGGGCGCGGCAGTCCTCCTGGTCGGCGTGCTGGACAAGGTAGGCACGTTCGGGATGCTCAGGTACTGCCTGGAGCTGTTCCCGTCGGCCGCGCACTACTTCACCCCGCTGATCATCGTGCTGGCGGTGATCGGAGTGCTGTACGGCGCGGTCGTCGCGATCGGCCAGGCGGACATGAAGCGCCTGATCGCCTACACCTCGGTGTCCCACATGGGGCTGATCACGCTGGGCATCTTCGCGATGACCAGCCAGGGCCAGACGGGCGCCACCCTGTACATGGTCAACCACGCGTTCGCCACCGGGGCGCTGTTCATCATCGCCGGGTTCATGGTGGCCAGGCGCCACTCGCACCTGATCTCTGACTACGGCGGCGTGCAGAAGGTGGCGCCGTTGCTGGCCGGCACGTTCCTCGTCGCCGGCCTCGCCGGGCTCTCGCTGCCTGGCCTGTCCACGTTCGTCAGCGAGTTCCTGGTGCTGGTGGGCACCTTCACCAGGTACGCGGTGGCCGCCAGCCTGGCCACTCTCGGCATCATCCTGGCCGCCATCTACATCCTGTGGATGTACCAGCGCACGATGACCGGCCCGGTGCGCGAGGAGGTCGCGGGGTGGAGCGACCTGAAGGGCCGCGAACTGTGGGCGGTGGGGCCGCTGATCGCGCTCATCATCGTGCTCGGTGTCTACCCCAAGCCCGTGCTGGACATCATCAATCCAGCGGTGCACGCCACCCAGGTCCAGCTGAACTCGCCTGACCCGGTGCCGCCGCACCCCGCGGCTACCGGCAGCACGACCAGTGACCTGCGCCACCCGATCAGCGCGGTCCGGCCGGCCGTGGCCCAGGCCACCCTGCATCAGGCGCGCCGAGCCCCGGCGCGATCGCACTCCAGGCCAACACAGACGCAAAGGAGCTCGGGGTGACCGGGACAGTCGCGGCCGCCGCATCGACCATCGCCGCGCCGCAATTCCAGTGGGGACTGCTCTCCCCGGTGCTGCTCGTCTTCGGCGCGGCCATCGCCGGGGTGCTAGTGGAGGCCTTCGCGCCGAGCGCGCTTCGCCGGCCGATGCACATCGCGCTGGCACTTGGCGGTCTCGGCGGCGCGTTCGTGCTGACAGTGGTGCTGGCGGGCACCAACCCGATCTTCAATAACGGCTCGGCGGGCAGGACGGTCGCCATCAACTCGATCGCGATCGACAAGCCGACGCTGTTCATCCAGGCCACCATCCTGGTGCTGGCGTTCGTCAGCGTGCTCCTGATCGCCGAGTCCTCGCACGAGGTGAGCGCGTTCACCCCGCAGGCGGCCGCGGTGCCAGGCAGCGCGGAAGAGCGCGAGGGCCTGCTGGCCGGGCTGTCGCATACCGAGGTGTACCCGCTGACGCTGTTCGCGGTTGGCGGCATGCTGCTGTTCCCGGCGGCAAACGACCTGCTCACCATGTTCATCGCGCTCGAGGTGCTGTCGCTGCCGCTGTACCTGCTGTGCGGCCTGGCCCGGCGGCGCCGGCTGCTGTCGCAGGAAGCGGCCATGAAGTACTTCCTGCTCGGCGCCTTCTCCTCGGCCTTCTTCCTGTTCGGCGTCGCCATGCTGTACGGGTACTCCGGCTCGGTGCAGCTTGGTGCGATCGCCGCGGCGGCCCAGTCGAGCACCGCGTCGACGACGCTGCTGTTCGCTGGCGTGGCGCTGGTCGGCATCGGGTTGCTGTTCAAGATTGGTGCCGTGCCGTTCCAGGCCTGGAAGCCTGACGTCTACCAGGGATCCCCCACGCCGATCACCGCGCTGATGGCCTCCTGCACGCTGGTCTCCGCCTTCGGCGCGCTGCTGCGGGTCTTCTACGTCGCCTTCGGCCAGCTGACCTGGGACTGGCGGCCGGCCATGTGGGGCGTCGCGATCCTGACCATGCTGGCCGGGTCGATCATCGCGCTGACGCAGCGCGACGTGAAGCGGCTGCTGGCGTACTCCTCGATCGCGCAGGCCGGCTACATCCTGACGGGCGTGATCGCTGCGAACGCCGCGGGCCTGTCCGGCAGCCTGTTCTACCTGGCGGCTTACGGCTTCGCTACGATCGGCGCGTTCGCCATCGTCACGCTGGTGCGCGACCACGGCGGCGAGGCATCCCACCTGTCTAGCTGGGCCGGTCTTGGCAAGCGCTCGCCGCTGGTGGCCGGCCTGTTCGCGCTGTTCCTCATCGCCTTCGCCGGCATCCCGCTGACCAGCGGGTTCACCGGCAAGTTCGCGGTGTTCCGCGCCGCAATCGAGGGCGGCGCACTGCCGCTGGTCATCATCGGCGTGCTGAGCAGCGCGATCCTGGCGTTCCCGTATGTCCGGGTGATCGTGCTGATGTTCTTCAGCGAGCCGGCCACCGAGGGTCCGGTGGTGGTCAAGCCCAGCGCGTACACCGGCCTGGCAGTTGCTGTCGGCGCGGTCGTCACAGTGGTGCTCGGCGTCGTCCCGCAGCCACTGCTCAACCTCGCCAGCCATGCTGCCAGCACGCTGTTCGTCCGGTAGCCGCCAACTCCGCGACCCCCTGCGGCGCCGTGCGCACCGGCCGTGCCAGCGCGCTGGCCTGCCCGAGTGGATCTGGCTTTGCCTAGGCATGCGCATATCGTGGGGAACGCCAGGAGGTAGCCTCTGCTACGACAGGCTTGCCGGGACATCGGCGAGCCCATGAGGAGATCCATGTGATTGCCGCAGTCCCGGTGGAGTTCACCGACGCCGCGCTCACCTCGGATGTGCGTGCCGGTCTCGCGCTCGTCGAGGACGGACTGCGAGAGGCCGCCGGCGCATACCACCCGGTGCTCGCGCAGTCGTCGATCCACCTGATGGAGGCCGGCGGGAAGCGGATCCGGCCCCTGCTCGTGCTGCTCGCGGCCCAGTTCGGCAACCCGCAGGATCCGCGAGTGGTGTCGGCTGCGGTGGCGCTGGAGCTTACCCATCTCGCCACGCTGTACCACGACGATGTCATGGACGAGGCGTACGTGCGGCGCGGCAGCCCGAGCGCGAACTCGCGGTGGGACAACTCGGTCGCGATCCTCACCGGGGACTTCCTGTTCGCCAGGGCGTCGCTGATCCTGTCCGGGCTGGGGCCGCAGGCGATCAGGATCCAGGCCGAGACGTTCGCGCGGCTGGTGGCCGGCCAGATCGCCGAGACGGTCGGCTGCCAGCCGGGCGAGGATCCGCTCGACCACTACCTCGGGGTGGTTACCGAGAAGACCGCGTCGCTGTTCGCTACGTCGGGCCAGTTCGGAGCGCTGTACTCGGACGCGCCGCAGAGCGTGATCGAACGCATCACGCCGGCCTGCGCCGCGCTTGGCGTCGCCTTCCAGCTGTCGGATGACATCCTTGACGTCGCCAGCGAGTCAGCCCAGTCGGGCAAGACACCCGGCACCGACCTGCGCGAGGGGGTGCGGACGCTGCCCATGCTGTACGCGCTGCGGACGGCCGGGCCTGGTGACGGGCGGCTCGTGGAACTGCTGAACCTGCCCGACCTCGCTGACCCGGCACTGCACGCGGAGGCCCTTGCGCTGCTGCGCGCACATCCGGCCATGAAGATGGCCAGGGCCGATGCCCGTCAGTGGGCTGACCAAGCCAGGGCAGAGATTCTCGGCCTGCCCGACTTCCCGGCCAGGGACGGCTTTATAGCACTTTGCGAGTTTTTCACCGAGCGCACCGGATAGGTGGCGCTCGTTTCTCCGCTGGCATGTCCTTCTGAGCGGGAACGCCCCGTTCCCCGACGGCAGGTGGAAGGCACGGGAATCTGCGCCGAGTCCATGCGGTTAGCCTGGCAGTGATGGGGTGCGCCCGCAGGAGGGCTGCAGCAGTCCCGTGCCGGAGGCGCCGGGACGAAAGTTGGGAGGTCCGGTGAGCATTTTCGGTTCGCACAAGACCAAGATGGTGGACGCGAGCGAGGCGCTGCCGGGCCGGTCCGAGCAGATGCGCGTGCCGGAGGTCCACGAGGTGCTCGGTACGCCGCTGCGGCCGCCATACCCGGAGGGATCCGAGGTCGCCGAGTTCGCGCTCGGCTGCTTCTGGGGCGCCGAGAAGTCCTTCTGGCAGGTACCCGGAGTCGTGTCAACGTCCGTCGGATACGAGGGCGGAATCACCCCCAATCCGACCTACGACGAGGTTTGCAGCGGCCGTACCGGGCACGCCGAGACGGTCAGGGTCGTGTTCGATCCGTCCCGCGTGTCCTACCAGAACCTGCTTAAGGTCTTCTGGGAGTCGCACAACCCGACCGAGGGCATGCGGCAGGGCAACGACGTCGGCACCCAGTACCGATCGGCTATCTTCTACCACTCACCAGAGCAGCAGGCGGCCGCTGAGGAGTCGAAGGTCAGCTACCAGAAGCGCCTGTCCGAGGCCGGCTACGGCGAGATCACGACCGAGATCGTGCCCGCCGGCGAGTTCTACTTCGCCGAGGACTACCACCAGCAGTACTTGTCCGACAACAAGAACCCGTACGGGTACTGCCCGGATCATGGCACAGGGGTGTCCTGCCCGATCGGCGTGGTCAAGGCAAGCGACTGACGGTCACTAGACCGTTCTCTTCCGGTCTCGGAGCCGCGCGAAGCGGAAGATAGTGCCAGCCTGCCGTCGGCTTAAAGCGACATTGTGTGATTGAAACTCGCACACTGTCGGGTTCGGGCCAGTGGCGCTGGCCGGACGATGGCTACGGGGCGTTCGGGCTGGCGGATCCCCGGATCCGCGCACGGGTGGTCTGCACGATGGCCAGAACGTCGAGCGGATTGATGAACTCGGACGGGGGCGGGGTTACTTGCGAACTGACGACCGAGGCCAGCCGAA
>DASPWG010000020.1:0-12623 GCA_035621915.1 Streptosporangiaceae bacterium
GGGTGTCTACGCACCCGAAGATCACGTCGTCGACCGCGATTGGCTCGAGTGCCGTTCTTTTCATCAGGTGGGTGAGCACGTGCGCGCCGAGGTCGGCCGGGTGAACATCGGCCAGGCCGCCCCCGCGCTTGCCGACCGGGGTGCGGACCGCGTCGACGATGTAAGCCTCGGCCACCGGCAACTCCTCGCTTCTAGAACGCGTTCTACTCTACGGGGACCCGCAGCGGCTGGCCATCCCCGCGGGGGCCGTGCGTGATCAGGTGAAATCGGGGTAACTGACGCGGCGCTTGCACTACCAGCCGACCCAAGGAGCCAGCCGGATGCTCGCCGTCATAGCAGCGATCCTCTTCGCTATCGCATTCATCATCAACGCCGCAGGGATCGCTACGGACGCGGTCTTCGCGCCGTTCAGCCTGATGCTGGTCGGCCTCGCGTGCCTGGCGTTCCACCTGACGGGCGTGGGACCGGGGCTGCCGGCCTATCGCCGGCGCCGGTAGGGCACGCCAGCCCCGTCCCTGGCGTCCGCTGCGAGACACGCCCTAAACTCAGCTAGAACACGTTCTAGCTGAGGGGCGCGGATGCAGATCAGCTACACGCCGGAGCAGGACCAGCTCCGGCAGCAGCTGCGCGAGTACTTCGCCGGGCTGATGACGCCGGAGCGCAGGGCCGGGCTCGCGCATCTCGACGGCGAGTACGGCGACGGCGTGGCCTACAAGGACGTCGTCCGCCAGCTCGGCAGGGACGGCTGGCTCGCGCTGGGCTGGCCGCGGGAGTACGGCGGCCAGGATCGCTCGACGCTCGACCAGCTGATCTTCACCGACGAGGCGGCCATCGCCGGCGTTCCGGTGCCGTTCCTCACCATCAACACGGTCGGCCCGACGATCATGAGGTTCGGGACGGCCGAGCAGAAGGAGCGCTTCCTGCCCAGGATCGCCGCGGGCGAGCTGCACTTCTCCATCGGCTACTCCGAGCCGGAGGCCGGCACTGACCTTGCCGCGCTGCGCACCCGGGCGGTGCGCGACGGCGACGACTACGTCATCAGCGGCCAGAAGATGTGGACCAGCCTGATCCAGTACGCCGACTTCGTCTGGCTGGCCTGCCGCACCGACCCCGAGGCACCGCGGCACAAGGGACTGTCAATCATCATCGTCCCGACCGACGCGCCTGGCTTCTCTTGGACACCGGTGCGCACGCTGGCCGGGGTGACCACCAGCGCCACCTACTACTCCGACGTCCGCGTGCCGGCCGCCAACCTGGTCGGCGAGGAGCACCGTGGCTGGCCGCTGATCACCAACCAGCTCAACCACGAGCGGGTGGCGCTGACCTCGGCGGCGCCAGTGCTGGCAGCGCTGGCCGACGTGACACAGTGGGCGCGCTCGGTCAAGCTCCCCGACGGCCGCCGGGTCATCGACCAGGAATGGGTCCAGCTCAACCTGGCCAGGGTGCACGCCAGGGCTGAGGTGCTCAAGCTCATGAACTGGCGGATCGCTACCCAGCCGGGGCCGCTGGGCCCGGCTGCCGCGTCGGTCACCAAGGTCTACGGCACGGAACTGACGATCGAGGCGGCCCGGCTGATGATGGAGGTACTTGGCCCGAATGCCGAGGTGCGGACCGGATCGCCGGGAGCACTGCTGGCGGGCAGGATCGAGCGCATGCACCGCTCGGCCCTGATCCTGACGTTCGGCGGCGGCACCAATGAGGTGCAGCGCGACATCATCGGCGCGGCCGCGCTCGGACTTCCGCTCAGCAGGCGTTAGGGGGCGCTTCGTGGACTTCACCCTGACCCAGGCGCAGGACGACCTCGGCGCGCTGACCCGGCAGATCCTCGCCGGCCAGCTCACCAGGCAACGACGGCGGGAAACGGCGGACGGCGGCCTCGACACCGCGCTCTGGTCGCAGCTCGCGACGGCAGGCGTGCTCGCGGCGGCGCTGCCGGAGTCGCTAGGCGGATCGGGTCTCGGCCTGCTGGAGCAGTGCACGGTGCTGGCCGAGATCGGCCGGGCGGTCGCGCCGGTGCCTTACCTGGCCTCGATCGTGCTGGGAGCGTCCGTCCTCGCGCGGTTCGGCACGCCGGCGCAGCAGCAGCAGTGGGCCGCGCCGGCCGGACGCGGCGAGGTCATCCTGGCCGCGGCCCTGTCCGAGCAGGACGGCGAGAGCCCGGCCGCTCCGGTGACGACCGCGGAGCAGGCCGACGGCGGCTGGGTGCTATCCGGCGCCAAGACAGCTGTCCTGGCCGGTGCCGATGCGGCGCTACTGCTCGTTCCGGCCAGCACCGCCTCGGGGGCCGCGGTGTTCCTTGTCGGGCCGGATGATCCCGGCGTCACGGTGGCGCCGCAGCAGGTCACCGGCGGCACCGGCACGGCAGCGGTGGAGCTAGCGTCCGTGCCCGTGCCGGCCAGCAGCGTGCTTGGCGAGATCGGCGGCGATGCCCCGCGCTGGCTCGCCGACCGCGCCACGGTCGGGCTGTGCGCGCTGCAACTCGGTGTCGCGGAGCGGGCCCTGGAGCTGACGGCTGCCTACGCTCAGACCAGGCAGCAGTTCGGCAAGCCCATCGGCAGCTTCCAGGCGGTCGCGCAGCGGCTTGCCGACGGCTACATCGATGTCGAGGCCATCCGGCTCACCTTGTGGCAGGCCGCCTGGCGGCTGGAGAACGACCTGCCCAGCCAGGCCGAGCTGGCGACCGCCAAGTTCTGGGCCGCCGAGGCCGGGCACCGTGTCGCGCACACCGCCGTGCACGTCCACGGCGGCGTCGGCATCGACACCGACGGCGACGTGCACCGCTACTTCGCCGCGGCCAAGCACAATGAGTTCGCGCTCGGCGGGGCGACAGCGCAACTGCGGCGGATCGGCGCAGCACTCGCCTCGGGCTGAGCTGTCACCCCGCCGGGTGCCGCCGGAGTAGCTCAACGCTGCCCCCGTAGCGGCGCGCGCCGAGCCCGGTGAGCAGCGCAGTGCACGCGACGTTCGCGTCGTCGACCTCGGCGACGACGGTTGGCTCGCCGCGCGCGCTGAGGACACCGAACGCCAGGGCCAGCAGCGCCCTGGCGGCTCCGCTCCTGCGGTAGGCGGGCAGCATCGCGATCAGGCCGAGACGCGGCTCGTCGGGCCTGATCCACACCCGGGCCAGGCCCGCGTACTCGCCGCTGGAAGCGGCGACAGCGACGAGGTAGGTGGCCGGGTCAAAGGAGTCCCCGAACGTCTCGGCCAGGAACGCCCCGGGCTCCCAGCGCCAGCCGTCGCTGCCGGGCACATCCTGCCGCAGGGCGTCGTCGAGCAGCCGCAGCCGGGAGATGTCGGCGTCGGCGGCGGACAGCACGCCGAGCCCGGCCGGCAAGGTCACGCCGGCCAGCCCGGTCAGCTCGGGGTCGGTGCGGATCCGGTAGTAGCTCTCGCGCCGGTGCTCGGCGAATCCGGCGGCTTCGCACGCTTCCAGTGCGTCGAACTCCGCGTCATCCAGGCTGACGTAGAGGTCACGGCCGAGATCGCGAGCGACTGCGTCCGCCAGCGGCCGGTAGGCCGCTGGCTGCCAGGTGTCGAAGTAGAGAAAGCACCGCTCGTCGGGCCGCAGCCAGGCGCTCACCTGGCCGGCGACCTCGGTTCCGTCGACGGCGCGCCAGCTGAGCCCGGGCAGCGCCCGGTCAGGCGGCGCCGCCGGGTCCGGCGGTACCCGCGCGACGTGCAGCATGCCGGGACGCTAAGCCGCGGCCGGGCCGGCGGGCAAGCCGATTACCGGCGGATCGTGGACAGGCCGCCGTCGACCGGGATGACCGCGCCGGTCAGGTACCGGCCGGCCCGCGAGGCCAGGTAGATGGCGGCGCCCGCCATGTCGTCTGGGTCGCCGATGCGGCCAAGCGGGACGCTGCCCGCGATCGCAGCCCTGGTCTGCGGGTCGCCGAGCGCGAACGCCATCATCTTGCTGTCGAACGGGCCGGGCGCGATCGCGTTGACGGTGATGTGCTCGGCCGCCAGCGTGCTGGCCAGGTGCCGGGTGAGCATGTGCACGCCCGCCTTGGTCGTGCTGTAGGCGTAGGTCTCCATGGCCGGTACGCCGAGGCCGTCGATCGAGCCGACGTTGATGACCCGCGCCGGGTCCGCGGGGCTGGCCGCCGCGCGCAGCAGCGGAAGGCAGCTCACGGTCAGCTGAAACAGCGCCTTGACGTTGATGCTCCACAGCTTGTCGAAGGCGTCGAGCGGGTACTGCTCGAGCGGCGCGCCCCAGGTGGCCCCGGCGTTGTTGACCAGGACATGCAGGCGGTCCTCGCGCTCGGCTACCCGGCGCGCGAGTTCCTGCGCCGCGGCCGGGTCGGCCAGGTTGAGCGGCACCGACACGCACTCGCCGTGCTCAGAAAGCTCGGCCGCCTTCGCGTCGCATGCCTCGGCCTTGCGAGCGGTGATGTAGACGCGGCAGCCCGCCCGCACCAGGCCGCTGGCAATCATCGCCCCGATACCGCGCGAGCCTCCGGTGACGACTGCGACCTTCCCCTCGACCGAGAACAGGTCGGCGGGCGACTGCGGCCCTGCGCTTCCGGCTGGCTCTGGCATCATGGCGTTTCCTCTCACAAGCGCGAGCTCCCCTGGTGCGCGGTGTGCTCTAGCGCGGCGGCAACTCTAGTCCGTCCTGATATCAGCCGTACCATCCCGCCGGGCACCTAAGGGGCCGTCAGGCCGACGGCAGCCGGCCCGCAGCGGCGCGCAGTGCCTCGCGCGCCTCGTCGGCCAGCAGCGCAACCAGTTCGGCGGCCGGCAGTTCCCGGCCCAGTTCGTGCGCCTGGCCGGCCCACAGGTTGACGAGCCCGGCGTCACCGCTGCTGCGGCCGGCCGCGCGCAGCGGCGCGGTCAGGTAGTGGACCTCCGGGTACGCCGCCGGGGCGTGCGCGCTGTGCTCGTCCAGGAACTGGTTGCGGATGCCGCGGGCCAGCCGCCCGGTGAACGCCCGCGTCGTCGCGGTGCCGCCGCTGGCGGCGACGGCGGCCCGGTGCACCGGCGAGGTGCCAGCTTCCGGGCTGCGCAGGAACGCGGTGCCGAGCTGCGCGGCCCGCGCGCCAGCCGCCAGCACCGCGGCCACGCCAGCCCCGGTGGCGATACCTCCCGCGGCTACCAGCGGACGGCTCGACCGCGCGGTCACGAGCTGCAGCAGTGCCAGCAGCCCGAAGCCGTCGTCGCTGGCCGGGTCGTCGCGAAAGCTGCCGCGGTGCCCGCCGGCTTCACTGCCCTGCACGACCAGCACGTCCGCGCCCGCCGCTTCCGCCTGCTGCGCCTCGGCGGGTGTCGTGATGGTCACCCACACCTCGCTCCCGGCTGCCTGCAGTGCCGTCACGACATCGCGATCCGGGCAGCCGAAGGTGAACGAGGTCACCGGCAGCGGGTCGGCGGCCAGCAGGTCGAGCTTGGCCTGCCACCCGTCGTCGTCGAAGCGCGGCCGGCCGAGCTCCGCGCCCGCCCGGCTGGCCGTCCCGGCCAGCGCGGCCACGTAGGCGTCCACGGCGCCATCGGCTGCTGGCGCGCCGGGCACGAATACGTTGACGCCGAGCGGCCCGCCGGTTAGCTGCCTGGCCGCGCCGATCTGGTCAGCCAGGGCGGGGGCCGTCAGGTAGCCGGCGGCCAGGAAGCCAAGCCCGCCGGCGTTGCTGACGGCGGCGGCGAGCTGCGGCGTGGTCGGCCCGCCCGCCAGCGGGGCGAGCACGATCGGGACTTCGAGCTGGTCAAGGATCACGGGCTGGTTCCCTCCGCGGCTCAGCCTAGTTCGGCCTGGCTACCGCTCCTGGGCCGCCTGCCCGCCCTGGTCCTGCGTCGCCGGCCGGTTCAGGTGCGCGCCCGTCATCAGCGACCAGGCGCGCTGCAGCGACCCGATCAGGGTGATGAACAAGACGAAGGCGAGGTCGTCGACCAGCCCGCTGTCGTGCGGGCTGGCGAGCAGCCCGAGTCCCAGGCCGAGCTGGGCCAGGTAGGCAAGGATGGCGATCGCCAGCACGGTTGTGTTCTTGGCCCAGTGCAGCCGGCTGTGCAGGCGCACGACCGCCACGACGTCGAGGACCGCCATCGCGGTCGCGGCCCAGCCGATGTTGCTGTCCGGGAGCAGGCCGAGCAGTGCCACGACGAAGGCATTGACCAGGCCGCTGAAGGCCGTGATCGCGAGCGCCGCACCGCCCGGGACGGCCTTGGGACCGAAGACTGTCTCGTCCCGAAGAGAAACGGCCACGAACAGCAGTCCGACGAGCGCGGCGGCCGCGGTGGCCACCGCGGTGAGGTAAGGATCGTACGCGCTTGGCACCATGCGGACAGAAGCTGGCATGGCGCCCGGGCGTTGTCAATCGCCGGGAATTTGACCCGGGTGTCCGGCTGGCGCGGGCCGCGATGTCGCGCCCGGTCGTCAGGTCGCCGGCCGCCGTGGCTCGCGGCGGACCCGCAGCCCGTCGAAGGCCACGGCGCAGACGGCATCGGCCAGCGCGGCCTGGCCTGCCCCGGCTGGCCGGTACCACTCCACCAGCGAGTTGACCATGCCGAACAGCAGCCGCGCCGTGATCGCCGGGTCCACGTCCGGCCTGATGTCGCCGTCCCGCTCCGCCTGCTTGACCAGGTCGGCCACGATCTGATCGAACTGCCGGCGCCGCGCCAGCGCCTTCCGCTCGGTCGGCGTGTTACCCCGCGCGCGCAGCAGCAGCGTTACGTAAGGCAGCCGGTCGGCCAGCACCCCGACGCTGCCGCGGACGAGGCGCTCCAGTCGCTCGATTGCCGGGTCGGTGCCCGGCGCGATGCCGTCCGCGACGGCGAACAGCCCGTCCAGGGCCCGGTCGAGCGCGAGCGACAGCAGTTCCTCCTTGCTGTCCACGTGGTGGTAGATCGCGGACTTGGAGATGCCAAGGCGCCTGGACAGGTCCTCCATGCTGGTGCCGTCGTAGCCGCGCTCGTTGAACACGCCGACCGCCACCGCGAGCAGTGATTCCAGGTCGTAGCCCGGCCGGCCACGGCGTGGCGCGGCCGAACTGGCACTGGCCTGGCTCCCCGACATGCGGACACGATAACCTGCCGAACGTACGGTCAGTAAAGCAGGGAGCAGGCGATGACGCTGCTGCGCAGTTACGTGAACGGGGCCTGGCAGGCGCCGGCGGGCGAGGGCCGGGCTGTCTTCGACGCAGTGACCGGCGAGGAGGTCGCGCGGGTCTCCTCGGCCGGCGTGGACATGGGCGCGGCCCTGGCCTACGGGCGTCAGGTCGGCGGGCCGGCACTGCGCGAGCTGACCTTCCACCAGCGCGCGGCACTGCTCAAGGCGGCCGGCTCGATGCTGCGCGAGCACCGGGACGAGCTTTACGCGCTGTCGGCGCGTACCGGCGCCACCGTGTTCGACGCCAGGTTCGACGTCGACGGCGGTATCGGCGTCCTGCTCGGGTACGCCAGCCGGGCCAAGCGCGAGCTGCCGAACGACACTGTCTACGCCGAGGGCGCCGCGGAGGCGCTCGGCAAGGGCGGCCAGTTCCTCGGCCAGCACATCCTGACCTCGCTGCGCGGCGTCGCCGTGCAGATCAACGCCTTCAACTTCCCGGTCTGGGGGCCGCTGGAGAAGTTTGCCCCGGCGTTCCTCGCCGGCGTGCCCAGCCTGATCAAGCCGGCCAGCCAGACCGCCTACCTGACCGAGCGGCTAGTCGAGCTGCTGGTGGAGTCTGGCCTGCTGCCTGCCGGGTCGGTCCAGCTGGTCTGCGGCAGCGCTGGCGACCTGCTCGACCACCTGACCGAACAGGACCTTGTTTCGTTCACCGGATCGGCCGCGACAGCCAGGCTGCTGCGCTCGCATCCCGGCGTGGTCGGCCACTCGGTCCGGTTCAACGCCGAGGCCGACTCGCTGAACTGCTCGATCCTCGGCGCCGACGCCGGGCCGGGCACGCCGGAGTTCGACCTCTACGTCCGGCAGGTCGTGACCGAGATGACGGTCAAGGCCGGCCAGAAGTGCACGGCGATCCGGAGGATTCTCGTTCCCGCTCTGATGGCTGAGCCCGTGATCGAGGCCATCAGCGCGCGGCTGGCAACGGTCGTCGTCGGCAACCCCGCAGAGCCTGAGGTGCGGATGGGCGCGCTGGCGAGCCTGGAGCAGCGCGAGGAGGTCAGGCGCAGCGTGAAGGCGCTGCTCGCGGGCGCGAAGCTGGTGTACGGCGATCCGGAGCGGGTCGAGGTGGCGGGCGCGGACCCCGAGCGGGGCGCGTTCCTGTCCCCGCTGCTGCTGCGCGCCGACGATCCCGGCCGGGCCGAGCCGCACGAGATCGAGGCGTTCGGGCCGGTCGCCACGGTGATCGGCTACGAGGGCACGGCGCACGCCATCGACCTGGCGGCGCGCGGCCTCGGCAGCCTGGCAGGCTCGGTCGTCACCGGGGACGCGGCGTTCGCCCGTGACGTCGTGCTCGGCTGCGCCCCGTGGCATGGCCGCCTGCTCGTGCTCGACAGTGACGACGCGGCCGAGTCGACGGGCCACGGCTCGCCGCTGCCCGCGCTGGTGCACGGCGGGCCCGGCCGTGCCGGCGGCGGCGAGGAACTGGGCGGGATCCGCGGCGTGCTGCACTACATGCAGCGCACGGCGGTGCAGGCCACTCCGCGGGTGCTGTCGGCTGTTACCGGGCAGTGGATGCCCGGTGCGGCTCGCGTCGCGGGCGAGCACCCGTTCCGCAAGCCGCTGTCTGAGCTGCGGATCGGCGACAGCGTGGTGGCGGGCCCGCGGCAGGTCACGCTGGCCGACATCGAGCATTTCGCCGAGTTCACCGGCGACACGTTCTACGCGCACATGGACGAGGAGGCGGCGCGCGCTAACCCGTTCTTCGACGGCCGGGTCGCGCACGGGTACCTGGTGCTGTCGTTCGCGGCCGGGCTGTTCGTGCAGCCTGACCCCGGCCCGGTGCTGGCCAACTACGGCCTGGAGAACCTGCGCTTCCTGACGCCGGTCTATCCGGGTGACGAGCTCACGGTCACGCTGACCTGCAAGCAGATCATCCCGCGCGAGGATGCCGCCCACGGCGAGGTGCGCTGGGACACCGACGTCACGAACCAGGACGGCGCGTCGGTCGCCAAGTACGACCTGCTCACCCTGGTCGCCAAGGACTGGCCGGCTCAGTCAGGCTCCTGACGGCCGGCCAGGGGAAACGTCTGCACTGTTAGCCAGCGCCTGCCGTCGTAGGCAGTGACGGCGACGTCGGCGATGGTGAACCGGTCGTCAAGACGCAGGCCGGCCAGGTCGTTCCAGGCCTGCTCGCCGCGCCGCGAGGTACGGGGATGGACGATCGTGACGTGCGGCCGGAAGCCGATCGCGTCACCTGAGGGCACTGCCAGTTCGCGGAAGCGCCTGATGCCGTCAGCGATGTCGTCGACGCGCAGGAAGACGCCGCCGGCCGGGTCGCCCTCATGGATGGGAGAACCGACGGCAATGCTGAACGGCGGGGTGCCGGCAGCTGCCCGGGCAGCCCGCGCGATCAGCGCGGCGGGGTCGGCGATCTCCTCGGGGTAGACGAGCGTGACGTGGGCAGCGATCTGCTGCGCCATGGCGGGATCCCAGGTCCGGCGCAGTTCCTCGATCTTCAGGCTGCTGCGGGCGTCCAGGAACGCGGTGGCGTGGTGGCGCGTCAGCACCGTCGGCCTAAGGACTGCCGAGCGCGGGCGCGGGCGGCGCAGGGTCGGGCTCGGTCAGCCCGAGCAGCGGCTCGTCCGGCGAGCGGATGTCCGCGGTGGGCAGGCCCTCGGGGTAGAACTGCCTGGCCTTCTGCGCGACCGAGATCGCGATCTCGACGTGCTGGCGCCGGGTTGCGTCGTAGAACGCCCTGGCCTCGCCCGCCAGCTTGGGCCGCGAATGCAGCGGCTTGTCGCTCACGGCCAGCAGCGTCGCTGTCGGGACGCGGTACCGGAAGCCGTTCGTCGCCACGGTGGCCGACTCCATGTCCACCGCGACCGCGCGCGACTGCCGCAGCTTCTCGGCTACCAGGCCAAGCTGCAGCTCCCAGTTGCGGTTGGCCGTGGTAAACACGATGCCCATCCGGCAGCGCAGGTTCCTGGCCGCCAGCTCGTCGATGAGCAGCGCGTTCAGCGTGTGATTGGAGATCACCGGCACGCTCAGCGGCAGCACGTCGTCCAGGACGCGGTCGTCGCGCATGTAGGCGGTCGCGAGGACCAGGTCACCGATCTCCTGGTGGTTCCGCAGCCCGCCGCAGTGGCCGATCATCAGCACCAGGTCCGGCCTGAGCACGGCGAGATGGTCGGTGATCGTCTTGGCGTTCGACGGCCCGACGCCGATGTTGATCATCGTCAGTCCGGCCCGGCCAGGCTGCTGGTAGTGCCAGGCCGGCATCTGCGGGTTGTCGGTCTCGGGGCCGGTGCAGCCGGGCAGCGCGTCGCGGAACTCTGTCACGTGCCAGGAGTAGTTGGTGAGCAGGACGTACCGCTGGAAGGACTCGGCCGGGGTTCCGGTGTAGTGCTGTAGCCGGTCGATGGACAGTGCCATCCGCTCCGGGCCGAACAGGAACAGCTTCTTGCGCCGCACGTCCCAGCGTGCCTCGTCAACTGCCGCGCCCAGCTCGGGGTCGTGCAGGTCGATCGCCGGGCGTCCGGGGGTGACGGTGATCTTGGCACCGGCCGCCGCCAGGCGGCTCAGCTCGCGCTCCAGATACCAGCGGATGGCGCCGGGCGCGGAGAACTCGCCCTCGAGCACGGGGTTATGGATGGACCACGGCCGCTCGACAGTCAGCCGCGGGTACCGGCCGGACACGGCAGCGTCCTGCATGGCGTCGCTCAGCCGCTCGATCTCGGCATGATGCTGGCTCGCCGGGATGACCGAGAAGTCTGCTGACAAGGTCATCCGGCAATGATGCCAGTTCGGCCCGTGACTCCCGCGGACCTACCTGCACCACGGCCCCGCCCCACCTGCACCCACCCATCCGCGCCCGGCCGCGCTATAATTACTGACCGAATGATCGGTTAATAGGGAGCCCCGATGACTGCAGCCCCGGAGACGGCCGAGGACCTCGCCGAGCTCGAGCGCTTCTTCGAGGAGACGATCTCGCGGGACCGGCGCATCGAGCCGCGCGACTGGATGCCCGATGCCTATCGCAAGACCATGATCCGGCAGATCGCCCAGCATGCGCACTCGGAGATCATCGGCATGCAGCCGGAAGGCAACTGGGTAACCCGCGCCCCGTCGCTGCGCCGCAAGGCGATCCTGCTGGCCAAGGTCCAGGACGAGGCCGGGCACGGGCTTTACCTGTACTCGGCGGCCGAGACACTTGGCGCGGACCGGTCGGACCTCACTAATCGCCTCATCACCGGCGCGCAGAAGTACTCTTCGATCTTCAACTACCCGACGCTGACGTTCGCCGACGTTGGCGTGATCGGCTGGCTGGTGGACGGCGCCGCGATCTGCAACCAGGTGCCGCTGTGCCGGTCGTCCTATGGCCCCTACGCGCGCGCCATGATCCGCATCTGCAAGGAGGAGTCCTTCCATCAGCGGCAGGGCTACGAGCTGCTGCTGACGATGATGCGGGGCACCGACGCGCAGCGGGAGATGGTCCAGGATGCCACCAACCGCTGGTGGTGGCCGTCGCTGATGATGTTCGGCCCGCCGGACGCCGACTCGCCCAACACCGAGCAGTCGATGCGCTGGCGCGTGAAGCGGCACACCAACGACGAGCTGCGGCAGCGCTTCGTCGACATGACAGTCCCGCAGGCCGAGGCGCTCGGCGTCACGCTGCCCGATGAGGACCTGCGCTGGAATGACGCACGCGGGCATTACGACTTCGGCCAGGTCGACTGGTCCGAGTTCAAGCGAGTTATTAGCGGAAACGGGCCGTGCAACGCCCAGCGCATCTCCAGCCGGCGGGCCGCGCACGAGGCCGGCGCCTGGGTGCGGGATGCCGCCGCGGCGCACGCCGCCAAGCAGGCGGCCCGTGCCGCCGGGAAGGGAGCCGCGGCATGACCGAGACAAGTCACGGCAGCGCGGCGGAGTCCGGGCAGGCGCCGGACGTGCAGCCGCGGTCGAACTGGCCGCTGTTCGAGGTCTTCCTGCGGAGCAAGCGCGGCCTGAACCACGTGCATGTCGGCTCGCTGCACGCCGCGGACGCGCAGATGGCACTGCACCATGCGCGCGACCTCTACACGCGCCGCAACGAGGGCGTCAGCATCTGGGTAGTCAAGGCGGCCGACATCACCGCGTCCAGCCCGGACGAGAAGGACCCGTTCTTCGCGCCGAGCGGTGACAAGGTGTACCGGCACCCCACGTTCTACGAGATCCCCGATTCGGTACCGCACATCTGATGGGCTTCGACACCGCCTACGAGGCGATCAACGAGGGCGAGGACACCGGCCACCGGTGGGCCTACGGCACTGGCTTCAGCGACCCGCTGGCCGGCGTGGACACCACGCTGCCTGAGGGCGTCGACGGCGCCGACCTCGCGCTGTACTGCCTGATGCTCGGCGACGACGCCCTGATCATGTCGCACCGGCTCCAGCAGTGGCTGGCCAGGGCGCCGGAACTGGAAGAGGAGACGGCGCTGGCCAACATCGCGCTCGACCTGCTCGGCCAGGCACGGCTGCTGCTGACGCGGGCGGGCGCTGCCGACGGCTCCGGGCGCAACGAGGACGACTTCGCATTCGGCCGGCCA
>DASPWG010000021.1:0-5926 GCA_035621915.1 Streptosporangiaceae bacterium
CATGGCAGGCCGCGACGAACCCGTCCTCGAGTCCGTAATCGGTCAGGAAGCTCATGTGGTTATAGACGGTCACGTCTGGTGAGCGTACGGCGGTATCGGCTCCGCGCATACCCCCAGGGCCCCGGGCGTGTCTGGCGGAGACCCCTAAGATTGGACCCAGGCGCGGGTTGCCGGGGAGGCCGAGGGTGGCTGCACTGACGGAGCGCGATATGCGCATCCTGGCCTTCGAGCGGAGCTGGTGGCGGCAGGCCGGCGCCAAGGAACGGGAAATCCTGGAGGTATTCGGCGTGCCGGTCACCAGGTATTACCAGCTGCTGAACGAGCTCATTGACAGGCCGGAGGCGGCAGAGTTCGACCCGGTGCTCGTGGCCAGGCTGCGTCGCCAGCGCAGTCGGCGCCGGCGCATCAGGTCTGCCCGGCCCGACTGAGCCGATGGCAGGGCCTCATGAGCAGGGAAACGGGCCGCCCGTTACCAGCCCACATCCGCGGACGGAGGCGGGCCAGGCCGGCCTTGCCGCGCTGATCGCGCGGCCAGCAGGCGCACTGGTCGCGCTCGACTTCGACGGCACCCTGTCGCCCATCGTCGAGGACCCGGCAGCGGCCAGGGCGCTTCCGGCGGCCACGGCCGCGCTGCGCCGGCTGGCCGGGCTTGCCGGGACGGTGGCGATCATCACCGGACGGCCGGCCGCGGAGGCGGCGCAGTACGCCGGCGTGGCGGATGCGAGGGGCGTCATCGTGCTCGGGCACTACGGCAGCGAGCGGTGGGAGGACGGTGAGCTGTCCAGCCCGCCGCCGCCGCCAGGCCTGGCCGCGGCGCGCGCCGAGCTTCCCGCGGTGCTGGCTGCCGCACGGGCGGCGGATGGCACCTTCGTGGAGGACAAGGGGCGCGCGGTCGCCGTTCATACCCGCCGGGCGGCAAGCCCGCAGGCTGAGCTTGACCGGCTCCGGGAGCCGGTCACGGCGCTCGCCGAGCGGACCGGGCTGACCCTGGAGCCCGGCCGTTTCGTACTGGAGCTGCGCCCGCCAGGATCGGATAAGGGCCAGGCGCTCCGCGAGCTGGCAGCCCGGCGGTCAGCCGCGGCGGTCATGTTCTGCGGTGACGACCTTGGTGACCTGCCGGCGTTCCGTGCCATCGGAGAGCTGCGGACGGCGGGGACGCCCGGCCTCGCGGTGTGCAGCGGATCGGCGGAGGTGCCGGAACTGGCCGAGCAGGCCGATCTGGTGGTGGCCGGGCCTACCGGTGTCACGCAGCTGCTGGACTGGCTGGCCGGCACCTGGGACGGCGGCAGCTAGCGCTCGAGCGCATCGAGCTGGTCGGCGAACCACCTCGCGGGCGGCATCGCCCCCGCCGCGGCGGCCAGGGCCGCGCTGCGCCTGGCACGCTCGCCGGGGTCCATGGCCAGCGCCTCGTGCAGCGCCTGCGCCGTCTGGCTGACGTCGAAGGGGTTGACCAGCAGCGCCTGGCCGCCGAGCTCGGCGACGGCCCCTGCCTCGGTCGACAGCACCACGGCGCAGCCGTGATCGGACAGGATCGGGCCCTCCTTGGCGACCAGGTTCATGCCGTCCCTGATCGGATTCACCAGCAGCACGTCCGCGAGCCTCAGCGCCGCCAGCGAGCGCGCGTAGTCGTCATGCACCTGCAGGATCAGCGGATCCCAGCCGGGAACGGCGAACTCGTCCTCGATCTGCCTGGCCAGCCGCTGCACCGCCGCGGTGTACTCCCGGTACTCGGGCAGGTCGTGCCGGGACGGGTAGGCCAGCGCCAGCTGCATGACCCGCCCGTGCCACTCGGGCCGGCTGCGCAGCAGCTCGCGGTAGGCCTCAAGGCCCCGCACGATGTTCTTGGACAGCTCGGTCCTGTCCACCCGGACGATGAGCTTGCACCCGCCTACCCGCTCGGCCAGCTCGGCCATCCGGATCCGGACATCCTGCTCGGCCGCCCGCTCCCGGAGCTGGTCGGCGTCGACCCCGAGCGGATGCACGCCGATGCTGGCGACGTGCCCGTCATAGCGCACCAGGCCGCGCTCGCGATCCACCTCGCAGTCCAGGAAGGCCTCGCAGCAGTCCAGGAACGCGTCGGCCCACCGCTCCGACAAGAACCCGGCGTGGTCGGCGCCGAGGATGCCGGCCAGTACCTCGCGGCGCACCTCGTCCGGCAGCAGCCGGTAGTAGTCGGGCGGTGCCCAGGGCGTGTGCGAGAAGTGCGCGATCTGGACGTGCGGCGCCAGCTTGGACAGCATCCGCGGCGCCAGGCAGAGGTGGTAGTCCTGGATGACGGCGCGCACCACCCCGCCCTCGTGCCCGGCAGCCTGCGCCAGTGCCACCGCGAACGCCTCGTTGTAGGCCCGGAACGCCTCCCACTCCCGCTGGAATCCGGGCCCGAAGCTGGGCCTGTTCGGGGTGTCGTAGAGCATGTGGTGCACGAACCACAGCGTCGAGTTCGCCACCGCGTTATAGGCGCGCTGGAAGACCGACTGCGGTATGTCGAGCATCTTGACCGCCGAGTCGCCTGGCTCGCCGCCGGAGGCGATCATGCCATCGTCGGCCGAGCGCGCTGCCTGGCGGTCCCCGTCGCTCAGGGCGGCGCAGACCCAGAGCATGTCTTCCTTCTCCGCCAGCTGCGCCAGCCCGGATACCATGCCCCCGCCGCCGCGCTTCGCGGTCAGGCGCCCGTCATCGCCCCGCGTGAATGAGACCGGCCCCCTGTTGGACGCGACGAGCACCCGCCGGTCACGCTCTGTTCCGCCCATGTAAGGCCAGATTATCGGCCGTGCGGCCGGTTACCAGATGCGGAATGGTGATCATTTCGTGGCCGCCCTCCGGCTGCCGGTGTCGGCGGCGGCGATCAGCAGGCCGCCCAGCATGGTGAGGTTCTTCAGGAAGTGAATGCGCTGCTGGGCGCGCTCCTGCGGGCTCTCGTACTCCCAGAACCGGTGCCCGGCCAGAGTGGTGGGCACCAGCGAGGCCGCCAGGGCGAGCGCAGACAGCCGGGGAAACAGCCCGAGACCGAGCGTCGTGCCCGCCGCGACCTGGACCGCGCCGTTGAGGCGCACTGCCTGCTCGGTCTCCGCGGGCACCGCCGGCACCAGGCCGGCGATCTGCTTGACGACGGGCTCGGCGGCTGCGGCGACCTGGTCCGGCTCCCGTGCGCTCTGCAGTCCCTGCACTACGAATATCGACGCGAGCATGGGCCGCGCCAGCGTTCTCAGTCCACCCATGCATAGCCCACTGCCCACCTGGTGCCGGTCGTAACGCGCGCGGTCTGCAGAGGGCGCCGGCCGGATTGGCGAAGAGCCGCTGCCGGCGGTTACAGTTTTCCCAGACAACTTCATATCGCTCATCCAGAGGGGTGGAGGGAACGGCCCTGTGAAGCCCCGGCAACCATCACGATGATCATGCGCCCACTCGGGTATGCGAGGTCGCTTCGTGACAGGTGCCAACTCCGGCCCGCGGTGCCGTCGCGGGGCAGATGAGGAGAAAGGCCTCGCCAGTGACTACAGCGTCCATCCAGATCCCGTCCCGCCTTGGGTATGCCACCCACCTGTCCTGCCGTGAGTGCGGTCACACGTGTGCGCTCGGCTCCCAGCACGCGTGCGATCAGTGCTTCGGCCCGCTCGAGGTGGCCTACAGCCTGCCGCCTATCTCCCGCACGTCGATCGAGTCGGGCCCGCTCAGCATGTGGCGTTACGCCAGCCTGCTGCCGGTGCCGCCGGATGTGGCCTCGCGGCCGAACCTGGACCCCGGCTGGACCAGGCTGATCCGCGCCGACCAGCTGGCCAGGACGCTGGGCATGCGCGAGCTGTGGATCAAGGACGAGCGCGGCAACCCGACCCACTCGTTCAAGGACAGGGTGGTCGGCGTCGCGCTGGCCGCGGCGCTGGAGCTCGGCTTCAAGGTGCTCGCCTGTCCCTCGACAGGGAACCTTGCCAACGCCGTCGCGGCGGCCGCTGCCCGCGCCGGGATCCGCTCGGTCGTGCTCATCCCGGCCGACCTGGAACAGCAGAAGGTGGTCGGCTCAGCCGTCTACGGCGGGTCCCTGATCGCGGTCAAGGGCAGTTACGACGACGCCAACCGGCTTGCGTCCGAGCTCGCCGACGAGCGCGCGGACTGGGCTTTCGTCAACGTCAACGTCCGTCCCTACTACGCCGAGGGCTCCAAGACGATCGGCTTTGAGATCGCCGAGCAGCTCGGCTGGCAGCTGCCCGGGCAGATCGTCGTCCCGGTCGCGTCCGGTGCCCAGCTGGTGAAGATCGACAAGGCGTTCCGCGAGCTGGTGACGACCGGCCTGGTGGCCGAGTCGCCGTACCGGGTCTTCGGCGCCCAGGCATCGGGCTGCAGCCCGGTTGCGACCGCCTTCCGTGCCGGGCAGGACGTGGTCACGCCGGTACGTCCCGCCACCATCGCCAAGTCGCTCGCGATCGGGAACCCGGCCGACGGCCCGTACGTGCTCGACGTGGTCAGGCGCACCGGGGGCGCTGTCGCCGACGTGAGCGACGAGGACCTCGTGGACGCGATCCGGCTGCTGGCTGCCACCGAGGGCGTTTTCGCCGAAACGGCCGGCGGCGTCACCCTAGCTGTCCTGCGCCAACTGCTCAAGGAAGGTCAGATAGACCCAGACGCCCGCACAGTTATCATCAACTCCGGGGACGGGCTCAAGACACCGGATGCGGTCGCTGGCAGCATCGCCACGTCCGAGCCGATCCCGGCAACCCTGGAGGCGTTCGAGGCGCTTGAGCCCTCGCTGCGTCTCGCGACGCTCTGAAAGGCAGGCAAGGCATGACGGTTTCGGTGCGCGTCCCGACGATCCTGCGGACCTATACCGGCGGCACCGCGGTGGTGACGGCGGAACCCGGCACGGTGCGCGAGGTCATCGGGAAGCTTGATGCTGACTACCCGGGTATCGGCGGCAGGCTGCTTGACGACTCGGGTCGGCTGCGCAGGTTCGTCAATGTCTATGTCGGCGACGAGGACGTGCGGCTGGCGCAGGGTCTGGACACCGACGTCCCGGCGGGCACGCAGGTCTCAGTTATCCCTGCCGTCGCAGGGGGCTGACCGGCCGCCGGCGATATGCCACTGGTGCGGCGCATTGCGCCTGAGACATCACAAGTCGCCGCAGTTATCACTGACAGGATGTAGAGTCATGTCCGGTCGCTGTTGGTGCGGGAAGAGCGGCAAGCTGAGCTTGCTGGTGAAGCCAGGACTGTGCCGCGATCACCGGGTCCCGCATTAATCAGGAGCGGGGCCCTAGCCCGTGCAAGTAGGGAGTTGTTGGGAATGGCTCAGGGCACCGTCAAATGGTTCAACGCGGACAAGGGCTATGGCTTTATCGCGGTCGACGGTGGTAGGGACGTGTTCGTCCACTTCTCGGCTATCCAGTCGGATGGCTACCGCACCCTCGAAGAGGGCCAGCGGGTCGAGTTCGATATCACGCAGAGCGAGCGAGGCCCGCAGGCCGAGGCCGTCCGGGCCGTCTAGGACACCTGCCGGTCTTCTGCTGTAAAGACCCGGTATCCCCTGTGGATACCGGGTCTTTCGCATGTCCTGGCGCGTCTCATCAAACCATGTCGAACGGTGGTCTATGCCCCTGACCTGCCGAATTGCCCATCGATGGGGGCCCGAGCTTGCACTCTCAGCATGAGAGTGCTAAACATGTCGTTGGCACTCTCGGGGTGAGAGTGATAACGCAGTGACGTGATCGGGGCGATGAGGCCCCCCTGGCGGCGGGTAGGGACTGACCGTCAGCGGGCCGTCCGTCGCGGGCGTCGGCCCGGTCGGCACGCAGGCACAAAGTTCGCAGGAGGACTGGAAGCCTATGGCAGCGAAGATGATCGCGTTCAACGAGGACGCCAGGCGCGGCCTCGAGCGCGGCATGAACCAGCTGGCCGACGCCGTGAAGGTCACCCTCGGCCCCAAGGGCCGGAACGTG
>DASPWG010000022.1:0-12144 GCA_035621915.1 Streptosporangiaceae bacterium
GAGGAAGACGCCGTAGCCCGACTCCCTGGATGTCCCCGGCCATAAGTGCAGGCCCGAGCTGACATACGAGACCGAGTCGCCGCCGTACCAGATGGCGGGCGGGAACCCCAGCATGGTGATCAGGCGCAGCAAGGCGCCAGCAGCAAAAGCCACGCTGAACAGCTTGTGCCTGGTCACAAGGCCTATGGCGCTGTCTACCACGCCGGACAGTCTGCCAGAGTAATCAAGCGATTACTCAGCGTGTTGCTCTAATGTTTACCCGGTCCGGGCCGGCTGTTCGCTGCCCGACCCGGCTAAAGCGGGATGTTGCCGTGCTTCTTAGGAGGCAGGGTCTGCCGCTTGGTCCGCAGCGCGCGCAAGGCCCTGGTCACCTGGGCCCTGGTCTCGGCCGGCCTGATCACGGCATCTACATAGCCCCGCTCCGCGGCGACATACGGGTTGAACAGGGTGTCCTCGTACTCGGTTATGTGCTGCTTGCGGCGACCTGCCCGGTCGGCCTGGTCTTCGATAGCAGAAAGGTCCCTGCGGTAGAGGATGTCGACCGCCCCGTCCGCGCCCATCACGGCAATCTGGGCGGTCGGCCAGGCCAGGTTGATGTCCCCGCCCAGGTGCTTGGAGCCCATGACGTCGTAGGCGCCGCCATAGGCCTTGCGGGTGATCACCGTGACCTTGGGCACCGTGGCCTCGGCGTAGGCGTAGATCAGCTTCGCCCCGCGGCGGATGATGCCGCCCCACTCCTGGCCCGTGCCCGGCAGGAAGCCAGGCACGTCCACGAACGTGAGCACCGGCACGTTGAACGCGTCGCAGGTGCGCACGAACCTGGCCGCCTTCTCCGAGGCGTCGATGTCCAGCGTGCCGGCCGAGTGCATGGGCTGGTTGGCGACCACGCCCACCGGGGCGCCCTCGACCCGGCCGAAGCCGACCACCATGTTCTGCGCGAAGCCCGCGTGGATCTCCAGGAACTCACCGTCGTCGAGCACGTGCTCGATGACCGCGTGCATGTCATAGGGCTGCCGCGGCGAGTCAGGGATCAGCGCGTCCAGCTCGATGTCGGCGTCGGTGATGTCCAGCCGGTCTGCCGGGTCGCCGTCCACGGCCAGCACTGGCGGCTCGTCCAGGTTGTTGGAGGGCAGGTAAGACAGCAGTTCCCTGGCGAAATCCAGGCAGTCCTGCTCGTCGGCGGCCTGGTAGTGGGCCACGCCGGATTTGACGTTGTGGGCATGCGCGCCGCCGAGCTCCTCCTGGCTGACCTCCTCGCCGGTCACCGTCTTGATCACGTCGGGCCCGGTGATGAACATGTAGGAGGTTCCCTCGACCATGAGCGTGAAGTCGGTGATCGCCGGCGAGTACACGGCCCCGCCCGCGCACGGGCCCATGATCAGCGATATCTGCGGGATCACGCCGGAGGAGATCACGTTCCGGTAGAAAATCTCGCCATAGAGGCCCAGGGCCACGACGCCCTCCTGGATCCGGGCGCCGCCGCTGTCGTTGATGCCGATGACGGGGCAGCCAGTCCTGAGCGCATAGTCCATGACCTTGACGATCTTCTCGCCGAAGACCTCGCCCAGCGAGCCGCCGTTCACCGTGAAGTCCTGGCTGAACACCGCGACCGGCCGGCCGTCGATGGTGCCGTAGCCGGTGACCACGCCGTCGCCGTAAGGGCGGTTCCGTGCCATCCCGAAGTCGTGCGCCCGGTGCCTGGCCAGCTCATCGAACTCGGTGAACGAGCCTGGGTCGAGCAGCGCGTCGACCCGCTCGCGGGCGGTCATCTTGCCCTTGGCGTGCTGGCGCTCGACCTGCCGCGCCGCGCCGGCGTGGATCGCCTCATAGCGGCGTCGCTCCAGGTCAGCCAGCTTGCCGGCGGTGGTGTGCGGATCCGGCTGCGGCTCTTGGTCCGGCGGAGTCTCAGCGTGCGTGGTCATGCCGGACAGGTTAGGGCAGAACTCATCCCGGCTGCACGGCCAGGCCGGGCGCGCGAGAGAGTGAGCCTATGAGCAACAGTCAGCGGACGCTGCTTGGACCTGAGCAGGTGAGCGAGCAGGTGCTGGCCGGCAGCCGGCTGTGGTCCGCAGTGACCGTGGTAGCGCAGACCGGCTCCACGAACGAGGACCTGGTCGCCGCGGCCCGGGACGGCGCTGCGGAGGGGAGCGTGCTGGTCGCCGAGCAGCAGACCAGGGGCCGCGGGCGGCTCGGGCGGCAGTGGGTCAGCGAGCCTGCGGCGGCGCTGACGTTCTCGGTCCTGCTGCGGCCGGTGGCGGTGCCGGCTGCCGCGCGGGGCTGGCTCCCGCTGCTCGCGGGGGTTGCGGTAGCCGCGGGCATCCACCGTCATACCGGGCTCGAGGTCGGCCTCAAGTGGCCCAACGACGTGCTGGGCGGCATGCGGGCCGAGCCAGGCCCGGCAGCAGGGCGGTCGGCCGGCAAGCTGGCGGGAATCCTGGCCGAGCAGGCCGGCAATGCCATCGTGGTCGGCACCGGGCTCAACGTCACGGGCAGCCCGCAGGACCTGCCCTCGGCCGCTACCTCGCTGGCCGAGCTCGGCGCCGACGCCGACCGGGCAGTCCTGCTCGCAGCCATCCTGCGCGAGTTCGAGCACTGGTACCTGCGCTGGATCAGCCAGGCCAGGCCGGGCGACGCCATCGCCTGCGGCCTGCGCGCCGAGTACCTGCGCTGGTGCACGACCATCGGCCGCGACGTCCGGGTCGAGTTGCCGGGCGGCACCGCGCTGTCCGGGCGCGCCGACGACGTGGACGAGCTCGGCAGGCTGCTGGTGGCAGGCCAGGGCGGCGCGCAGGCGATCAGCGCGGGGGACGTCGTGCACGTCCGGTAGCGCGCGTGTTGCGCTTCAGCGAGGCGCGCCTCCGCTCGTTACGTGTCACGATGGGGCGTATGGCCAGTGCGTCCGGCCTCTCCCAGGGAGAGCATCTCGTTTTGCAGGTGCATCAGCACTGGAAGACCGTGCTCCGGCCGGTCCTGGTGCTGGCGCTCATCATTGTCGTGGTGCTGGCCGTGCTGATATTCGTGCCGCACCTGGTCGCCGCCGCCCGGCTGGCGGTGGGCGCCGTCGCGCTGGTGGCGGCGATCATCTGGGTCGGCGTCCCGCTGCTGCGCTGGCGGACCACCAGCTACGAGCTGACCAACCGGCGGCTCCGGCTCCGCGAGGGCATCCTGAGCCGGACCGGCCGTGACTTCCCGCTGACGCGGATCAGCGACGTTTCGTTCCAGCAGGGGATCCTCGACCGGATGCTCGGCTGCGGCCGCCTGATCGTGGAGTCGCCCGGCGCCGACAGCCAGCTCGTGCTGACCGAGATCCCGCACGTCCAGCAAGTGCAGGCGACCATGTTCCAGCTGGTCGAGGACGAGCAGCACAGGCTGGCCAGGGATAATCAGGGGAGGGTTGAGCCGTACTAGGCGGCGCCTTCTGGGATCTGGAAAGCTGAGGGCCGTTGTCTGACCTGCCAAGCCGCATCTCCGTCCGGGAGGTCGGGCCGCGCGACGGGCTGCAGAACGAGGACCCGGTGCCGACCGCGGCCAAGGTCGAGCTGATCAACAGGCTGTCCGGCACCGGCGTGCAGCGGATCGAGGCAGTGTCCTTCGTGCGGCCCGAGGCGATTCCGCAGATGGCCGACGCCGACGAGGTGTGGCGGGAGATCGACAGGCGCGGCTCGGTCCGTTACTCGGCGCTGGTCCCCAACCTGCGCGGCGCCACGCGCGCGCTGGACAGCGGGGTGGCCGAGATCGAGGCGGTCGTGTCGGCCTCCGACACCCACAACCGCAAGAACGTCAACCGCAGCACCGCCGAGTCGCTCGACGACATCGCGGCCATCATCGGCCTGGCGCACCAGCGCGGCGCGACCTGCCAGGTCATCGTGTCGACCGCGTGGGGCTGCCCGTACGAGGGTGACGTACCGGTCGCGCGGGTGGTGCAGGTAGCCGGCCGCGCGGTCACGGCGGGCGCGGACAGCATCTCGTTCGGTGACACCACGGGCATGGCCACGCCGGGCCGGGTCCGCGAGCTAGTCGGGGAGTTCAGGTCCGCTTACCCGGACGCGCAGCTGAACCTGCACTTCCACAACACGCGCGGCACCGGCCTGGCGAACGTGCTGGCCGCGCTCGAGCTCGGCGTGGCGGACTTCGACGCGTCCGTGGGCGGGCTTGGCGGCTGCCCGTACGCGCCGGGCGCGACCGGCAACATCGCCACCGAGGAACTCGTGCACATGGTCGAGGACATGGGCGTGGCAACCGGGATCGACCTGGACGCGATGATCGAGGCGGCTGCGGACGCGGAGCGGATCATCGGCAGGACGCTGCCCTCGCAGGTGCTCAGGGCCGGGCCGCGCTCGCGGACGATCCCGTCCTGAACTGGTGCCAGCCCGCACGAGCGGTGTTTATCCGCCGCATTCCGGGAAACCTGGGCTGTCGTTGGTTGGCTTCTAACAGAACGGAGCCCCGGCCATGCGCAGGCATAGCTGGCTGTACGTCATCTGGGTCATCGTCGGGCTCGTCGTCGCCTGGGAGCACGTCTACATCACGGTGAAGTACCTGGAACTGCTGATCTCTGCGGTTCTGGCGGTCTTCCTGTGGCCTCTGGTGCTGCTCGGCGTCGACTTGCATATCCATTAGGGGTCATGGCGGCACCCCTGCCGAGGTTCGGCGGGACGGCTGGAGTCGGCGGCTCCAGCCGCCCTGCCGTACGCTCGCGAGCGTGAGCGATGTAGCGGAAGCGGCTGGAGCCGGCCACCCCGAGCTGGCCGGGATCCGGGCCAGGATCAGCGCGGGCGGCGCCGCCAGGTACCACGAGCAAGCCGCCGCGCAGGGCAAGATGTTCGCCCGCGACCGGATCGAGTTGCTGGTCGAGGCGGGCAGCTTTACCGAGGACGGCGCGTTCGCCAACGTGCTCGCCGACGGGCTGCCGGCCGACGGCGTGATCACCGGCACCGCGACTATCGGCGGCCGCCCTGTCGCGCTGATGGCCAACGACTCCACCGTCAAGGCGGGATCGTGGGGCGCGCGCACGGTCGAGAAGATCATCCGGATCATCGAGAAGGCCTACGACACCGGCGTGCCGATGATCTACCTGGTGGACTCGGCGGGCGCGCGGATCACCGACCAGGTGCAGATGTTCCCCGGCCGGCGCGGTGCCGGAAAGATCTTCCACACCCAGGTTCGCGCCTCCGGGTCGATCCCGCAGGTGTGCGCGCTGTTCGGCCCGTCGGCGGCCGGCGGCGCCTACATACCAGCGTTCTGCGACTTCGTGGCCATGGTGGACGGGAACGCCTCCATGTACCTGGGCAGCCCGCGCATGGTGGAGATGGTGGTCAGCGAGCAGACCACCCTGGAGGAGATGGGCGGCGCCCGGATGCACTGCTCGGTGTCCGGCGTCGGCCACTACCTGGCCGCGAACGAGACCGATGCCATCGGCGCGGTGCGCGACTACCTGTCCTACCTGCCGGGCAACTGGCAGCAGCAGCCGCCGGCGCAGGCCGGTCGCGAGCCGAAGCCCGCAGACCTGCGGGCCATGGTGCCGGTCAGCGAGCGGCAGGCCTTCGACATGCGCAGGTACGTGCGCGGCATCGTGGATGCCGACTCGCTGTTCGAGGTGCACGCGCTGTGGGCTCGTGAGCTTCTGGTCGGCTTTGCCAGGCTGGACGGCCAGGCCATCGGCGTGGTGGCGAACAACCCGATGTTCAAGGGCGGCGTGCTGTTCGTGGACTCCGCCGACAAGGCCACCAGGTTCATCCAGATGTGCGACGCGTTCAACCTGCCGCTGCTGTTCCTGGCCGACGTGCCCGGTTTCATGGTCGGCACCGCGGTGGAGCGGCAGGGGATCATCCGGCACGGGGCCAAGCTCATCAGCGCGGTGTCGGAGGCGACGGTGCCGAAGATCTGCGTGATCGTCCGGAAGGCCTACGGCGCCGGGCTGTACGCGATGGCCGGGCCGGGCTTCGAGCCAGACGCCACCCTTGCGCTGCCGACGGCCAAGATTGCCGTGATGGGCGCGGAGGCGGCGATCAATGCTGTCTACTACAACCGGCTGGCCGCCATCACCGACCCCGCTGAGCGGGAGGCCGAGGTCGCCAGGCTGCGCGCGGAGTACGACGCCGACATCGATGTGCTGCGGCTGGCCGGCGAGCTGGTCGTGGATGACGTGGTCGAGCCTGAGGACCTGCGGTCGCAGCTGATCCGCCGCTTCGCCGCGGCGCGCGGCAAGGACCGGACCTTCTCCCGCCGCCGGCACGGGGTCACCCCGGTCTGAGCCCGTAGCCGGGCTGGCCACGGGGCACTTTCGCGCTGCGGGCTGCAGCCGGCTGGCTTTGCCCGTTTCCATCGTCGAAGGCAGGCGGGGCCGAGAGGGTTTAGCTGCCGGACGACGGCCCGCTCAATCCTCGCGAAATGCAGCATTTGCGCAGGTCGCGGGCTGTGAGAAGGTATAGCCCGCGGCAACAGGCGGGCGCAGGCGCGTGTATCGGTCCGGTTTTGCTTGCCTGCAGCCATACCATCGGATCATGACCAGCGTCCTGCTCGCCGAAGATGACCCGGCAATCTCCGAACCGCTTGCCCGTGCGCTGCGGCGCGAGGGGTACGACGTTGACGTCGCGGCCGACGGGCCCGAGACCCTCGAGGCCGCCAAGAACGGCGGCATCGACCTCATCGTGCTCGACATCGGCCTGCCGAGGCTGGACGGGCTGGAGGTGTGCCGACGCATCCGGGCTGCCGGGCAGGCGGTGCCGGTGCTCATCCTGACCGCGCGCGCCGACGAGGTGGACACCGTGATCGGCCTGGACGCGGGTGCCGACGACTACGTCACCAAGCCGTTCCGGCTGGCCGAGCTGCTCGCCAGGGTGCGGGCCCTGCTGCGGCGCGGCGCCTCGGAGACCAGGGTCGTGCAGGGCGTCAGGGTGGACACCGACGCCAGGCGGGCATGGCTTGGCAGCGCCGAGATCGAGCTGACCTCCAAGGAGTTCGACCTGCTGGCGCTCATGGTGGCCGAGGCGGGGAAGGTCGTCACCCGCGAGCAGATCATGCGCCAGGTGTGGGACAGCAAGTGGTGGGGCTCGACCAAGACGCTGGACATGCACGTTTCATGGCTGCGCCGCAAGCTGGGCGATGACGCGCACAGCCCGCAGTACATCACCACGGTCCGCGGCGTCGGCTTCCGGTTCGAGAAGGGCGACTGACGCGTACGCTGATGCCGGCGTGCGTCGCGATTCGGGAGTAGGGCAGTGCAGCGACGGTTGCTGATCTCCATGATCGCCGTCGCCGTCGCGGCGGTGCTGGCTCTCGGCATCCCGCTGGCCGTCGCGATCTCCCGGCTCGAGGTCGACCAAGTGCGCGCCCTGCTGCACAGGGACGCTGAGCAGGTCGCGCGCAACCTGCAGATACGGCTGGACGCAGGATTCCCGCCAGGCGCGCGGCAGCTCGCCCAGGCGACGCTGCCGGACCGGTACGTGATCATCAAGCAGGCGGCAGGCGGGACGGTCAGCGTCGGTGCCAAGCCGCCGCCGCATGACGCCATGACCTCGACCTACGACACGGCCGACTTCTCGGTGACCGTCGAGACCGACGACTCCTACGTGTCCGACAACGTGCTGAGGTCGCTGCTGCTGATCGGGGCCGTCGCCATGCTGGCCGTCGGCATCGCCGTGATACTCGGGCTGGCGTACGCCCGGCGGCTGATGCGGCCGCTGGAGGAGCTGGCGGGTGCCGCGGACCGGCTCGGCTCTGGTGACTCCAGCCCGCTCGGGCGCCGGTACGGCATCCAGGAACTTGACCGGGTGGCCGAGGGGCTGGACGGCTCCGCGCAGCGCATCAACGAGCTGCTGTCGGCGGAGCGGGAGTTCTCCGTCGATGCCTCGCACCAGCTGCGGACTCCGCTGACCGCGCTGTCGATGCGGCTGGAGGAGATGATGGCCGCCGCTAACGATCCGGACGTGGTCAGGGAGGAAGGCGCGGCTGCGCTCGCGCAGACCGAGCGGCTGGCAGAGGTCGTCGGCCAGTTGCTCGGCCGGGCGCGCCGGTCCACCTCGGGTGCGCCCACCCTGTCCAGCGTGGACGAGATTGTCGGGCAGCAGGTGATCGAGTGGGAGCCGGCCTTCCGGCGGATAAACCGGCGGCTGGTAGTGACCGGGGAGAAGGGCCTGTTCGCCTTCGCCACGCCGGGCGGGGCCTCCCAGGTGATCGCCACGCTGCTGGACAACGCCCTGGTGCACGGGGCGGGCACGGTGACCATCAGGACCTCGCGCACCCGCCGGTCGGTCGTGGTCGAGGTCAGGGACGAGGGCAGCGGGGTGCCGGCCGAGCTGGCTCCCAGGATCTTCGAGCGCAGCGTCAGCGGGGCGCCGGGCGGCACCGGGCTCGGCCTGTCGCTGGCGCGGACGATCGCGGCGGCCGACGGCGGCCAGGTGGTGCTGGTCCGGCCGCGGCCGGCGGTGTTCGCCCTGTTCCTGCCGCACGCGACGGCCGAGGCCGAGGAGCGCCCGGCCGTGGTCGGGCCTGCGTAGGCTCGGGCGCTGGACTGGCCGGGCGCTGCGGGGTCGGCCGGGCGGCAGGTGCGCCGGTCCGGAGTCGGAGACCGTAGGCTACGGCGGGTAATGAATACCAACGAACCGCACGCCCCGCCTGGGGAGAGGGGCCAGGCCGGATCCGTCAGGGAAGCTGCCCGGGCGGCGCCCGCCCCCGCCGATGCGCGCGTGCCGGTCGTCGGAATGGTCGGGGCCGGGCAGCTCGCGCGGATGACCAGCCCGGCGGCTACCGGCCTCGGCATCAGGTTCCGCGTGCTCGCCGCGGCCGCTGATGAGAGCGCGGCGCAGGTCACCGCCGAGACAGTCGTCGGCGACTATGGCGACCGTGCTGAGCTGCTGGCCTTCGCCGCTGGCTGCGACGTCGTCACCTTCGACCACGAGCACGTTCCCGGCCAGCTGATCGAGGCGATGGAGGCGGCCGGGTTCGCGGTCAGGCCCGGATCTGCGGCGCTGCGCTACACCCAGGACAAGCGGGCTATGCGCGAGCGTGTCGCCGCCCTCGGCTACCGCTGCCCGCGGTTCGTGCCGGTCGCGGGACTGGGCGAGGTGACGGCCTTCGCCGAGCAGGTTGGCTGGCCGGTGGTACTGAAGGCCGTCACCGGCGGCTACGACGGCCGCGGCGTGTGGGTCTGCGCCGGCCCGCAGGACGCTGGCGAGGTGCTGGCTCACGGTCTTGACCTGATCGCCGAGGAGCACGTTGCGTTTGACCGCGAGCTCGCGATCCTGGTCGCGCGGTCTCCCGCCGGACAGGGCGCTGCTTACCCCGTCGTGCAGACCGTCCAGCAGGATGGCATCTGCCGTGAGGTGCTGGCACCGGCGCCGGGACTTTCGCTGGCCGTGGCGGCACAGGCTCAGGAACTTGGCCTGGCGCTCGCGCGCGACCTCGGTGTGACCGGGCTGCTCGCCGTGGAGTTGTTCGAGACCGCGGACGGGCTGCTGGTCAACGAGCTGGCGATGCGACCGCACAACAGCGGTCACTGGACCATTGAGGGAGCCGTGACCTCGCAGTTCGAGCAGCACCTGCGGGCCGTGCTGAACCTTCCGCTCGGCGCTCCGTCGCTGGCCAGCAGGTGGAGCGTGATGGTGAACGTGCTCGGCGGCGACGACCCGGACCTGCAGGGCAGGCTAACGCACGTGATGGCGGCCGATCCGGGAGTCAAGATTCACCTTTACGGCAAGCCCGTCAGGCCGGGCCGGAAGGTCGGTCACGTGACGGCCCTCGGCCGTGACCTTGAGCGAGTCAGGGACCGCGCCCGGCGGGCCGCGAGCTACCTGGCCTGGGGGACCGAGGACGCCGGGGACTTCCGTTGACTGGGGACTTCCGTTGACTGGGGACTTCCGATGACTGGGGACTTCCGATGACGCAGCCGCCCGTGGTGAGCGTGGTGATGGGCAGTGACTCTGACTGGCCGGTGATGCAGGCTGCGGTGGCGGCGCTGGCCGAATTCAGCGTGCCGACCGAGGTGGACGTGGTGTCCGCGCACCGGATGCCGGCCGACATGATCAGCTTCGGCCAGGCCGCGGCCGGCCGCGGGATCAAGGTGATCATCGCCGGAGCCGGCGGTGCCGCGCACCTGCCGGGCATGCTGGCCTCGGTCACCACGCTGCCGGTTATCGGGGTGCCGGTTCCGCTCGCGCACCTGGACGGCCTGGACTCGCTGCTGTCGATCGTCCAGATGCCCGCCGGAATCCCGGTCGCCACCGTGTCGGTCGGCGGCGCGCGCAACGCGGGCCTGCTGGCGGTCCGGATCCTGGCAACGACCGATCCGGCGCTGGCCGGGCGAGTCGCGGCGTTCCAGGCCGACCTCCGCGCGACCGCCCTGGCCAAGGGCGAGAAACTCCGCAAACAGTACATAGAGCGCGAATCTGACTAGACTTGTGGCGGATCTTCGCGCGTTGCGCTGGGCGCCTGCGCCGGATCTTCGCGCCATCCGCCGGATCTTCGCGCCTTATCCTGCTTTACGTCGCCGCATAAGGGATCTAACGGACGGCAAAGTCGACGTAATGCAGGATAAGGCGACAGGGGACCACCAGAATGTCGGTGGCGGCGCGGACTCTGGGACCTATGAGGGGTGACTTACCGCCCATTTTCACCAGGAACGAGCTGCTCTGCTCGGGCCGGTCACCGCAGCGCATCAGGTCTCAGCTACGCCGCGGCACGCTCGTAAAGATCTCCCACGGCCTGTATGCCAGCGCGGAGGTGGCGGCCCCCATTCTGGCTCGTTCCGATGGGCCGAACCTGCTGGCGGCAGGTGCTGCGCTACGCAGACTCGGGCCTGATCTCGCCGCGAGCCATCAGACGGCGGCCGTGATACATGGTCTGGACCTCCTGCTTCGGCCGGATGCGACCGTGGAGCTGACTCGCCCGCTTGGCCAGGGTCGCCGGGGACTCAAGCCCGGCGTGCGGCTGCACGTGGCAAGTCTGCCGGCCGAGCACGTGACGACGAGACTGGGCCTGCGCGTGACGACCGTGGCCAGGACCGTGGTCGACCTGGCGAGGGCGGGCGAGTTCCGCGCCGGGGTCGTCGTCGCTGACTCGGCGTTACGAGCGAGGCAGGCCAGCAAGGCGGAACTGCAGCAGATGGTCATCGAGTGCCGGGGCTGGCCAGGAATCGCGACGGCGGCAGAGGCGGTGGAGTTCGCCGATGAGAAATCTGAGTCGGCGCTGGAGTCCATTGCAAGGGCGCTGTTCCGCGAGTGCAAGCTGCCGCCCCCTGAGCTCCAGGTCTGGGTTGGGGCCGACGACGTCGTCGGCCGCGCCGACTTCTACTGGCGCCAGTACGCCACGATCGCCGAGGTTGACGGCGCGCTGAAGTACGCAGATCCGCAGGAGGCCCGCAGGCAGCTGCGACGGGACGCGCGGCTCCGCGAGGCAGGGTTCGAGGTCGTGCACTTTGACTGGTACGACATCACCCGGCGGCCTGAGTATGTGGCCGGATCGGTGCGGGCGGCGTTTGCGCGAGGAGCCGGCGTACCTTCCGTCGCCGGCTGAGGCGCGGCAAAACTGGCAGTGCGGCCGAACGCGGCGGCCTCAGCTGACGGTGTCATCACGGCTGCTCGGCGGCACGGGAGTGCAGATCAGTCCCCAGGGCCTGCCGTCCTTGCGGGTCAGCACGATCGTCGCACTGCCCTCGCCTTGCAGCCCGAGCCGCCGCCGGATCTGCTCGACATCCCCGGCCAGCCCCCGTCGGCGGATATCGGCCGAGCCGATGCCGAGTTCGCGCAGTCTCCGTCCGGCCTGCCGCTCATGCCACGGCATCGACTCGATGACGCGCATGGTCCGCGCGAACGGCGTGCTCACGGGGCGATCGGCCGCGAGGAAGGCGATCATCGCGTCGATCTTCCACGCGCCGGCCCGGCGAGCGAGATCCTCGACCAGGCCCGCTCTGGTGACAGCAGGGCTGGGGTCGAGCAGATACTCTCCCGGCTCGGCCACCGGCACCTGCGGGCCTGGTTCTGCGGTGAGGGAAACCCCTGCGGGCAGGATCGTCGCCCGGCGGGGCGTGCTGGACATGGCCGGGGACCAGAGCAGCGCCTCTTTCAGGTCCCGGCCGACGGCGACGAACTCGGTCTCCCACCCCGCCGGCACAAGCTCGCGGGCGAGCCCCGGTGCCGCCTTGATGCA
>DASPWG010000023.1:0-5905 GCA_035621915.1 Streptosporangiaceae bacterium
GAGTACTCCTGGTTTGGCTATAGCCAAACCAGGAGTACTCACCTCGGTGCTTAAGTCCCGAGGATGGCCATGATCTCGGTGCTGCCCTTGACGCACTTGGACGCGTTGCCGGTCTTGAGCACCTCGGGAGTGGGGAACCCAGTGCACGTCCAGCCGTTCACCGGCACCGGGCCGCCGCCGCCGTTGCCGGGCGCCTTGCCCTGGTCGATGGCCTGCGCGTAGTCGCGCTCGACCGTCATCGCCGTCGTGCAGGCGACGTACCCGCGGGCTACCTCGATGTTCACCGGCACGTTGGCCGCCGAGCGGCTCGTTCCGCACTGCGTGCCAGCGTCGGAGAGGGGCTTGGCCGCCGCATGACCGCAGGCGCACAGCCCAAGCCCAAAGACGACCGCTGTCGCCGCAAGGCACACTGACGCGAATACGCCACTTCTCTGGCTGCCCGGAGTCCACGTGACCTGCATGGCCGTCTCCCTTCCGCGCCCATCATGCCGTCTGCGCCGCTATCGACCCAAGCCGGATCGCAGATCTCGTGCCTGCCGGTTACCGACCGGCATGACCGCATTTGCATAATCAATCAGAGTTCTGCATAATCATTCATTGGGTTGCATGCACAGCGCTGGCCGGCGGAAGGCGGGCCTTTGCTTGCATAGCGCTGGCCGGCCGAGGGCGGGCCGGACGGGCACAGTGCTGGCCGGCCGAGGGCGGGCCGGGCGGGCACAGTGCTGACGCGCACAGTGCTGACGGGCCGAGGACGGGTCGCACGGAGGAGGGTCGATGGGCGCGCGGGTCGCGGTCGCGGGCGCGAGCGGCTACGCAGGGGGCGAACTGCTGAGGCTGCTGGCCGGCCACCCGGACCTGGAACTGGCCGCGGTCACCGCAGACACCAGCGCGGGCAAGACCATCGGCGAGCTCCACCCGCACCTGGCGGGCGTGCCCGCACTCGCCGGCGTCACGCTGGCGGCGCACGGCCCCGCCGCCCTGGGCGACTGCGACCTGGTGTTCCTCGCCCTGCCCGCCGGGCAGTCCGCAGTAGCGGCAGCCCAGATTCCGGGCGATGTGCAGATCGTGGACCTCGGACCTGACTTCCGGCTGGCCGACGGCGCCGCCTGGGCCCGGCATTACAGCGGCCCGCATCCTGGCCGCTGGGTCACCGGCACGCCGGAACTGCCCGGCGCCCGCGCGCAGATCCGGGCGGCCGGCCGCGTTGCCGCGCCTGGCTGCTATGCCACCGCCGCCATCCTTGCGCTCACGCCGCTGGTGGCCGCGGGCCTCGCCGACCCCGGGGACGTCGTAATCGTGGCCGCGTCCGGCACCTCCGGCGCGGGCCGGTCACTGCGGACGGACCTGCTGGCCAGCGAGGTGATGGGCTCGGTTTCTGCGTATCAGGTCGCGGGCGCGCACCGGCACACGCCGGAAATCGAGCAGGCGCTCGCCGAGGCCGCTGACCTGGCGCCTGCCAGCCACCGACCGCGCGAGCATGCAGGCCAGGTACGGGTCAGCTTCACCCCGGTGCTCGCGCCGATGCCGCGCGGCATCCTGGCCACCTGCACAGCGCCGCTGGCCGACCCTGACACCAGCACCGGGCAGCTGCGCGCGGCGGTCGCCGCCGCGTATGACGGCGAGCCATTCGTGACGCTGCTGCCCGAGGGCCGCTGGCCCGCCACCGCATCGGTTGCTGGTTCCAACGGAGTCCAGCTGCAGGCTGCCGCGGATGCCCGGGCCGGACGGGCCGTCGTCGTCGCGGCCATCGACAACCTGGGCAAGGGCGCCGCCGGGCAGGCAATCCAGGATGCGAACCTCATGCTCGGCCTGCCCGAGACCGCGGGCCTGGCAGCGACCGGGGTCGCGCCATGAGCGTCACTGCGGCACGGGGATTCCGCGCCGCCGGCGTCGCGGCCGGCCTCAAGCAGTCCGGCGACCTTGACGTAGCCGTGGTGGTGAACGACGGGCCGTCCGCAGCGGCAGCGGGCGTGTTCACTGCCAACCGGGTGAAGGCCGCGCCGGTCCTGTGGAGCCAGGCAGTTCTTCAGGGCGGAAACGTCAGGGCCGTGGTGCTCAACTCCGGCGGCGCGAACGCGTGCACCGGGCCGGCCGGATTCCAGGACACGCACAAGACGGCCGAGCACCTGGCCGGGCTGCTCGGCATCGGGGCGGGCGAGGTGGCGGTGTGCTCGACCGGCCTGATCGGCGAGCGGCTGCCGCTGGACGCGCTGCTTGCCGGAGTCGTGACAGCGGCGGGCGCAGCCAGCGCGGACGGCGGGACGTCCGCCGCCGACGCGATCCGCACCACCGACACAGTTGCCAAGACCGTGACCGCGGCCGGCTCCGGGTACCGCATCGGCGGGATGGGCAAGGGCGCGGCGATGCTCGCTCCCGGCCTGGCCACGATGCTGGTCGTGCTCACCACCGACGCCGACCTGCAGGCCGCGGAGCTGGACATCGCGCTGCACGCCGCGGTGCGCAGTACGTTCGACCGGCTGGACACCGACGGGTGCATGTCCACCAACGACACCGTGCTGCTGCTGGCCAGCGGTGCCGCCGGGGTGACGCCGGACCCGGCCGAGTTCACCGCGCTGCTGACGCAGGCGTGTGACGACCTGGCAGCGCAGATGCAGGCCGACGCCGAGGGCGCGAGCAAGGCCATCGCGATCGAGGTGACCGGCGCGGCGTCGGAGTCCGACGCCGTGCAGGTCGGCCGGGCGATCGCCAGGTCCGCGCTGCTCAAGTGCGCGCTGCACGGCGAGGACCCGAACTGGGGCCGGGTGCTGGCGGCTGTCGGCACCACGAGCGCTGCGTTCGAGCCCGACCTGCTGGCCGTCGCGATCAACGGGGTCTGGGTGTGCCGCAACGGCTCGGCCGCGGCCGACAGGACAGGCGTCGACCTGAGCCCGCGAGAAGTGAAGATCACCGTTGACCTGAACGCGGGCGATCAGTCCGCCACCATCCGCACGACCGACCTCACTGCCCAGTACGTCTACGAGAACTCGGCGTATCCGACATGACCGGCACGGACATCAGCGGTACCGAAATCAGGAACGGCGCGCTGGAAAAGGCCGCCACCCTCATCGAGGCGCTGCCCTGGCTCGAGCGCTTCCACGGTCAGGTCGTGGTGCTCAAGTACGGCGGGAACGCGATGACCGACGACACGCTGCGCCGGGCGTTCGCGCAGGACGTCGTGTTCCTGCGGTACGTGGGACTGCTGCCGGTCGTGGTCCACGGCGGCGGGCCGCAGATCAACGCGCAGCTGGACCGGCTCGGCATGCGGTCGACATTCCGCGCCGGACTTCGCGTCACTACCCCGGAGACCATGGACGTCGTCCGCATGGTGCTGACGGGGCAGGTCAACAGGGAGATCGTCGGCCTCATCAATGAGCACGGGCCGTTCGCGGTCGGGCTGTCGGGCGAGGACGCGCACCTGCTGACCGCGCGTCGCGTGCAGGCCGAGGTAGACGGCGAGCTGGTCGACATTGGCGAGGTCGGCGAGGTCGAGTCGGTGAACCCCGGCGCCGTCAGCGCGCTGCTGGCCGACGGCAGGATCCCGGTCATCTCCAGCGTGGCGCGCGGCCTGGGCGGCGGGGTGCTCAACGTCAACGCCGACACCGCGGCCGCGGCTGTCGCGGTGCACCTGGGCGCGGCCAAGCTGGTGCTGCTCACAGACGTGGCAGGTCTGTACCCGCACTGGTCGGGCAAGGACGCGGCCAGCGCCACGAAGGCCAGGCCGATCAGCCAGCTGACCGCCGGCGAGCTGGCCGCCATGCTGCCCGGCCTGTCGGACGGCATGATCCCCAAGATGAAGGCCTGCCTGGCCGCCGTGCGCGGCGGCGTCCAGCAGGCACACGTGCTGGACGGCCGGCTCCCGCACGCGATCCTGCTCGAGATCTTCACCGACGCCGGCATCGGCACCATGGTGATCCCCGGAGAGACCCATGTCAGCAACTGAGCTCCTCCAAGACCGCTACGGCGCGGCCCTCATGCTCACCTACGGCATGCCGCCGGTCGCCCTGGCGCGCGGCACGGGCTGCACCGTGTGGGACGTCGACGGGAACAGCTACCTGGACTTGATCGGCGGCATCGCGGTGAGCGCGCTCGGGCACGCGCACCCGGCGCTGATCGCTGCGGTCAGCGAGCAGGTCGCCACGCTCGCGCACGTGTCCAACCTGTTCCTGCACGAGCGGCAGGTCGAGCTGGCCGAGCGGCTGATCGGCCTGCTCGGCACCGACGGCCGGGTGTTCTTCGCTAACTCGGGTGCGGAGGCCAACGAGGCCGCCGTCAAGCTGGTGCGCCGGGCGCAGGGCCCGGAGCGGCCTGTCATGGTCGCCGCCGAGGGCAGCTTCCACGGCCGCACAATGGGCGCGCTCGGCCTGACTGGCAAGGAGTCGATCCGCTCGCCGTTCGGGCCGTTCGGCATCGACGTGCGGTTCGTGCCGTTCGGCGACGCCGCGGCACTGGAGGCAGCCGTCGGGCCGGACTGCGCGGCCGTGTTCCTCGAGCCCGTACTCGGCGAGGGCGGCGTCATCCCGGCCCCGGCCGGGTACCTGAAGGCGGCCAGGGCAGCCTGCGACGAGGCCGGCGCGATGCTGGTGCTCGACGAGGTGCAAAGCGGCATCGGCCGCACCGGGGAGTGGTTCGCGCACCAGCGCGAGGCCATCACGCCGGACGTGCTCACGCTTGCCAAGGGCCTGGGCGGCGGACTGCCGATCGGCGCCTGCATCGGCCTTGGCAGGTACGGCTCGGTGCTGTCCAAGGGCGACCACGGCAGCACCTTCGGCGGCAACCCGGTGGCCTGCGCCGCTGCGCTCGCCGTGCTGGACACCATCGAGCGGGACGGGCTGCTGGCGAACGCAGCCTCGGTAGGCGGCCACCTGGCGGCCGGCATCGAGGGCATCGGCCACTCGCTCGTGGCCGGCGTGCGCGGCAGCGGGCTCTGGCTCGCGATTGCGCTGGCCGGGAACGCGGGCACGGCGGTGGCGGCGACGGCGCAGCGGGCCGGGTTCCTGGTCAATGCCGTACAGCCGGATGCGGTGAGGCTGGCGCCGCCGCTTGTGCTGACCGCGGCCGAGGCTGACTCGTTCATGGCCGCGCTGCCAGGCATCCTCGACGCCGCCAGCGTCGTGCTGGCCGGGCAGGAGGGGTGATGGCCATTCGGCATTTCCTGCGCGACGACGACCTGTCGCCGGCCGAGCAGGCCGAGGTGCTCGCGCTGGCCGCGGAGCTGAAGGGCGCCAGGACAAGCCGGCAGCCGCTGGCAGGCCCGCGCGCGGTCGCAGTGCTTTTCGACAAGCCGTCGCTGCGGACCCGCACGTCGTTCGCGGTTGGCGTCGCCGAGCTCGGCGGGTATCCGCTGATCATCGACGCGCAGGGCACCCATGCGGGCCGCGGCGAGACCATCGAGGACATGGCCAGGGTGCTGGCCAGCCAGGTGGCGGCGATCGTATGGCGCACGTTCGGGCAGGACCGGATCGAGGCCATGGCGAGGGCCAGCACGGTGCCGGTCGTCAATGCGCTGACCGACCAGTTCCACCCGTGCCAGGTACTGGCCGACCTGCAGACGGTCCGGGCCGCCTACGGTCGGCTGGGCGGGCTCGCGCTGACGTTCCTCGGTGACGGGGCAGGCAATATGGCGCACTCCTACCTGCTCGGCGGTGCCACCGCCGGGATGCACGTGCGGATCTGCGCGCCGGAGGCATTCTGGCCCGACGCCGGCGTGCTCGAGGCAGCGGCCGCGATCGCGGCGCGCACCGGCGGCTCGGTCAGCGTGGGCGCCGACCCGCAGGAGCTGTGCAAGGGCGTCGACGTGCTGGCCACGGATGTGTGGACCTCGATGGGGCAGGAAGGCCAGGAGGGCGGCCGGACCGCGGCGATGGCCCCGTACGCGCTCGACAAGGCCAAGCTGGCGCTGGCGAGC
>DASPWG010000024.1:0-15315 GCA_035621915.1 Streptosporangiaceae bacterium
TGCCGCCTCAGCCCACGGCAGGCATCTGTCCGGGCTTTGGGCCCGGTTAGCAAACCGTGCCCAAAGCGTACGTCCGCCCTCGCCTGCGCGACCACCGCAACGCGGGCCGGGCAGCACCGCCGGCGAGTCCCGAAACTGTGGTGCATTCCGTGGGTCTTCTTCATGGTGACAGTCGTCGGCCGCTCCTTACGTTGCGTGTGAACCTCAGAAAGGAGAAGGCCATGCGTATGAGTGTGATAGCCAGTTCAGCTATGGCAGGCGCGGCAGCGGTTGCCATTCTCGTCACCCTAGGCTTGGCCGGCTGCGGCAGCGCCACCGGCGGCCAGCCGACCCAGCCAAGTGCCGCATCGGCTCCGCACGTAACGTCGTCGCCAGGACCCGCGCGGAGCGTGGCGCCATCACCAGCCGCGGCGGCGGGTATCACGCCTGGCTACGGCACCCCGCAGGATGCCGTGGATGGCTTCTACCAGTCCGAGCTGGCGGGTAACTGGACGGCGGCCTGCTCCTACCTTGAGCCATCCGCCCAGTCGGCCTGCCTGGCGGGCACCGGCGGACAGGCTGCCGCCACTGGCAGTTTCACCGTCGGCTCAGCGATGACCCAAGGCGGCGAGGCCCTGGTGAGCGTCACCGGCAATATCTGCGCGCCAAGCACGCCGTGCGCTGCCAATACCAGCCAGTCCCTGGGCATGCCGGCATCGCCCGCCCAGTTCCAGTCGAGCTATCAGGCGGCTCTTGCCAGCAGCACGAGCAGCGCGGTGACCATCTCGCCGATGCCCTGCACGCAGATCGCCGGCAAGTGGTACGTGGCGTTCGGCTAGCGCACCGCCAGCACCAGCAGTCAAGCCTCCAGGAAACCTACGGATACCGGCCGGCTCTCAGGCCGGCCGGTGAGGACGGAAGTCATGACCATCCCGAACGCAACCCAGCGTTATAAGCAGGACTGTGAAGCCGCGGCCGGTGCGCGCATGCGTGCGCAGCTTGGTCCGGTGCAGCCGCGGCCATGGCGGCGGAAGCCGCTACGCGGCATCGCGTCAGCGATTTTTGCCGTCATTGCCCTAGCGGAGATACCGGTGCAGCTCGCCGGGCGGCACTACGGACCAGCCATCGGCGCGGCAGTGGGGTTTGTGCTGCTCGTCCTGGCTGCCCGCCGCCGCCTGTTCCCCCCGCGCCGGGACGGCAGCAGCTGAGCCGTTGCCTTGCAAGTCGGCCGGGGAGCCGGGCTAGGCAGTCACGCTGCAATTGCTCACTGGCTGGCGTACTCGTCGTGGCGGCGCCACCAGAAACCGGCCTCCTTCTCGTTACGCCCGAGCGGTGCGCGGTCAAGCCACTGGTACATGCCCCACAGGATGTCCAGCCCGCGCGCGTACGTCGAGTAGGTGTGATAGATGGTGCCGTCCTCGAGGGCGAAGGCGCTCATGCCGGGCCCTTCGCGCCGGTAGGTCTCCCAGTCCGTGCCGACGATCGACTCGCTGAACGCGTCCAGGGAGCTCTCCTGTCCGGGAGCCGGCCGCAGGTCCTGCTCGCCGAAGTTGTACGCAGCGGCTCCCGCCTCCCACTCCTCCTTGGTGTGCGCCACCCCGAAGTCGAAGTTGAAGTCGCTGCCGTAGGAGGACGCCCAGGGGAAGCTCCAGCCCATCCGCCGCTTGTAGGCCTGGATCTTTGCGGCCGGAGCCCGCGACACTGCGGTGAGCATGACGTCGTGATTGGCAAGGTGGACTGCCGAGCCATTGAAGCCGTCGGCGATCGCCGAGCAGGACGGGCATCCGGCGCTGTAGTCGGGCCCGAACATGAAGTGGTAGACGAGCAGCTGCGAGCGCCCGCGGAACAGGTCAGTGAGCGACGCCGCTCCCTCGTCGGTATCGAAGCGATAGTCCTTGTCGACCCGGACCCAGGGCAGGTCCCGCCGCTGCCTGGCTACCTCGTCGCCGTGCCTGGTCAGCTCTTTTTCCGCTCCGAGCAGCTCCAGCCGGGCTGCAAGCCACTCCTCGCGTGTCCCCGTCTTGTGACTGGTCATTTGCCTGTCTCCTTCTTCTCGTTTCGGTCTTGACCGTCTGGGATTACATCGTTGGTGGCGTCAGGCCCGGAACCAGCGAGGGCGCGAAGACGATCACCAGTCCGAGCCCGACGAGCGCCAGCGCCAGCGGAACATCGACGGCGGCCCTGGCGGGCAGCAGCTTCTGGGCACATGCGAGCACTGCGACTATTGCCATCCAGAACACGCTCATCACGTCCAGCGCGACCAGCATCGCCATCAGCCCGATGCTCGAGCCGACGCAACATAGCCCGAACCCCAGACCGGAGCCGGCATCCTCACGGCAGCGATGGCGGAAGTGCAGCTTGACAGGCGTCAGCTCGTAGCCGCCCGCTGCGACCACCACCGCGCCGGCGGCCAGCAGCCCGTGCGGCCGGTCCAGCGCGTATGCCGCGACGCCCGCAAGCGCCCAGATGGCCAGATAGGAGCCGGCGAACCACAGCGCAGCGCGCGCCTTGCCGGTCATCCGGGCACGCCTGGCAACTGCCGGAGCAGCGCCCGGCAGCATCATCGCCGCCATCATCGTGACCCACGCCGCGGTAAAGAACCAGAACGGCCCCGGCCGGGTCGCGACGCCCATGTCCATGCCGTGCATGAGCCAGACCGCGGCCGCCCAGCAACCGGCGGCGAGCCCGAGCGTCGCCACCAGCACAATCGGCGGCGCAGCCAGACGCCGCCGTTCCATGTTCGCCATCAAGGTTCTCCCTCCTGGATGATCGCGGCCGCATTCTCCGTCACGCCGATCCCGAAGCGCGCCGGTCGAGGTGGTCCTTCAGCGCGTCGAGCTGGCTGTCCCAGTCGCGCGCCAGCGCGGCCAGGAACTGCTGCGCGACCTGCATTGGCGTGGAGCGCAGCCGGTACCGCACGCGGCGCCGCTCCCCCGGCTCGGGCCTCACCAGGCCCGCCTCGGCCAGGAGCGCGAGGTGCTTGGCGATCGCCTGGCGGGTGATCGGCAGCCGGCCGGCCAGGTCCGTGGCGGTAGCCGGCCCCCCCGAGGCCAGCGCTGCCAGGATGGCGCGCCGGCTCGGGTCTGCCAGGGCGACGAAAACCTGCTCGGCAATCGCCTCGGAGTCAGGCCGCGGCATCGAGGTAGTCGGCGAGCTCGCCCAGCTCGCTTGCCCACCCTCGGGTGTTGCCGTCGTAGGCCGTCCGGTAGGCGTCGTCGGCCAGCTGCGAGAACCCGGACTCGACCACGGTCAGCCGCGTGCCCGCACCTGCTGGCTCCAGCGTGAACTCAACGTAGGTGCGGCGCGGGTCATCATCTGGCAGCCCGAAGATGTGCCAGGTGAAGCCGAATACTCTCGGCTCCTCCACCCGCTCGACGCGCATGTCGGCGGTGTGGCCACTGTCCCACTTCATCCAGGCCGAGCCGCCGGGACGGAGGTCGATACTGGCCTCCTGGCCGAACCACGCACCCAGCCCCTCGGCCGTGGTGAGCGCCGCCCATACCTCGGCCGGCGGGTGAGCGATCTCGACGGTTCGCTCGATGCGATCCGGGAACGCCATAACTGCCTCCATCATGTTGCAACTGAGTGGTTGCGATATTATAGCAACCGACTAGTTGCGTCAATAGAACGATCGGCTGGCAAGGCGAAGGACCGCTGAGGCCGCCTGCGGCCCGAACGCGGCGCCGGCCAGTGGCCGCGCCGGGCTGCGACGTCCAGTGCGTCGCGAGGCCGGACCTTGCATCGCCGAAGCCCTGCGCAGGATGCTGTGGCCGTGGACGCGATGGGTGCTCTTGACGCCGTAGGCAAGCGCAACGTGGAGCTCGTGGCGCAAGTCAAGCCTGAGCAGTGGGGTGATCCGACGCCGTGCGCCGAGTGGAATGTCAGGACGCTGGTCGGCCACCTGATCGCGGGCAGGTATGTGTACCGCGGGTTTCTTGAGGGGGTTCCCGTAGCGGAGCTGAGGGCGATCCTGCAGCGGCAGGGCGAAGCAGTTGGCGACGATGCCGCTGCTGCCTGCGAGCGTGCCGTGCGATCGATCGGTGAGGCATTCGCAGTCCCTGGGGCGCTGGAGCGGACGGTGCACCACACCGTTGGTGACATGCCAGGCAGCGAGCTGCTGGTCCAGCTGGTAGCCGACTGCGTTGTCCACACGTGGGATCTGGCGACTGCCATCGGCGCGGACCCTGGGCTGGACGAGGAGCTCATCGAGCTCGCCTGCGAGTTCTATGCGCCCAGAATGCAGAAGGAGGCGATCTACGCCTACGGCTGGTTCAAGCCGCCGGCGACGCCACTGCCCGAGGGCGCTACTCCCCTGCAGCGGCTCATCCATCTCGTCGGCCGCTGACCGACCTCCCCCGGCCGGCAGCGCTGGGATGATCGCCGCGATGATGGCCGCTCGTGTCGAGTCCACCGTCACCATGAGCGGCTAGAGGTCGAGGCGGTAGACCAGTAACCGCCCGCGCGGGCCGCATTCCAGACGCTGTCTCGGTCAGCTGACCCGCCAGTTGGTGCCAGGATCGGCAGGCACGCACGGTTCAAGCGACAGGACCGTTCGTGCCGCTGCCCGGTCGCCCGGATCGGCGAGGCACAGGCCGGCAGCCGGGCTGAGCACCTGCACGTTGATCGGCCCGCCGGCCAGCTGCCATACCTGGTCTGCCCCGCTTTGGCAGCGCGCCAGCCGGACAGGCGTGCCCGGAGCAGACTGCCCGGATGGCAGGCTCAGGCAGTGACCGTCTACCGAGATCGCGCCATCCGGCTCGACGGTCCAGGACTGCTGCGCCGAGGTGCTGCAGCGCTGCAATGTGACCGCGCCGGCCGGGGCGCCGGCGCTCCGCAGGTCGCTGGCGCAATACCCGCTGATGCCTGCCGTGAGCGGCCCAGCGGGCAGGGTCCACTCCTGGCTGGTACTCGGCGTGCTGGCGCTGCCGGTGGCGTTGGGACTGGCCACGCAGAGCGCGGCGGACGCGCGGGAGCCGTTCTCCGAGCCGCCATCGCTCAGGCACCGGCCGCTGGTCAGCGACTCGAGCACTGCGTCGGACTCCAGCTGCCAGCGCTGCCCGCCGTTGCTGCAGGAGGTCAGTTCCAGGGCTGCTGCCGCTGAGGTCTTGGCCGTGCTGGCCGCCAGGCACTTGCCGTTGAGACGGACCGAGCCATCGGAAGCGATCGTCCAGCGCTGCGCAGAACCGGAATTGCACGTCTCGATCGCAATATCGGTAGCGGACAGCTCGGTCAGGCACTTGCCGTCGCGGCGGAGCACGATGTGCCCGGCCGGGCCCTGCCCGGTAGCCCTGGTGACCTTCCAGCTGAACTTGCCGTGCCCCAGCGCTGCGCCCGAGCTGTCCGTGACGTGCACGGTCACCCGGTACTCGCCGGCTGCCTGCGGCCACCCCGAGATCATGCCGCAGTTACTGATGGACAGGCCCCGCGGCAGCCCGGTCGCGATGAACCGCAGCGTGCACCCGCTCAGGCCGTCTGAGGCCGCCAGCCGTACTCGGACAGGGTTGCCGACCGCGTCCGACTGGTTGCCAGTTGCCCTCAGGGTGACCGTCCCGTGCGCGTACCAGGTAAAGTCCTGCGTTACGCTGCCGAGCCCGGCCGCGGATTCGGTAACCGCAACATCAAACGCGGCCGGACCGGCAGGAAGTGTCCCGGTGATGGTCCCGGTGACCGGGCTGATCGACAGCGCGGGCGGCAGCCCGGTTGCGCTGAAGCTCACTGCCGGGCCGCCGGCGGCTAGCGGATCGCCATCCAGTCCAGACAGCGGCAGGCTGACCGACGTCCCCGTCGGGTTACTCTGGCTGACCTGATCGGCCAGTTCGAGTGCTGAGCCGCTCAGGTAGCTGGCATCGGTCTGCCCCGAGATGCCGGCTACCTCAGCGCTAGCCGTGTACTGCCAGAACGTCCAGCCGGTCCAGCCAGCTGGCAGCGTCGGACTAGAAGTCCCCGCGCTGGCGACCCACAGCGGATCGGCGCTGAACGCGGTGCTGCTGTCGGTGCACTGGTCCCACCAGTCAGCGACGGTATAGATGATCGGCAGCTGCCCGGTACGTCGCTGCACTTCGGTCACGAATGCGGAGATCCAGGACACCATTTGGGCCGGGGTCAGGTCGTAGCACCACGATCCGCTCGGCGTCCCGTCCTGGCCCGCGTACGGGTCGTATTCCAGGTCGACGATGAGCGGCAGGCTCTGGCCGTCCGGCAGCGTCCCTGCGCTGTCCAGTGCGTAGTCGGCCTGTAGCGTTCCGCCGGAGTAGTTCGGGATCGCGAACGCGTACGGCGCGACCACAAGCCCGGCTGCCCGCGCCCCGGCTTCGTCGGCTGCGTAATAAGGGTTGGTGTAGTAGCTGCCCTCGGTCGCTTTGATGAACGCGAACGCGTAGCCGTCCTCGGCCACGTCGGTCCAGTTGATCGCGGCGCCGCCCGGGTGCTGGAGCGACGCCACGTCGATGCCCTGCACGGGGTAAAGCGGCGCCGCAGCAGTGGCCGCGCGCACCGAACGTTCTGACCTCGAGCCGACGGGCGCGGCCGCCGCGTCGCCTGCGAGCATCCGCTCGACCATCGGTGAGTGCGTAGCCGCGTCGTCAGACCGGTCCCGGCTGACGGCCGCGGTGCCGCTGGCGCCCGCCTGAGCCGGCCACAGCGCGGCCAGCCCGGCGACGCTGAGCATCGCAGCAAGCCCCGCCACAGCCGCTACTGCCCGGCGCATACCTATTTGTTCCCCACGCTCGGTCGAATGACAAAGCTGCATATTACGGCATTCATCAGCTGCCAGGCGGGGAACGGCTGGTCGCTTGGTGGCCAGCCGCGAGCGGCGCCAGGGTGCTGAGGCGGCTAGCTGGTAAGGGTCGCGCTGTGTGGAGGTCGGCCAGGGGGATGGACCCGCCGAGTACGCCGAAGATGTGACGCGCGATTTCGGGCTGTTCGGCGGCGGTCAGGAACAGGGTTGCCAGCCGGGATGAGAGGTGCGGCGCCGGCCGCGCCGTCCATGCGCGCCTTGCCGGCGAAGCCACCCCTGCAGGCAGGCAGGCCATGCCGCCAAGCGGCTGACCGCTCACGCGCCTCCGTGCCGGAACTCGACGACGTCCCCATCGCGCATGACGTAGTCCTTGCCCTCGATCCTCGCCTTGCCGGCGGCCCGGGCGGCGGTGATCGAGCCCGCTGCCATCAGGTCATCGAACGACACGACCTCGGCCTTGATGAACTTGCGCTGGAAGTCGCTGTGGATCACCCCGGCCGCCTCCGGCGCCGTCGCGCCGACCGGGATTGTCCATGCCCTGGCTTCCTTCGGCCCCGCTGTCAGGAACGTGGACAGGTGCAGCGCGGCGAAGCCCGCCCTGGCCAGCTGGGCAAGTCCGGGCTCGCCAAGCCCCAGCTCGGCCAGCAGCTCGGCAGCCTCCTCCGGCTCCAGCTCAGCAAGCTCGGACTCGGTCTTGGCGTCCAGGAACACCGACTCCGCAGGCGCGACCAGCGAGGTCAGCGTCTTCCGCAGCTCCATATCGGCAAGCTCGGCATCGTCCTCATTGAACACGTAGAGAAACGGCTTGGCAGTAAGGAGCTGCAGTTCGCGCAGGTCGGCCAGGTCTACCCCGGCGGCTGCGGCACCGGCGAACAGCGTGCTGCCGCCATCCAGGATCTGCTCGGCCCTGGCAGCAGCGTCGGCGATCCTGACCCGCTCCGGGTCCCTGGCGAACTTGGCTTCCTTGGCCAGCCTCGGCGCTGCCTTCTCCAGTGTCTGCAGGTCCGCGAGGATCAGCTCGGTGGCGATTGTCTCGACGTCACGCTGCGGCGACACGTCGCCGTCGACGTGGCTCACGTCCGGGTCGTTGAAGACCCGCACGACCTGGCAGATGGCGTCCGTCTCGCGGATGTGCGACAGGAACTGGTTGCCCAGCCCCTGGCCGGCCGACGCGCCGCGGACCAGCCCGGCGATGTCGACGAACCGCACCGTGGCAGGCACGATCCTGGCCGAGTCATACAGCCCGGCCAGCGCGGCCAGCCGGGAGTCGGGAATGCCAACAATCCCGACGTTTGGCTCTATAGTTGCAAACGGGTAATTGGACGCCAGCGCATTGGCGCGGGTCAGCGCGTTGAACAGCGTCGACTTACCGACGTTGGGCAGGCCGACGATGCCGATGGACAAGCTCACGGGCGCTAAGTCTAGGGCCAGGGCCGGGCCGTCCGGGCGGGCGCGCGGTCGGCCGGGGCTGGCCAGCGGGGCGTGTCGGACCCCGGAACTGTCTGTCATTACTGCCAGCATGACTTGATATGAACGCGATCTGGATGCTGGTCACGCTGCTGGTCGGCGTCGGTCTGGGCGCGGCCATCGGCTACCTGCTGGCAAGGGGCAGGCTGGCCGGCGTGGCCGCGGACCTGACCGGTCAGGCGCGGGCCGCCGAGGAGCGCGCCGCGGCTGCACAGCAGCGCGCCGCACTGGTGGAGCGGGCCGCGCAGGAAAAGGCAGAGCTGCTCGACGGCCAGCTAGCCGAGCGATTCCAGTCGCTGTCCGCCCAGGCGCTCGATCAGAGCGCGAGGAGCTTCCTGCAGATGGCCGAAGGCCGCCTGAGCGCTGCCAGCGCCAAGGCAGCCGGCGAGCTTGACACCCGCAAGGCCGCGGTGGAGCACCTCGTGCAGCCGCTGCGCGAGACGCTCACCAGGGTCGAGACGCAGCTGAGGGAGGCAGACGCCGCCCGCCGGTCCTCGCACGCTGCGCTGGCGGAGCAGGTCAGCATCGCCAGGCAGAGCTCCGAGCAGCTGCGCACCCAGACCCAGGCGCTGGTGACGGCGCTGCGCAGGCCCGAGGCGCGCGGCCGGTGGGGCGAAATGCAGCTTCGCCGGGTGGTGGAGCTCGCGGGCATGAGCGCCCGCTGCGACTTCGACGAGCAGGTAGGCGTCGCCACCTCCGACGGGGTGCTCCGGCCGGACATGGTGATCAGGCTGGCAGGCGGCAAGAACATCGTGGTCGACTCTAAGGTCTCCCTGGCGGCCTACCTCGAGGCCGCGGAGGCCGCCGACGAGTCGATCAGGGACGCGCGGCTGGACGCGCACGCCCGGCACCTGCGCGAGCACGTCGACCGGCTCGCGGCGAAGACCTACTGGGCGGCACTCAGCCCAGCGCCCGAGTTCGTGGTGCTGTTCATCCCCGGCGAGGCATTCCTGGCTCCGGCCCTGGAGCACGACCCCGGGCTGCTGGAGCACGCCATCGCGCACCGCGTGCACATCGCGACTCCGACGACGCTGGTCACCATGCTGCGCACCGCGCAGTACGCCTGGCAGCAGGAGGCGCTGTCGGAGAACGCCAGGGCCGTGTTCGATCTCGGCCGGGAGCTGTACGAGCGGCTCACTGGGCTTGGCAAGCACGTCGACAGCGTGGGCAAGGCCCTGACCAACGCGGTGACCGCGTATAACCGGACAGTCGGATCCCTGGAGAACCGCGTCCTGGTCAGCGCCAGGAAGCTGAACGAGATGGGAGTTACCGATGCTGCCCTCGACGGCCCGAGGCCGGTCGAGGAAACCGTGCGGGAGCTGTCGGCCCCTGACCTGATCGTGGACTCGATACCGGAGCTGGTCGCGACGAGCCGCGGCAGCAGGGACGCCGCGACGGCGCCGCACCGGATCGGCGGCGGCCGCTCCGTGGGCGCGGCCGGATGACCGCCGCGAGCCGCGGGGCCGGCCTAGCCGAGCCGTTTCCCGCCGGCGAGGCCGCGGGGCCCGCGCGCACCGGGCCGGGGCAGGCGACGCCGGCCTGGCGCGGGGCGACCGCAGCCGCTGCGGACCGGATGAACGCGGGCCGCGGCACGTTTCCGCCTAAAGACGGCCAGCCTGGCCGCGCCTACGTGACGGCGCGCGGTGCCATCGTCGCGATGATCACGCTTTTCCTGGCCTGCGACCTGGTGGCAGGCTGGATGCACGTCGAGGTGATAACCGGGCTCGGGTATGCGGGCGGCTGCTTGATCCTGCCGTCTCTCGTCCGCCGGAATGCGCTGCTGCAGGTCGTCGTGGCCCCGCCGGCCGTCTTCCTGGCGACGCTGCTGCTGGCCCAGGCGCTCACTGCCCAGGGCAGCTCGCGGCACGGCAGGCTGCTGTCAGTCCTGGAGGGGACGGTGCTGACGCTGGCCGCCATCGCCCCGTGGCTGCTGGCTGGCACGGCGCTTGCGGTCGGCTCCGGGCTGCGCCGCGGCCTGCGGCAGAGTGTCCGGGACGTGTGCACAGAGCTCCGCGCGGCGCGCGCAGCCGGGCCCGCGCGGCGCGGCTAGGGAAACTGGCCTACCTGGCCTGCTTGCGCAGCTCGCGCGGGAGGGCGAAGACCATCCGCTCGGGGACCGCCTCGACCTCCTCAAGCTCGGCGAAGCCGGCCTCGGCAAGCCAGTCAAGCACACCGGCCACCAGGTCCTCGGGAACCGATGCGCCGCTGGTGACGCCGACGGTCGTCGCCTCGCTAACCCAGGACGGGTCGATGCCGCTCGCGTCGTCGACGAGGTAGGCGGCGCCAGCCCCGGCATCGAGCGCGACCTCAACCAGGCGGACCGAGTTCGAGGAATTGCGCGAGCCGACGACGATGACGACGTCCGACTGGCTGGCGATCTGCTTGACTGCCGCCTGCCGGTTCTGGGTCGCATAGCAGATGTCATCGCTCGGCGGGTCGAGCAGCTGCGGGAACCGCTCGCGCAGCGCGGTCACCGTCTCGTTGGTCTCGTCCACCGACAGCGTGGTCTGCGATAGCCACGCCACCCTGGACGGGTCGCGGACCTCAACGGACCCCGAGCCCTCCGGCCCGTCGACCAGGTGAATGTGCTCGGGGGCCTCGCCCGTGGTGCCGATGACCTCCTCGTGGCCCTCGTGCCCGATGAGCAGGATGTCGTAGCCCTGCGCGGCGAAGCGGCGCGCCTCGCTGTGCACCTTCGTCACCAGCGGGCAGGTCGCATCGATGGTCCGCAGCCCGCGGTCGCTGGCCTCGGCGCGCACTTCAGGCGCCACGCCATGCGCGGAGAAGATGACCACCGATCCCTCTGGGACCTCCTCGGTCTCCTCGACGAAGATCGCGCCGCGCTGCTCGAGCGCCCGCACCACATGGGTGTTATGCACGATTTGCTTGCGCACGTAGACCGGCGCGCCGAACTGCTCCAGGGCCCGCTCCACCGTCTGGACGGCACGGTCCACCCCGGCGCAATAGCCGCGGGGCTTCGCGAGCAGGACTCGACGGGTCTGGGCAGACATGCGACCCAGTTTAGGCGACGCCGATCGCGTCCCGCCGCGCCCCGGCCGCTGCGGCCGGGCCGGAACGGGCAAGTTAGCTGGGACTTTCTGCCGGCCCGAGGTTGCGGCCGCCCGGCTGCTGACGAGAATGTTCCGAAGGATTGCACCGGGAACGGCCGCGAAGCCTGGATCGGGCGTCCTGCGCAGGACACTAGGAAGCCATCAGGAGAAGCGCATATGGGCATCCCGCAGATCACCGACCGGATGAGAACGCGACCGACCGAGGCGCTGCGGGCCGTGTTCACCGGGATCGGACGGATCCTCATGGCCGCCGACCGGCCGCAGGCCACCGCCGTGAGGCCGCCTGACCAGGGCAGTCGCGCCAACGGCCGGGCGGGATCGGCGGGCGGCGGCGCTCAGCGGCCGTCCGGCATGGCACCGGCGAGCTCGCGCTGGCGCTCGCTGGACCAGACGGGCAACGTCCGGCTGCTTTCCCCGGATGATCTCGACGACGGATTCAGCGGGCCGGGGCAGCCGGGAACCGAGACGCACGAGCGCGACCGCGAGCGCCAGCCGGGCCCGGTGACGTCCGGCAGTTCCGCGGGGCCAGACAGCCAGGCCGCCGCCGTCGCCGCCGAGGGTCAGCTGGCCGCCGAGGGTCAGCTGGCCGCCGAGCCGGCCGGCGGACTCGCAGCCGAGCCGGCCGCCGCGAGCGTGACCGCGGCCGCTCTGCCGCTGCCGGGATACGACAGCCTCTCGCTGGCCTCGATCAGGGCCCGGCTGCGCGGCCTTGACATCGGCCAGCTGCGGGCGCTGGCCAGCTACGAGGCGACGCACGCCGAGCGCCCGGAGGTGCTGGGCATGTTCGAGCGGCGAATAGAGAAGCTCGAGGCGGGCGGGTGAGCACGCGATCAGCAGCGTGCAGCCGGCCGGGCCGTAAACCGTCATGCCGCTAGAAACGTCTGCCGAGTCGCCAGTCCCGGTCCGCACCGTGATGCGGCTGGTAGGCGAGTGGATAGGGCGCCTTGGCCGGGTCTGGGTGGAGGGCCAGATCGCGGAGCTGACCCGGCGCGGAGGCACGGCGTTCCTGACCCTGAGGGACCCAGTCGCGGCGGTATCGGTCCGGGTGATCTGCCAGAACACCGTGCTGGATGCCAGCCAGCCCGCCCCCGACGTCGGCGCCAGGGTCGTGATCTGGGCTAAGCCCGAGTTCAACTCGGCGAAGGGCTCGTTCGCCCTGGCCGCCACCGAGGTCAGGGCGGTCGGCATCGGCGAGCTGCTGGCCCGGCTAGAGCGGCTCCGGTCCGCGCTGGCCGCCGAGGGCTTGTTCGCCGCGGAGCGAAAGCGGCCGCTGCCGTTCCTGCCCAGCAAGGTCGGGCTGATCTGCGGCCGGGACTCGGCCGCCGAGCGCGACGTGCTGCGCAACGCCGCACGGCGCTGGCCTGCCGTCCGGTTCCGGGTCGAGCAGGTCGCCGTGCAGGGCGTGCATGCCAGCGAGGAGATCATTGACGCGCTGCACCGGCTCGATGCCGACCCGGCCGTGCAGGTGATCATCATCGCCCGCGGCGGCGGCTCCATCGAGGACCTGCTGCCGTTCTCCGATGAGGACCTGGTGCGCGCGGTCGCCGGCTGCGTGACGCCGGTGATCAGCGCGATCGGGCATGAGCAGGACGTCCCGCTGCTTGACCTGGTCGCCGACGTCCGCGCCTCGACGCCAACCGACGCGGCCAGGCGAGCGGTCCCGGACGTCACCGAGCAGCTCGAGTTCGTCAGCCAGCTGCGGGCGCGGGCCAGGAGGTCGGTCACCGGGCGCCTGGACCGCGAGGCCTCCTGGCTTGCGGCCATCCGCTCGCGCCCGGCTCTCGCAAGCCCGCGGCAGGAGATCGACCGCCGGCACGAGCAGCTACTCGCGCTGGCCGAGCGGGCCCGGATGGCCATGGCGGCTGACCTCGACCGGCGCCGCGCCGACATCGGGCATCTGCGGGCCAGGCTCGTCGCGCTCTCCCCCGCTGCCACGCTGCGCCGGGGCTACGCGATCGTGCAGCAGCCGGATGCGAGCGTGGTCGTGACCGCGGCGCAGGTATCCGATGGCGAGCTGCTCACGGTCCGGTTCGCCGAGGATCAGCTTGAGGTAACTGCCGGGCGGCCTCGGTCGTCGTAGTAGCGGGTGCCGGGCTGGCCCAGCGGACGCGCGAGCGGGCGTTCGGGCCCGCCGGGAGCCAGCCTCGGCAGCTGCGACGGCACTGGCAGCTGCCAGGCCCCTGCCAGGGCATCGCCGGGACTAGGGTGAGGAACGTGACGCAGACGCGCGACGGAGCAGGACGGGCCCGGCGGGCCGGCCCTGGCGATGACTCCGCGCCGGCGCAGCGGCCCGCCTATGAGCAGGCAAGGGACGAGCTGATCGAGCTGGTGAAGCGGCTGGAAGCCGGCGGCCTGACCCTGGAGCAGTCGCTGGCGCTGTGGGAACGTGGTGAGCAGCTCGCCACGATTTGCGAGGAATGGCTAGAGGGCGCGCGGGCGCGGATGGCGACCGCGATGGCGCGCCAGGAGCAGGCCGGTGAGTCTCCGGACGCGCCCTTCTGAGGCGAGCCTGGAGCCCAGCGGGCGCCCGCGCGGGCGGGGCGGGCCGCCAGCGGCATCGCGGCGGAGCCTGCACCGTCCTGGCCGGTGGCCGTCTACGTCGCGCTGGCTGATGCCGGCCGCGGGCGCGGCCCTGCTGCTGGCAGCATGCTCGGGCACGGCATCGCCGCACGCCAGCGCGCCGAGCCCGGCCAGCAGGAGTACCAGCCCCGGCGCACCTGTGACCGGCGCTAGCAGCGCCCCCATGCCAACGGCGCCGGCAGCCGCCGCCGGATGCGGGGCTCAGGAGGGCCAGCAGGCACTGGCCGGCGGCCCGGCGCTGACCGATGTCCAGTTCGTCTCCCCCGGCCAGGGCTGGGTAGCCGGCCGCAGCCAGATCCTCGGCACCACCGATGGTGGCCAGACCTGGAGCGTTCAGCGCAGCGGCGACCTCGACCTCAGCTCGGTGGATTTCGTCAGCGGTACGTCCGGCTGGGCCGTCGGCGGGCAGACCCTGCTTGGGACTACCAACGGCCGGACCTGGACCGTACTGCCCGAGCCATGCCCGGTCGTCCGGTCTGTGCACTTCGTCTCGGCGGAGACCGGCTACGCGGTCGCCGGCGGCAGCACGGTTATTGATCACGGGCAGCTTGCCCCGCAGTCCGGTGGCGAGTTGCTGGTCACCGGCGACGGCGGCAGCAGCTGGCACCGGCTGGCTGCACCGGCAAACCCACAGAGCGTCTGCTTCAGCACGCCGTCGGACGGCTGGCTGGGCGCCGCGGGCGGGCTGTATCGCACCACCGACGGCGGCACCTCATGGACGATGACCACGGCCGGGCCCGGTCGCGGCGTCGCGGGCTACCCGTTCACCATGATCGTGGCGTGCGCCGGGGACTCGGCCTGGGGGCTGGACGTGGGTTCCGGCGCGGCAATGAGCCAGGAACCGCATATCGGTTATTACGCCGATCCGGCTCAGGCCTATCCGATCTTCGCCGAGCAGTACTTCCCGCATCCGGGTATTTCGGTAACCACCAGTTCTCCCGGCGCCTACGTGGGCGCGATGTCTGCTATCAGCCCCGGGACAGCCGCGGCGGTCGACTGGTGCCCGGCCTGCGGCTGGGGCACCGCCCCGTGGGATCTCCTCACCGGCTCGGGACGCCAGCTGATGTCCTCCGGCACCGTCGGCGGGCTGACCGAGCCATCCGGCGTCGCGTTCCTGACACCGTCGCTGGGGTGGGTCGTGGGCGTGCTGACGAGCGCGCACGGCTCGACCGCGCGCATTGTCCGCACGCAGGACGGTGGTCACACCTGGCAGGTGCAGTACTCGGAGGGGTAGCGCGCCTAGGCAGTGCTGACGCGGACCCTGGACAGCACGGCCAGCACGCCGTCGGCGAGCTCGCGGGCCGCCGGCCCGTCCTGTGCCAGCGACACCTCGGCCACGGCCAGCATCATCGCGCCGGTCAGCACGATGGCGGCAGCCTCATCCAGCGGCTCGCCGCTGCGGGCGAGGAACTCCGCGTTCTTGCGCACCCAGTCAGCCAGTCGCTGCCGCCACAGCACCTCGAACCCCGGCGGCCCGTCACC
>DASPWG010000025.1:0-22551 GCA_035621915.1 Streptosporangiaceae bacterium
GGACGCGGCCGACCTGCCGGTGATCTCCCAGGTCATCTCATCGGCGAAGATGCTGGTGACGTACCCGGTGCCGTCCGCCCAGGAGCGGAACGCATCGGCGACTATGTCACGGTTGGACCTCATATTGGTTGCATCCTTACGCGGGGGGCAGGCGTCTCGCATGGCCAGCGTACGGAGCAGTAGCGCGGGATGCGACTGCGATGCGACCGCCATCAAGGCCCGCGGCCGATCCAGCAGCCCGCAGACCACGGACGCTCGACTATGATCCGCCGCGACCTATATGTGCCACGGGCTAGCTTGTGATCCAGTTTGTACATCTGGCCGCTTCGGCCAGGTAACGGTGACCTAGGGGATCGCGTGCTGCGGACAATGCACGGGGGGCTGTTTGCCCGGATTGCTTCGGGTGCGGACCTGTCGGCGGTCGGCGGGCCGTGGCTGCAGGAGGTTCTGGCTGAGGTCTTTCCTGCACTGTGCGAGGGCCTCCGAACGCGGCCGGTGGTTCGAGACAAGCCGCGGGCGCGCAGTGATATTGATACGCCGTGGGGGCAGCCCGGGCACGTGCTTGGAGTGCTGCGGACCTATCAGAGCAGGCCGCTGGTGCCTGGCCGGGATGTGCTGTTCTCGGAGACGTCGTGGCCGCGGTTCCTGGCCCGGCTGGGCAAGTATGCGCACGCTGCCGACCTGACGATCTGGCCGCTCGACGGACGGGGCTACCCGGTGCACCGCGGTTACGCCCACATCAGCATCCGGCGCGACTCCCACCTGCCGGAGTGGTACAGGTTCACTTTCGCAGCGAACGCTGACGACACGTCGTGGCCGGATGCGCCGGGGCTGCAGGACCACTGGGCGGCGCTGGTCAAGCGGCACGCAGCCGCCATGAGCGCGTACGCCGGCGGCATGAACGACGACATCGGCTGGAATCAGGCCACCGCCCTGCAGCGCACCGCGATGAGATCCTCTCTCGTCACCGATCAGTCGTCTGATTTCCGGTCGGTGCTGCGCGGCTACTCGTGGATCACGATCGTGGGGTCCGAGCCCGCAACGCGCCTGGGCGGCACTCAGTCACTCGTGGCCTCGGGAGCATTCTGCGAGGTCGCGGAGCTGCCGAACGGCGCAATCTGGCTGCGCGCCACTCCGACGATCAACGAATTCACCGGAGAGAAAATCCGCGCGGTATTCGAGACGCTCGCGCCAGAGCTGCCGACCGGCATGCCCAAGATCTGGCCAACGGAGGAATACCGCATTGTCGAAGGCGTCGATGCTGCTAACTACCAGTAGGCGGCTACCGCGATTGGGCCTTCCCTGATAGCTGCCATATCCCGGCGACTCTCGGCCGAGGCCATCGCCGATGCGATCAACCGCCAGCTGCGCCCTGACCACGATGACGAAGAGGACGACGATGGCAGCTCGGGCGCCCTAGTCCCGGCAGGCTGATGGCACGTTAATGGCACGGCGGGCGACGAAGTGGCGAGGACCAGGGAATCCCTCGATGGGTACCAGCCTGCTGAGCTGGGCTTCGTGGTGGAGCGGGTGACGAGAATCGAACTCGCACTATCAGCTTGGGAAGCTGACGTTCTGCCATTGAACTACACCCGCGTCGCGGTCCCCCGGGCGCCTGAATCACGCGAATCAGACCGTCCTGTCGGGCACTGCCCGCCTATCGTACCGGAACCGGGTAGGTTGCCAGGCGTGCTGCTCTCTGATCGTGACATCAGGGCCGAGGTTGAGTCGGGCCACGTCAAGCTGGACCCGTTCCTGCCCGAGCTGATCCAGCCATCCAGCATCGACGTCCGGCTGGACAGGTACTTCCGCGTCTTCGAAAACCACCGCTATCCGCATATAGATCCGGCTATCGAGCAGCCCGACCTGACCAGGCTGGTGGAGACCGAGGCCGATGATCCCTTCGTGCTGCATCCGGGGGAGTTTGTGCTGGCCTCGACCTACGAGATCATTTCCCTGCCTGACGACATCGCGGGAAGGCTTGAGGGCAAGAGCTCACTCGGGCGCCTGGGCCTGCTGACGCACTCTACGGCCGGGTGGATAGACCCAGGGTTCTCTGGCCACGTCACCCTGGAGCTATCCAACGTGGCGACCTTGCCGATCAAGCTGTGGCCGGGGATGAAGATCGGTCAGCTGTGCCTGTTCCGGACCAGCTCTCCGGCCGAGCACCCGTATGGCTCGCCGGTCTACGGCTCCCGCTACCAGGACCAGCGAGGTCCGACTCCGTCCAAGTCTTACCTAAATTTCTTCAGATCCAAGGTCTGAACTCAGCTTGCTTCGCTAGCGTCTCAGACTCCGAAGCCGGTAACGGGACGCGACGCGGCAGTGACTCCTGGGCATAAATTTCACGCCGCGGAAACGAAGGCGAATCACGCCGGCAACGGGCGCGCGGCACTGTCGCAGTGAAGGCCATTACGACTGGGAGGGCCACTACATGGCCATGTGGAGGATCCGGATCAACCTCGCGGACGACCCGCGGAGCAGGGAACGGCTCAACGAGGTGCTCGCGAGTCAGCGCGTGCAGGCGATCCAGCTAACGCCCAGGCAGGGTGCTGATGCCGGGCTGTCCGGCGATGTCGTGCTAGAACTGCCGCGCGACGATGCGCTGGGAGAGATGCTGACGGCCCTCCACACCATCAGCCCCCAGGTGTTCGTAAGCCGGGCCGACACCTCAGCTGACAGTGCTGCCGAGGACCCGGCCCGTGATGAGAGCGCGCTGCTGGCGCGCTCCTGACCTGCCGCGGGCCGCGGCGCGGCCGCACCTCCCGCTTACTTGCTCATGCGGGCCGAGTCGGCCCTAAGCCCGGCCAGCGCGGCCTGCAGGGCCTCACGCTCGGCCCGCAGGGCATCCCGCTCGGCTTCAAGTTCGCGCACCCGCGCCTCAAGCTCGAGCACCCGGCGAATGGCCGGGAGCGTCAGGCCACCGTTGATGAGTTCGACGACATACCTGACGACGACAATCTCGTTCCTCGTGTACCGGCGCTGGCCACCAGCCGACCGGGACGGGGAGACGACCTCGAAATCATCCAGCCTGCGCAGGAACGCCTGCTGGACCTCGAGCATCTCCGATACCTGGCCGACGGTGAACAGCGGCCGGTTCGCATCCTCGAAAGGCAGCGACGCCACGGCTGACTCCTCCCCATCGGTCGAAGGGCCCGCGCGGCACTTGACCGCACGGGCCCCTCGCAGGCTACCGCTGTTAGAGCTACCAGATCAGGCCGTGACTGCGGCCTGCTCCGGGGTGCTGATCTCGATCTTCCGCGGCTGGGCCCGCTCGGTCAGCGGGACGCGGACGGTGAGGACGCCACCGTCGTAGGACGCGGCGATCTTCTCGGCGTCGACAGCGTCTGACAGCCGGATGCGCCGGGTGAAGGAGCCCATCACCCGCTCGCGGATGAACGGCTTCTCGCCCTCGGCGTACTCCTCGGACCTGCGCGCGCTGACGGCCAGCACGCCCCGGTCCACGGTCACGTCGATGCTCTCGGTGTCGATGCCGGGCAGGTCGAACCGAAGCTCAACCTCGCCCTCACGGCGGACCGCGTCCATCCGCACGGCCGCAAGGCCGCGGTTGGTCCGGTAGAACTCAGCGAAGGGGTCGAATGATGTGAGCAGCATGTTGGGTCACCTTCCAGTTCAAGCCCAGGCCGGCGGCCCAGGTTTGCTAGCTCCGTTGTTCGATGAAACTTACAACTTGAATCATATATTCCATCGAAACGAGAAGCTAGGAAGCCTGGTCAGCTCTGTCGGCGCGCGGTCGCCCCGGCACCTGCTACCACCCCGCCGTGTCCTGCAACCTGACCACCGAAAGGCAATCGCCCAGGACGGGTCGGCCGGGCTTCCGGTGCGCCCTGGCGGACTGAGGTCTCGCCAGTGCTCGAACCGCGGGCCAGCAAACGGGGCAAGCGCGACTACGTGTCAGTTTCAGTCGCTCAAAGCGGTTGATATCGGGCATGATTGTGACTGAAACTGACACGTAGTCGATTCCAGCGGGCCGGCGCGCTGCCGTGCGGCAACCGGAGCGCGCCGCCGAAGAAGCAGCTAAGCCATGCGCTCGATGATGGTCGCGTTCGCCTGGCCGCCGCCCTCGCACATGGTCTGCAGCCCCCACCGCCCGCCGGAGCGCTCCAGCTCATGCAGCAGCTTGGTCATCAAGATGGCGCCGGAAGCGCCGAGCGGGTGGCCGAGCGCGATCGCGCCGCCGTTGGGGTTGGTCTTCAGCAGCGAGCCGCCGGTGTCGGCCGACCATGCCAGCAGCACGGGCGCGAACGCCTCGTTTACCTCGAACACGTCTATGTCGTCGATGTCGAGGTGCCCCTTCTCCAGTGCGAGCTCCGTGGCCGGAATCGGCCCGGTCAGCATGTACACGGGGTCTGCGCCGACAACCGCCATGGCGTGGATCCGCGCCCGCGGGATGAAACCGTGCCGCCGGATGGCACCGGGCGAGGCGATCAGCACAGCGGCGGCGCCGTCCGAGATCTGCGACGACGTTGCCGCCGTCAGCTCCCAGCCTGGCCGCAGCGGCTTCAGCTCGGCCATCTTCTCCAGGGTGCTGTCGCGGCGCGGTCCCTCGTCGGTGCTGACGCCCGCTACTGGCGTGATCTCCCGGTCGAACCTGCCCTCGTCGATGGCCCGGATCGCCTTGGCGTGGCTGGCGAGTGAGTACTCCTCGAGCTGCTCGCGGGTAAGCCCCCACTTCTCGCACATCAGCTGGGCGCCGCGGAACTGGGAGATCTCCTGGTCGCCATACCGGTCGTGCCAGCCCTGCCCGAACGGGGAGGCAAGTCCCTCCTTCATCGGCAGCGCGACCGTGGTGCCCATCGGCACCATGCTCATGCTCTCGATCCCGGCCGCCACCACCAGGTCCTGCGTGCCGGACCCGACCGCCTGGGCTGCGAAGTGGACGGCCTGCTGCGAGGAGCCGCACTGGCGGTCGATCGTGACGCCGGGCACGCTTTCCGGCAGCCCGGCCGACAGCCACGCGTTGCGCGCGATGTCGATGGCCTGCGGTCCTGCCTGGGACACGCAGCCCATGATCACGTCCTCGATCGCCGACGGGTCAACGCCGACGCGGGCGATGAGCTCGCGCAGGACGTGCGCGGCGAGGTCGGCGGGGTGGACTGAGGATAGGCCGCCGTTGCGCTTGCCGATCGGGCTGCGGACGGCTCCGACGATGTATGCCTCGTGCACCACTGACCTCCATCACCAGCGGCCTGCCGCCCACCTGCACGCGCGGGCCGGGTGCGAGGCACGACTCCGAGGTGGTGCGCCAGTATGACGGTTACCGTCACATTGAGGCTACCGCGCACTTCGGCGGCTGCCATAGACCTCGCTGGCGGCCGATTACTGCCCGCGGCGCGTCACCGTCCCGCTACGATCCGTGAATGCGCCCCGCAGGGGGAGGGCGCATAACCCATGTCAAGCCGCTGGGATTCGGGCCACGGTTACCCATCGTGCTCATCACCCCAGACGACGGGGGGAAAGCCGCAGCCATGACGAAGAGCGACGACAGCGCGAGCCTGGTCAGCATCGGCCAGCTGGCCAAGGCCGCCGGCGTCAGCAGCCGCACCATCCGGTACTACGAGGAACTCGGCATCCTGCCCGAGCCGCGCCGCTCGGCCGGCGGCACGCGCAAGTACCCGAAGGAGTACGGCGGTTTCATCGCAGCCGCGCTCGCGCTGAAGGACCTTGGCTTCCGGCTCGAAGAGGTCAAGCCGCTCGCCAGGCTGGCCGCCGGCCGGCCAGTCAGCCCTGGCCAGCGGGACGCGGCGGCGAAGCTGGTCGAGGACAAGCTCGAGGCGCTGGCCCGGCAGGTAACCGTGCTGCGCCGGCTGCACGACTCGGTCCGCGCTCCAGACGGCGGCCCGCCAGTGTCGGCCGTCCTCGGCTCGGCCGCATCCGGCCGAGCCGAGCTGAGTGTGGTCGCGCCGATCAGCGATGACGGCGCCGCCTGATCGGCCACCCGCTACACCAGGACTGAGCAAGCCCGAGTCGTGCGCGAGCGTGACCTTTTCGCGCTCCTCCATCCGGCCGTGCCGGATCTATGCTGAGGACACAAGCACTTCGGGAGGCAGCATGAGCCAGGGGATCATCCTGCTGCTGGTCCTGGCGGCGATCGTGGCGTACGTCATCACCAGGACCCGGCGCCGGATGGGCCTGCTGGTGACCGGCAAGACGTGGATGGCCATCATGGCGGGCTTCGTCATCATCGTGCTCGCGATGTGGGCGGCGACGACCCGCTAGCGGGTACCTCAGATCAGGCTGGGACTAGAGCTGGCCTTGATCGGCATCTCGAACCAGACGGCCTTGCCGTCCTTGGTCGGCCGTGAGCCCCAGCGGGTAGCCAGCTGATCCACCAGATAAAGGCCGCGGCCGCCCTCGTCGCTCTCTCCCGCGCTGCGGATGCGCGGCAGCCTCAGGTCGGCGTCGAAAACCTCGACCCAGACTGCCTCGTGCCCGCGGCGCAGCCGCAGCGTGAAGTCCTTGCCCGGAGGGGTAGACAGCCCGTCCTCGAACGGCGCCAGCTCCCAGTCACCGATGATCCCGAGCGGCCCGGCTCCGGCACCCTCGAGCACGAGCTCATGCCTGGGCGTCGGTGACACGGCAGCGTGCAGGACGACATTCGTGACGACCTCAGACACCAGCAGGCACGCCAGGTCGGCCTGCCCGACGTCCATTCCCCAGCTTGTGAACGTCTCGTGCGCCAGCCGCCTCGCCTCGGACACCCGGATCGGCTCAGCGGGGAACTGGCCCTCCCATGACGCCAGGTCCACCGGCGAGGTGCGCACCACCACGACGGCCATGTCGTCGTCGATCTCGCCGGGCACCGCGTGTTCGGCAGCCTCGGCAATCTGATCCACGGTGCCGTCGGCGGCGTCCCGCACCGCCTGCCTGAGCATGGTCTGCACCTCGGTATCGGTGTAGTGGCCGTTGCCGTCCGCCCGCTGCCGCCGGTCGATCAGCCCGTCGGTGTAGAAGACCAGCGTCGAGCCTGGCGCCAGGTAGCGGTTCTCCTCCCGGTAGGTCGGCAGGCCTGGCACGCCCCTGCCGCGAACGCCAAGCAGCACGCCGCGGTCGAGGATCTCTAGCTGGCTCACGTCGTGGCCGCGGACCAGCAGTGGCGGCACATGACCGGCATTAGAGAACGACAGCGTCCGCGACCACGCGTCGTACACCAGGTAGGTACAGCTCACCGTGGGCGGGTCGGCGGCGGCGAAGCCATGCTCCTCGGCCGCGGCCGGGCCGAGGGTGCGCACCCAGTCATCCAGCCGCCGCAGGATCTCGGCCGGCGACTTGTCGTCCTGGGCGAATGCCCGCAGCGCCGCCCGCAGCTGGCCCATGACCGCGGCCGCCCGCGCGCCGCGGCCCTCCACGTCGCCGATGACGATCCCGACCCGGCCGGCCGACAGCGGGATGATGTCGTACCAGTCGCCGCCAACCTGTGTCTGGATGCCCTGCCCGTGCGTTTCCAGCGGCTTGGCGGGAACGTACTTATATGCCACCTCCAGCCCGTCCACGAATGGCGGGTCCTTGGGCAGCAGGCTGGTCTGAAATGCCAGCGCGGTGCGCCGTTCCTCCTCGAAAAGCATGGAGTTGTCAATGGCGACGGCAATGCGGCTGGCAATGGCGCTGAGGAAGTCGCGGTCGTCCGCGCTGTAATGGCGGTCGTCGCGCTCCGTGAGCCACGACAGCGCGAGGCTCATGACGCCGAGCAGCTGGCCCCTGGCCACCAGCGGCGCGGCGATGACCGAGGTGAGCTTGATGTCGTCGCAGATCTGCTGGCTCTCCGGCCTCGGCACGGGGAAGCTCTCACGCGACAGGTCGGCTACGACCACGGTGTCCAGCGTGGACATCGCCTGCTCGCAGAAGTGGCCCTTGGGGTAGCGGATCTGCTCGCCGACCAGCGCCCAGCTTCCGGGCGCCGGCTCCCAGCCGCGCGAGTTGAACTGTGCCCGCCGGGTCAGGGTGTCGCCGTGCCACAGGTCGATGAAGCAGTGGTCGGCGAATTGCGGCACCAGCGTCTGTGCCACCTGCCGTAGCGTGACGTCCACCTCGAGGGAACTGGCCAGCCGCTCGCCGATGCGCTCGAGCAGGCCGATCCGGTCGGCGGCGCGCTGGGCACCCTGCCGGGTCGCCTCCCTGGCCATGATCGCGATGCCGGAGATCTCCCCGTCGGCTCCGCGCAGCGGCGAGGCGTGCGCGCGGACGAACACCCGGGACCCGTCGGCCCGCTCGCTGGCGAACGTGCCCTCCCACGGCCAGCCGCGTAGCACGCTGGCGGCCATGTGGCGGATGGTGGCCATGTCACCCTGGTCGATCCCGAGCGAGGCCAGCGGCCGGCCCACGAGGTGCGCCGGGTCGTCGGGGAAGCCGAACAGCGAGACGGCGAAGGCATTGGCGTAGACCAGCGCGCCGTCGGTGCCGGTCACGATCACGGCAGTCGCCACCTGATCGAGCACGTCACTCGGGCTCATCAGGTGGTGCAGCGCGTCCTCGGGCGGCATCATCGCAGGCTCACTAGGTCAGGGGCGCAGCACGAACACGTGGGTGGCAATCTCGACGGGCAGCTCAGTCCCGTCGTCGGCCCTGTCCGCACCTGTCACCCGCACGCCGTGGTCGCTGGCCGCGAGAGTTATCTCGCGTCCGGGTTGTATCCCAATGTTCTTGAGTCTAAGCATCAACGCCGCATCGCTTTGGACTTGTTCGCTGATACGGCTGACCACCACTAGCGACGAACTGGGCGCGACCAGGTCAGTCATAGCAATGTCCGGCTCAGCCGAGGCGTCATCCGCGCGCCTTGTCGCATCGTCGGGAACGCCAAGCTCGGCCAGGCCGGGAATGACGTTTCCGTGCGGGCAGCGGACCGGATAATCGAGCAACTCGACCAGCCTCCGCTCCACATTGTCCGAGATCACGTGCTCCCAGCGGCAGGCCTCGATGTGCACCTCTTCCCAGGGCAGCCCGATGATGCCGACCAGCAGGCACTCGGCCAGCCGGTGCTTGCGCATCACCCGCACCGCCTGGACGCGGCCGCTCTCGGTCAGCGCGAGCTGCCGGTCGCCCTCGACATGCAGCAGCCCATCACGCTCCATCCTGGCGACCGTCTGGCTGACCGTGGGACCGCTCTGGGACAGCCGTTCGGCGATCCGAGCGCGCAGCGGGACAATACCTTCTTCCTCTAGCTCGAAGATCGTCCGAAGGTACATCTCAGTCGTATCGATCAGGCCGTGGGCAGTCACAAGCTTTACCTCCGCCATCGATGCTATGACGGCCGGCCAGCTACGGGTACAGATCAGCTGCGCGGGCCCCAGCCGAGCGCGGCGCCGGGCAGGGAATGGCTCCGCGGCGTAAATCAGGGGGCAAGGCGGGTGACGGTCCAGGTCGAGCCCTGCTTGCTATACCGAAACCTGTCGTGCAGCCTGCTCGGCCGCCCCTGCCAGAACTCCATCCGCTCGGGGTGTAGCTGGTAGCCGCCCCAGAACTCCGGCATCGGCACGTCCGTGTCCTCCGGCCAGCGCTGCTCCAGCTCGGCATAGCGGTCCTCAAGCTCCGCGCGCGAGGAGAGCTGCGCCGACTGACGGCTGGCCCAGGCACCGAGCTGGGAGCCGCGCGGCCTGCTGTGAAAGTAGGGCTCGCTGTCGCTGGTCGACAGCGGCGTGACGGTGCCCTCGATGATCACCTGCCGGTGCAGGGCGTGCCAGGGAAACAGCAGGCACGCCCTGGGCACGTCCGCCAGGTCGCTGGCCTTGCGGGATGTCCTGTTTGTGTAGAAAGTGAATCCTGCTGGCCCGGACGACTTGAGCAGCACCATCCTGGCCCGCGGCCACAGGTCGGCCGAGACGGTGGCCAGTACCATCGCGGTCGGCTCGGGCAGCCCGGCCCGGACGACGTCCCCCATCCACTCCGCGAACAGGTCCATGGGCTCGGCCGGCAGCATGGACTCATCCAGGGTTGCTGCTAGCCAGGAGGTATGGCCCTGGTGTGCTGTCGGCTCCACGGGAAATGATCCTCACACAACCCTCCGCACCGACGCCAGGACATGATCTGCAGGCCGGGTTACCCGCACGTAGGACGCGCGCGGTTGAATAGGGGCGCAGGCCGTCAAAGGCCCGCTGGCCCCCGCCGCCCGACACGCGGCCTGAACACCCCCTGGCCAGCCCGCCGGCCCGCCGCCTAGAGAAGACGGAGGAAGCGCGAATGTCCGACTTTGTGCCTGGACTTGAGGGCGTCGTGGCGTTCGAGACGGAGATTGCCGAGCCTGACAAGGAGGGCGGCTCCCTCCGGTACCGCGGTGTCGACATCGAGGAGCTAGTCGGCCATGTGTCCTACGGGCACGTGTGGGGCCTCCTAGTCGACAACAAGTTCTCGCCCGGCCTGCCGCCTGCCGAGCCGTACCCGATACCCGTTCACTCCGGTGACATCAGGGTCGACGTGCAGAGCGCGCTGGCGATGCTGGCTCCGGCCTGGGGCATGCACCAGCTGCTGGATATCAGCGACGAGGAGGCACGCGACGACCTGGCCAGGGCATCGGTGATGGCGCTGTCGTTCGTGGCGCAGGCCGCCCGCGGCCTCGGCCTGCCGATGGTGCCGCAGAAGCGCGTCGACGAGGCCAAGACGATCACCGAGCGCTTCATGATCCGCTGGCGCGGCGAGCCCGACCCACGGCATGTCCGGGCCATCGACGCGTACTGGGTGTCCGCGGCCGAGCACGGCATGAACGCTTCCACCTTCACCGCCAGGGTGATCGCCTCTACCGGCGCGGATGTGGCCGCCGCTCTGTCGGGCGCCGTCGGGGCCATGTCGGGTCCGCTGCACGGCGGGGCCCCGGCCCGCGTGCTCGGCATGATCGAGGAAGTTGAGAAGACCGGCGACGCCACCGCCTATGTGAAGCAGGCGCTGGACCGCGGCGACCGGCTGATGGGGTTCGGCCACCGCGTCTACCGGGCCGAGGACCCGCGGGCCAGGGTGCTGCGCCGGGTGGCCAGGGAGCTTGGCGCGCCGCGCTATGAGGTTGCCGAGGCACTGGAGAAGGCCGCGCTAGAGGAACTCCATGCACGCCGGCCGGATCGCGTGCTCGCGACCAACGTCGAGTTCTGGGCCGCCATCATGCTGGACTTCGCCGAGGTACCGGCGCACATGTTCACCTCGATGTTCACGTGCGCGCGGACTGCGGGCTGGGCGGCGCACATCCTGGAGCAGAAGCAGACTGGCCGCCTGGTCCGGCCGAGCGCCAACTACGTCGGCCCGAAGTCCAGGTCGGTGCGGGATGTGCCCGGCGCGGAGGAGGTCTTCGATCACGATGTCTGACCCGGCGGCGATCGTCATCCCCGCTGAGCTGCGGCCGGTCGACGGCCGGTTCGGCTCCGGCCCGACGAGGATCAGGCCGGAGCAGCTGGCGGCGCTTGCCGCCGCGGGGCAGACGCTGCTGGGTACCTCGCATCGGCAGGCGCCGGTCCGCGGCGTGGTGCAGCGGGTCAGGGAGGGGCTGGCCCAGCTGTTCGCGCTGCCCGAGGACTACCTGGTGGTGCTTGGTAACGGCGGCACGACGGCGTTCTGGGACGCCGCGGCCTTCGGGCTGGTGCAAGACCGCGCTCAGCACCTGTCTTTCGGGGAATTCTCCGCTAAGTTCGCCAAGGTCACGCAGGCCGCGCCCTGGCTGAGCGACCCGCTGGTGATCGAGTCCGAGCCGGGCACGCACCCGCAGCCCAGGCCCGAGGCGGGCATCGACGCCTACGCGCTGACGCACAACGAGACCTCGACCGGCGTGGCCATGCCGATTCGCCGCGCCACCGCTGCTGATCCGGGCGCGCTGGTGCTGGTGGACGCGACCAGCGCCGCCGGCGGGATAGCTGTCGACCCCGCGCAGTTCGACGCCTACTATTTCGCGCCGCAGAAATGCTTCGGCTCCGATGGCGGCCTCTGGCTGGCGCTGCTGTCCCCGGCCGCGGTCGAGCGGGTGGCCAGCATCGCGGCCTCCGGCCGTTACATTCCCGAGTTCCTGTCCCTGCAGGTGGCGATCGACAATTCCAGGCTGCAGCAGACCTACAACACCCCAGCGGTCGCGACGCTGGTGCTGCTGGCCGATCAGGTCGAGTGGATGCTGGGTAACGGCGGCATGGCCTGGACCACCGAGCGCACGGCGGCCTCATCGGGGATCCTCTACAACTGGGCCGACAAGTCGCCGGTGGCTGCCCCGTTCGTGGCCGACCCTGCGCAGCGCTCGCAGGTTGTCGTGACGATCGACTTCGCCGACTCGGTGCAGGCCACCGCGATTTCGAAGGCGCTGCGGGCGAACGGCATCGTGGACACCGACTCCTATCGCAAGCTCGGCCGGAACCAGCTGCGGATCGGCACGTTCCCGGCGGTGGAGCCCGCCGACGTGGAGGCACTGACCAGCTGCCTTGACTACGTGCTCGAGCGCCTCTAGGCCGGTGCCGCGCGCAGCGGCCAGCTTCCCACGTGGTCGTACTGCGGCCTGCCGCTGCCGAGGGTGCTGCGCATGAGCACGATCTCGCCGGCGGTCCAGGGACGGCCGGAAAAGCCCGCCAGGGCAGCGGTCAGGTCGGTCACGTCGGCAGGCCGGCGGCAGCGCGCGAGCGTCAGGTGCGGCCGGTACTTCCTGCCCTCGTCGGGAACGCTGGCGCCCGCTCGCCGGGCTCCGGCGGCCACGGACGCCGCCAGCGGGGCCAGGTCAACGTCCGCCCGCACGCCTGCCCAGACAACCGTGGCTCGTGACCGCCGGGGGAAGGCACCGGCGCCGCCGACCGCTAGCTCGCGGGCCGGGTGCCGCGCGGCCGCCCGGCCGAGCCGCTCCGTCAGCTCCGGCAGTACCGCATCGGCCACTTCGCCGAGAAACGCGAGCGTCAGATGCCACTCTGGCGGGCCCGCCCAGCGCAGCTCAGGCCTGGCCTCGCGCAACGGCGCGACGGCGTCATCCAGCTCAGCCAGTACGGCAGCGGGCGGCACGATCGCGACGAACAGCCTCATCCGGCATTCGTATCAGGTCGCGCCCAGATCCCGTCTTCGCGGCCGCGGCTTACAGGGCGCGCGCCAGCTCCGCGGGGCGCAGATAGGTGCGCACCTGCGTGCCGCGACGGCGCGCCACCAGGAACGCCACCGCGACCGTCGCTGCGATCGAGATGACACCGCCGCAGACCATGCTCATCCGCGGGCCCCATTCCTGCGCAATCCAGCCCGCGAGCGGCGAGCCTATCGGCGTGCCGCCCAGGAAGATCATCATGTAGAGGCCCATGACCCGGCCGCGCATCTGCGGCGTGGTGCCCATCTGAGTCGTCGAGTTCGAGGCCGTGGTGTAAGTCAGCAGCGTCAGCCCGGTCGGGATCAGCGCTATCAGGAACAGCCAGAAGTCAGGCATCAGCGCGGTCGCTATCTCGAGCACGCTGAAGGCGAACGCCATCGCGATCAGCAGCCGCAGCGTCGGCCTGCTGCGGCGCGCGGCGAACAGCGCGCCGCCCAGCGCTCCGACCGCGAACATCGCGGACGCGAAGCCGAACATGCCGGCGCTGGTGTGGAAGACCCCGCGTGACATGAGCGCGTTCGTTACCTGGAAGTTCATCCCGAAAGTGCCGACGAAGAACAGCAGCAGCATCGTCGCCCAGAGCTGCGGCCTGTCCCGCACGTACGCCAGTGCTTCCCGCATCTGGCCGCGCTCCCGCGGTGCCCTGGCCACCTGGTGCAGTTCCTCGGGGCGCATCAGCTTCAGCCCGATGATGACTGCTCCGTATGAAGCGGCGTTCACTATGAACGCCATGGGCGTGCCCGCCGCGGCGATCACCAGCCCGGCGACCGCGGGCCCGACGATCCTGGCCAGGTTGAATACGGCGCTGTTGAGCGCGATCGCGTTGGCCATGGCGTCCCGGCCGACCATCTCCACCGCGAACGACTGCCGGGTCGGGTTGTCCACCACGGTCACCATGCCGAGCGCGAACGCCAGCGCGTACACCTGCCAGATCCGCACGCTGTGGGTCAGCGCGAGCACGCCGAGGATCAGCGCCAGCGCGCCCATGAGCGACTGGGTCAGGATGAGAATCCGCCGCTTGGAGTAGCGGTCCGCGATCACGCCGCCCCACATGCTGGCCAGCATCGGGGCGAACTGCAGCCCGGTCGTAATGCCGAGGGCGGTGCCGCTGTTGTGGGTGAGCTGCAGCACCAGCCAGTCCTGCGCCACCCGCTGCATCCAGCTGCCGGTGTTGGAAACGACCTGCCCGGCCGCGAACAGCCGGTAGTTGCGGGTGCGCAGCGAGCCGAACGTGCGGCCGCCGAGCCGTGCGCGGCGCGGCGCGGCAGCCTGGCTCAGGACTGGCTGAGCTTCTCCAGGATCGGCGCGGCCTGCCTGAGCAGCGCGCGCTCCTGCGGCGTCAGTTCCCGCAGTCGCCGCGCTAGCCAGGCCTCGCGCAGCCGCCTCGACTGCTGCACCACGTCCCTGCCCTGCGCTGTCGGCGTCAGCACCACCTGGCGCCGGTCGCTGGCGTGCGGCGACCGCATGACCAGGCCGTGCTCCTCCAGGACCGTGATGACCCTGGTCATCGACGGCGGCTGCACCTTCTCGTGGTCGGCAAGCTCGCCGGGCGTCATCGACCCGTGCCGTTCCAGCGCCGCCAGAGCGGCTAGCTGCGTATCGGACAAGCCCGGCTCGAGCCCTGAGGCCAGCCGCTCCGCGCGCAGCCTGCGCGCCAGCCGGCTCACCGAGATCCGGAGCGCTGTAGCCAGGCCCGCATCGGACCTGGTCTGAGGTGGCGTGGTCATGTTCGTTAACCTGAGTCATTACTCTTGCTAACTATACACGGATCTGATTTAGTCCGCCACAGCAGCAAGCTCGGCTAGGGAGTGGTCGCGACCGCGCCGGGGATGGCTCCGCCCGGCCGCGCCGGGCGCCGCCTTCAACGCGGCCTTGCGGAGAATCGTCGCACGTGTAGGCCCGCCAACGCACCCCGGCCACGCGGCTGGATGTTTTGCCAGCTAACGTGAGGCCGTGCGCGCTCCGCCGCGGCCAGCGCCGCCACCGCTTGAAGGCGATGACCGGCTCATCACCGCCATCATCACCGCGGGCTGGGGCATTGCCCTGATTGTCCTGCTGGCCATACACGACCAGCTTGCCCGCGCGGACCGGTGGTGGATCTGGGTCACGGTGGCGGGCTTCTGCACGGGCCTGTTCGGCCTGGTATACGTGCCCTACCTCAAGCGGTCACGGGCCCGGGCCGCGCAGCGCCGCCAGCAGCGCCGCGGCCGGGATCAGGACTCGCCGTGATCGAGTGACTCGAAGACGGTGTCAGCCAGCGCGACGCCCGGCATGTCAACCAGGTCGTAGCCCACCTCGTCGATGACGGGGGCGATCGTGCCGAAGCCCTGGCCTGCGGCCACCGCTTCGGAGTGCGCGCCGCAGCCATGGTCGAACGAGACCACGCGCCCGTCGTCTGGCGCGTACTCGTTCGCGCAGACACCGAAGACCCGGCCAAGGGGCCCGGCCAGCGGGATCAGGAAGCCGCAGGTAACGCAGGGGCCAGGGGCGGCGCGTGCGAGCGGCGTGCCTGGCCCGTGCTCGCTTGAGTACCACCGGATCGCCGTGGTGTCCCTGCCGATCGCCGACAGCACCCTGGACCTCCTGGGCGCCGACGGGGCCTCCACCGGGTCCTGCCCGGCCAGTCCGAGGGCTGCCGCGAGCTCGCGTCCCGCGTCCCATGCCGCTGCGGAATCCCAGCTGCCGCTGTCGTCCCAGTCGAGCACGCCGTCATCGCCCTCGAGCATGGCCACCGGGACCAGGCGCTCGTCGTCGGAGGCGGCTGGCATCAGGTCGCCCACGCCGAGGTCACCGGGCCGGACGCGCTCGCTCCACGGCACCCAGTCAGGCGCCAGCAGCGCCTCTGGCCCTGGCAGCAGCACGGCCTCGCTGACCGTCACCGCCCGCGACCGGGATGCCCGGCTCACCGTGACCGCCCACCGCCATCCGACGTAGGCGTGGTCCAGGCAGCTGAACAGATGCGTCACGACCCGCTCATCGTCCGCCTGGACACCGACGTGCTCGCCGACGCGGTCGGCACCCGCCAGCTCCACAGCTGCCTCGCGGGCGATGTCGACCGCCTCGACACAGGCCTCATCCAGGGCAGCTGACCGCGTTCGAACAGGACTCACGATCGGTAATTGTTCCTCATCTGGTGACTTGGATACCTCGAGAAGCCGAGGATCGCCGGGCCGCAGGCCGCCGGGCTGTGGTAAGCAGGCCCGCACAAGCAGAATACTGGAGCCATGCGGGAAACGAGCGCGGGGGCGCGGGCCAGCCGGGCTAGCCGGTTCCTCTCCGCCTCGCAGACCGCTGCCAGGGCCGCCACCGGGGCCGCAAAGGCCAGCGCGGCCGCGGTGAACGGCACCGGCCGCATCGTGCACCGGCTGACCTCCGCCTCGGGCGCAGGCAGGACCGGGCTCTCACAGCTGCTCGAGCTCTCGATCGCCAGCAGCATCGGAGATGCGTTCGTCGTTATCGCCCTGGCCGGCACCCTGTTCTTCAGCTCCACCGCGGAGCAGGCGCGTGGTCGCGCGGCGATTGCGCTAATTGTGACAATTGCTCCCTATGCGGTACTGGCCCCGCTGATCGGGCCGATGCTGGACCGGGTCCGGCAGGGGAACAAGTACATCCTCATCGGCACGATGCTCGCCCGCGGCCTGCTCTGCTGGGGAATGGCCGGCGCGGTCCAGCACGACGACGTGGTGACTCTCCTGCCGGCCGCCCTGGGCGTGCTGATCCTGCAGAAGGCTTACGCGGTCACCAAGGCCGCCGTCACCCCGCGGCTGCTGCCGCCGCAGATAACGCTCGTGTCCGCCAACTCGCGGTTCAGCCTCGCCGCGCTGCTGTCCACGTCCGCGGGCGCGGCGGTCGCGCTCGGCATCGACCACGTGCTGGGCGACCACGCCGGCGGCTCCGCGTGGGTGCTGCGCGTGGCGACGATCATCTACCTGGCCGCGATGGCGCTCGGGTGGCGGCTGCCCGACCGGGTGGACGAGCCGATGACCGCGCAGCCGCCAGCGGAAAGCACTGGGCCTGCTGCGGCGCAGCGAACAGCAGGCGGCAGCGGCGCTTTCAGGCCGGGGCCAGGGCCTGCGCCAGGCCCGAATGGCACAATGCCGCTCCCGGCTGAGCCCGTTCTCGGCACCGGTCCCGGCGGCAACGGGTCGCGACCAGGCGGTCCCGGCAGGGCCGGTCAGCCCGCCGGCCGGCGGCGGCACCTCGCGTCGCCGCGGATCGGCCCGACGGTCGCCGAGGCCATGCGAGCGAACGCTTCGATCCGCGTCTTCTACGGCTTCATGATCTCGTTCCTGGCCTTCATCCTCCGGACCGAGAAGTTCGGCCATATCTCGGACAAGGTCGCTCTTGGCGGGCTGGCCGTCGCGATCGCCGCCGGCGGCATCATCGGCACCGGGATCGGCTCGGCGCTGCGGGCAAGGGCGCCACAGCTGCTGATCTTCATAGTCCTGGCCCTGTCCACCGTGATAACGGCGCTGTGCGCGATCTTGTTCGGACTTGGCACGGTGCTGGTGGTGGCGCTCTGCGCCGCGATAGCCCAGACCCTGGTCAAGGCATCGCTCGACTCTGTCCTGCAGCGTGACATCCCGGCCAGGACCCGGTCGTCCACGTTCGCCTTCTCCGAGACGCTGCACCAGCTCGCACTCGTCATCGGAGGGCTCATCGGCCTCGCGCTCTCGCTGACCAACAGCGGCCTGACCGGGCTAACGGTCGCCGCCATCGGCCTGGCACTAGCCCTGGTCTGGCTGATCGTCGCCCGCCGGCACCGAGTACTAGGCGCCGCCCAGTCGCCAAGAGTCGGTTAGGCCACCCCGGTACCCGTATCGACCGCCCGTGCGGGGGCTGGAAGCTGGCCTGGTCAGCCGGTGCTGCCGCTCAGGATCGCGGCGCGAAGCGCGGGCCAGCGTTGCTCGGCACGCAGCAGCAGGTCGACGCCGAGTCGGATCTGGTCGAGCGCGCCGTGATCTCCGTCGACGTGGCGGTGAATAAAGAAAGCGACATGCGCCAGGCCGCGGGCCCGCTGGGCGGTAGCGATCAGGTCCAGCTCGTGTCCTGCAGGGGAGCGCCCGTCGAAGTAGCCGACCGCGATCTGCGCCGAGTCCTCGACGTCGGGAATCAGGGTCGCGATCGCAACATCGACGAGTGGCAGGTCGCAGTGGGCAAAGTCGAAGTCGAGAATCCCGCTGACAATCCCGCCCTGGTACAAGATGTTCCCGTCGTGCCAGTCGCCGTGCACGAGTTGCATATCGGGCCGGCCGCTCGCGTTTGACCCGGCCGCGGTGCGCACCTCGGCCAGTTTGCGGCGGATCAGCCCGCTCAGGATCGGGTCGTCCAGGGCGTCGAGCCGCTGCCAGGCCTGGTCGGCGGGCACCTCAAGGATCCGCGGGAATGCATCCGGTGGCCCCGCCACCGGAACGGCGGCGAGATCGCGGTGCAGCCGACCCAGAAGCCGGCCAAGCTCCCGAGGCTGCCGCGGCCGCGCCGGGATGCCGCGGCGTCCGGCCAGCCGCGGGAACAGGGAATAGCGGCGACCGTCATCAAAAACCACCATGCGCCCCGCATCCGACGCAATCGGGACCGCGACCGGCCAGCCTCGCTCCCGGAGCCGGCCCAATATGGCGTGCTCGTAGTCGATCGCGGCATCGGAGCGGAACGGGCCGTAGCGGCGGAGCACCAGGCCGGCGCCGACGTACCAGTGCTCGTTGTTGCGACCCGCGTCGACCTGATAAGGCCGAACGTTCTCCAGGCCATACGCAGCCAGGACCAAGCGCAGTGTCACCGACGCGCACCATAGCACCTGAGTGGAGCGGGAGTGGCGACCCACGGCGCGACGCGGCGCAGCTAGACCGCCGCGAAGTAGACCGCCGCGAAGTATCCCGGGGTTGTACCGCAGAATCTTGCCCGGCCGGCTAACCCTCTAGATCAGCCGCGACCGCGCGCAGCACGGAGGCGATCTTCTTGGAATCGCGGGCGTCGGGGTGCTTGCCACGTCGATACGTGTTGGACACGCCGTCCAGCAGCTTGATCAGGTCCTCGACGATCAGCACCATCTCGTCCGGGCTCTTGCGGCTGGCCTTGGCCACCGATGGCGGCGGCTCGAGCACCCTGACCTGCAGCGCCTGCGTCCCGCGGCGGCCTTCCGCGACACCGAACTCAACCCGCTGGCCAGCCTTCAGCGAGGTCCCTGCGGGGTCAAGCGCTGTTGAATGCACGAAGACCTCCCCGCCATCATCGCGGGTGAGGAAACCGAAACCCTTTTCGGTGTCATACCACTTGACCTTGCCAGTAGGCACGAGCGAGACCTTACGCGAGGAGGAACGAGTACACGCGCGGCGAAGACCGCTGCGTCCAAGGCTATCGGTAGCGGCATAGCAGCGGCGCTGCCGGCAGGGGTACGCCTGGCGGTCTCGCGCAACCTGGTCCCGGCTGGCGCAGGCGCCGCCGCCTAAGCCACCTTCCGCGGCTTATTCCAGGGCGGCACGGCCGGGGTGCGCCTGGCATGCCCGATCCGCCACAGCAGGTAGCCGGCGCTGGCCAGGGCGCAGATCCGGCTCAGGACATCGGCGTAGACCCAGCCCACGTGGACGTAGTGACCGAGTGCAGCGTGATGGGTGGTCAGGGCAACGCCTAGGGCGGTCACCACGACAAGCAGCAGGACCGGCCCGGCAAGCCCGATCCACTTATCGCGGTAGTCCCACCGCCGCGAGGCCAGCGCGAACCCGGCCCCGACTAGCCAAAGGGGCGGGTAGCTGGCACCGCCGATGCCGAGCAGCGTGATGGCGATGGCCGCCACCGGCCTGGGTCTCGCCCACGCCAGGATGCGGCCGGCGAGGCTGGCAACGCCGGGCAGCAGCCGCTGGCTAGCGCCCGCCACCTGCTGGCCGATGCTGGCTGACCTGCCAGTCAGCACCGCGCCGCGGCTGCCCGATACCCCGGCCAGCACAGGCTCACCGGTGCCGGATGCGCCGTCAGCCGGCCCGTCGGAGTTCGCCGGGCCAGCCGGAGTCGTGGCGCTGCGCCAGACCATGGACGGCCAGGCCGGCCGGGCTGGCCGGGCTGCCGCGGGGTCGGGTCCCGTGGCGGTGCCAGCGCTCGATGACGGACCTGGCTGTGCCCGGGTGCGGTGCGGGCGCTGCGCAGGAATCCGGATCGGCGGCACTGCGGTGGGTCCTGAGCTGGCGTCATCCCCCTGCACGTGCGGCCCGTCGCCGTTGCGCAGCCCTGCGGGCACCGGTTCACTGCCCGAGCCCGCGGGGTCCGATCGGGGAGCCCGGACCTCACCGCTGGCCGTCCCGGCGGGCATCGGCTGGCGTCCCGCGCCCGCGGGGCCGGTGCCCGGTGCCGGGCTGGTGCCGTTCAGCAGGCGGTCTTGCAGCGCCCGGCTGCCGGTGGCCTGCGGCCAGTGCCAGCTCGCGTGGGAGTTGCGGCGGCGCAGCGCCTCACCCAGCCTGCCGCCCCTGGCTCCTGGCCGGGACGCTGCCTCACCGCGGGCGGCGGCCAGCCGCGCGACCTCCTGATCGATCAGTACCGCCGGATCACCGAGGCGTGCCAGCAACGCCGCGACCTCCATGGAGGTCGCGGGCCCCGAGGCGCTGGCGTTCCTGTCGATGAAGTCGCGCGTGCGCGTCACGAGCGCTCGCCGCTCCTCCGCGTCCAGCCGACCGCGCGCCGCGACGGACAACCTGTTGAGGTAGTCCCTGATCAGCTGCTCGCTAGGCGGGCTCATGCGCTGATAATCCCTCTTCAGGGCGCGCTTGTGGAGCCGGCACGCGCGAGGGAATGCCTCGCGGAATGCGGCAGGAGGCGGCCCCGGCGAACCGGGAACCGCCTCCTGCGCTGTATCGGTCAGACTTCCTGTCCGGCGCGGACTAGAAGTCCATGTCACCGCCGCCAGGAGCGGCCGGGGCCTTCTCCTTCTCCGGCTTCTCGGCGATCACTGCCTCGGTCGTCAGGAAGAGCCCGGCGATCGACGCGGCGTTCTGCAGAGCAGAGCGGACCACCTTCGCGGGGTCGGGAATCCCGGCCTTGAACATGTCGACGTACTCGCCGGTGTCGGCGTTGAGGCCGTGACCTGGCTCGAGGTTGCGCACCTTCTCGACCACGACGCCGCCCTCAAGGCCGGCGTTGATCGCGATCTGCTTCAGCGGCTCCTCCAGCGCCCGGCGCACGATCTGCGCGCCAGTGCTCTCGTCACCCGACAGCTCGAGCTTGTCGAACGCGTTCTTGCCAGCCTGCAGCAGGGCGACGCCGCCGCCGGCGACGATGCCCTCCTCCACCGCAGCCTTGGCGTTGCGCACCGCGTCCTCGATGCGGTGCTTGCGCTCCTTCAGCTCGACCTCGGTCGCCGCGCCGGCCTTGATGACGGCAACGCCGCCAGCCAGCTTGGCTAGCCGCTCCTGCAGCTTCTCCCGGTCGTAGTCGGAGTCGGTGTTCTCGATCTCGGCACGGATCTGATTCACCCGGCCGGAGATCTGGTCTGCGTCACCAGCGCCGTCCACGATGGTCGTCTCGTCCTTGGTGACGACGACCTTGCGGGCCCGGCCGAGGAGGTCGGTGTCGGCGTTCTCCAGCTTGAGGCCGACTTCCTCGCTGATGACCTGGCCGCCGGTCAGGATCGCGATGTCGCCGAGCATGGCCTTGCGACGGTCACCGAAACCAGGCGCCTTGACCGCCACCGACTTGAACAGGCCGCGGATCTTGTTCACGACCAGGGTCGCCAGGGCCTCGCCCTCGACATCCTCGGCAATGATGACCAGCGGCTTGCCCGACTGCACGACCTTGTCGAGCAGCGGCAGCAGGTCCTTGTTGGCCGACACCTTGGAGTTGACGATCAGGATGTAGGGGTCCTCGAGGACTGCCTCCATCCGCTCCGGGTCGGTCACGAAGTAGTGCGAGATGTAGCCCTTGTCGAAGCGCATGCCCTCGGTGAGCTCGAGCTCCAGGCCGAAGGTGTTGCTCTCCTCGACGGTGATGACACCTTCCTTGCCGACCTTGTCCATCGCCTCGGCGATCATCTCGCCGATAGCGGTGTCCGCGGCGGAAATGGAGGCCGTGTTCGCGATCTGCTCCTTGGTCTCCACGTCCTTGGCCATCTTGGCGAGCTCCTCGCTCACCCGCTCGACCGCGGCCTCGATGCCGCGCTTCAGCGACATCGGGTTGGCGCCGGCCGCCACGTTGCGCAGGCCCTCACGGACCAGCGCCTGCGCGAGCACGGTCGCCGTCGTTGTGCCGTCGCCAGCGACATCGTCGGTCTTCTTGGCGACTTCCTTTACAAGCTCGGCGCCGATCTTCTCCCACGGGTCCTCGAGCTCGATCTCCTTGGCGATGGACACGCCATCGTTGGTGATCGTGGGGGCTCCCCACTTCTTCTCGAGCACCACGTTCCGGCCCTTGGGGCCGAGGGTGACCTTCACGGCGTCGGCCAGCTGGTTCATGCCGCGCTCGAGGCCGCGCCTGGCGTCCTCGTTGAACGCGATCATCTTCGCTGCCATAGGCTTCCAGTCCTCCTGCGAACTTTG
>DASPWG010000026.1:0-3387 GCA_035621915.1 Streptosporangiaceae bacterium
ATGAGCTCGTCGCCTGACATCTGTACGGGCTCGAGCAGCGGCTCCGTGCGGACCGTGAGCCGGCGCGAGGCACCAGGCATGACCAGCTGCTGCTTGCCGCCAGGCTGCGGGACGCGGACGGGCGCGGCGATGCGGTGCGAGGCGGACGGGCCGGCCGGAACCGGCTGGCCGCCGCCCTCGGCTGGCTCCCGACGGCTGCCCGCGCCGTCCAGGGCTGGCTCGACCGGCACCCCGAAGACGGGCTCGGTCTGAAGCTCGGCCAGCGCAAAGCTGTCGGAGACCTCCCTGAGCACCTGGGATAGCGGCGCGCCCAGAGCTCCGCAGATGGACGCGAGCAGCTCCGACGAGGCCTCCTTCTGGCCGCGCTCTACCTCGGACAGGTAACCAAGGGAAACCCTGGCCGCAGCAGAAACCTCACGTAGGGTGCGACCCTGGCGCAGTCGCAGACGCCGAAGCGCGTCACCGAGCATCTGACGAAGCAGGACCATCGCCGCGCTCCCCTCCTGAGGCCTTCCGCTACCTCCCTCTACCGTACCCGGCCTAACTGACCGTGCGGGAGAGGCATAGCTCCGTGTTCGCCATCCGTAACACTGTAATCAAGATATATCTTCCGGCAGGGTGCTGAGCAAGAGTGATAGCACGGCTCGCACGGACCCGGCGCGGACCTGCGGCCGGTCACCCGCCAGCGCCAGCTCCCGCACCGTGCAGCCGTCCGGGCCGCCGACTGCCACGAACACAGTTCCAGCGGGCCGCCCATCCGACGGGCCTGGCCCGGCCACCCCCGTGGTCGCCAGGCCGTAGGTGGCTCCAAGCCGGTCGCGCACGCCGCGGGCCATGGCCATCGCCACGTCCTCATGAACAGGGCCGTGCACGGCAAGCAGGTCGCCGGGCACGCCGAGCAGGGCGGTCTTCAGGCGGGTGGCGTAGGCCACCACCGCGCCGATGAAGACGGTCGACGAGCCCGGCACGCTGGTGAGGGCCGCGGCAACCATGCCGCCGGTGAGCGACTCCGCCACCGCGACGGTCTGGCCGCGCGCGGCCAGGGCCGCGATGGCCTCGCCAGCCAGCTGCTCAGCGGCCGGCTTCACGGGACCGCGCGCCGGAGCCGAACCGCCCGCATCAGGTAGTCCACGCCGGTCACCAGCGTGGCTGCCACCGCGGCTGCCATGAATGCAACCCTGGCAGCGCCGAGGGGACCGGGCAGGATGTACAGGCTGATGGCGACGATCTGGAGCACGGTCTTCAGCTTGCCGCCGCGGGTCGCCGCGATCACGCCGCGCCGGATTACCCAGAACCGCAGGCCGGTGACGGCCAGCTCGCGGGCGAGGATCACGATCGTGACCCACCAGGTCAGCTCGCCCAGGCAGGACAGCGAGATCAGCGCCGCGCCGGTCAGAGCCTTGTCGGCGATCGGGTCGGCCATCTTGCCGAAGTCCGTCACCAGCCCGCGCCGCCTGGCCAGCTTCCCGTCGGCGAGGTCGGTCAGCGAGGCGAGCACGAAGACAAGGAAGGCGATCCAGCGATCGGCGCTAGTCCCCGCGACCAGGAAGCAGACGAGGAACGGCACCATCAGCAGCCGTGCGAGCGTGAGCCCGTTGGCGACGTTGACGATGCCGGGAGCCGATCCGGCCGAGGCAGCTCCGCTCTCCCGCACGTCAGCCGCCGGCTGGCTCACGAAGCCGCCGCTGCGCCGTGTGTCGCCGCGACTGCCTCGGCGCTGAGGTCGACTCCGTCACTGCCGGTGACGACCGCGCTGACCAGGTCTCCGGGTACCGCTGGCCGCGCGCTGGTCAGCTCGGTGCTGCCGTCGACCTCGGGTGCCTGGTGCGCAGCCCGGCCAAGGTAACGGCCCGCGCCGAGTACCTCGTCGATGACTACGTCCACCTGCTCGCCCACCCGCTCGGCTGCGCGCTGCGCCATCAGCTCGTCGGCCAGGCCGGCCAGGTCCTCGACTCGGCGCGCGATCTCGTCCTCGGGCAGCTTGCCTGGCAGGGATGCGGCCTCGGTGCCGTCCTCGTCGGAGTAGCCGAAGACGCCGATCGCGTCCAGCCGGGCCTCTTCGAGGAAGGCCTGCAGCTCCTCGAAGTCGTCCTGCGACTCGCCTGGGAAGCCCACGATGAAGTTGGAGCGCACGCCCGCCAGCGGGGCCAGCCTCCTGACCTCGGCCAGCAGCTGGAGGAACCGTTCCCGGTCGCCGAACCGACGCATCGAGCGGAGCACGGTGCCGCTGGCGTGCTGGAAGGAGAGGTCAAAGTAGGGCGCCACGCCGGGAGTGCCCGCCAGCACTTCGATCAGGCCAGGCCGGACCTCAGCCGGCTGGAGGTAGCTTACCCGGACCCGGCGGATCCCGCCGACTGCCGCCAGCTGCGGCAGCAGCTTCTCTAGCAGCCGCAGGTCGCCCAGGTCCTTGCCGTAGGACGTGGAGTTCTCGCTGACGAGCAGCAGCTCCCTGGCTCCGTGATCGGCCAGCCAGCCTGCCTCGGCCACCAGGTCCGCCGGCCTGCGGGAGACAAACGCACCGCGGAACGCCGGGATCGCGCAGAAGGTGCAGCGGCGATCGCAGCCTGAGGCGATCTTGAGCGGCGCGACGACCGCGCCGCCCAGGCGCCTGCGCAGGACGCGGGGCCCGGATGCCGGAGCAACTCCCGGCGGCAGGTCGGCGATCGCACCCTCGGCCGGCCGGCCGGCGATAACACCATGGCCAGGCTGGTGCACGGCGCGCTGGCCCGGGCGCTCGGCCGGCGACAGTGGCAGGAGCTTCCGGCGGTCCCTGGGCTCGTGGGCCTGCCAGCGCTCACCAGCCGCGACCGCGTCTAGCTTGGCCGCTATGTCCTCATAGTCATCAAAGCTGAGGACCTGCGCCTCGGGCATCGCCTCGGCGAGGCCGGACCCGTACCGCTCAGCCAGGCACCCGGCCGCCACCACCTTGGCGCCGCCGGAGGCAGCGCCGAGCAGCTCGTCGATCGACTCTTGCTTTGCTGCCTCGATGAAGCCGCACGTGTTCACCAGGACGACGTCGGCGTCCTCGGCGGACTCGGCCAGCCGCCAGCCGCCGTCCTCCAGCCGGGCGGCTAGCTCCTCGGAGTCGACCTCGTTCCTGGCGCAGCCGAGCGTCACCAGGCTGACGCTGCGCCTGGCGTGGCCCGATTCCGGCTGGCTGGATGACACATCCGCAGACTACGGTAAGCGGCCCCGTGCCAGCGCACCAGCATGCAGCGGACCGGCCCGTACGGCAGGGGCTGGGTAAGCCAGATACCACCGGCCGGCCCCACGGGCTGGGCCGGCCACATCGGCCGGCCCAGCCCGTCAGGCCGTCGTCGTCTGAGTGCAGCTGGTCTTGGTGCAGACCAGCGTCTCCGGCTGGTTGGTGATCAGCGTCTGCCTGAC
>DASPWG010000027.1:0-5810 GCA_035621915.1 Streptosporangiaceae bacterium
GGGGGCGCTGCCCCCCGGCAGATACTGCGAGCCCGTGGGAAGGAGGCCGAAGGCCTCCGAACATAGGGCGACGCCGGGTGGCTACGGGGGCAAACCACCCGGCGTCGCATCATCGGCGCTCCGACGGGGGCCCGGAACGCCGGCAATTGGTGCCCCGGCGGGGGACCAGAGCACCGGTAAGCATGTTACACCGAACCTCCCCCTAGTGCGTCAAGACCGGATTACGAGGATCTCGCATCATCCTGGCTGGTCCTGCTGATCACGACGTTTTGGCAACCTTTGGCGCGATCATGCTGTCAGCTAGCGGGCGGTATGACGGGGCGCTCCCAGGAAGCCCGAAGTGCGCCGGTCTCGGGCCCTGCGCCCGCACCGAAATCGATGCCGCAAGTCCTTCAGCGACGCAAAACTGCCATTAACGGGCACGAGAATCCCCGAGCCGACGTGGTTTGAGTGGCACGGCCGCACACCCTGTCATTTTCAGTCGAACAAACCCGGTCATAACCGGCGGAGAAGTGACTGAAACTGACAGGGAGTCGAGCGCGGCACCGATATACCGGAACCGGCAGGCGTTAGTTCCGGGATTGCGGGCTTCAGCGACCGGCGTGACCGTCTGGGTGACCGTCGCCGTTTGGCGGCGTGTAGCGCTGTGGCACGTTGGGCTCGTACTGCCTGAACCCGCGGGCAGCGCGCGCCTCGCGGCCGGTGTTGGCGAAGATGACGGCGAAGTAGGGGATGACCAGGGCGCCGACCACGGGGATCGCCGTCAGCCAGCCCAGGTGGTTCACGAACATCAGCAGCGCCGTGATGAAGCACACCGTCCTGATGCCCATCATGATCAGGTAGCGCTTCTCGCGGTAGGCGATGTCGGCAGAGTGGCCTGTCCGGGCCTCGGTGACTACGTAGGCCTGGTCACGCCGGGAACGCGAGCTACTGCGCACACCTCCACGTTATATCGCTGGCCGACCTGCCGACAGGGGCACCGGGCTGGCACGCCGGCAGCCAGCGGACAGCGGAGAACGAGGCCGCCATGGCCCGTGCTGGGGCGTCCGTTGACCCGCCAGGTGGTAATGCTGGGTCATACCGTCTGGAAGGCAGGACACAATGACCGATCGCACCTACAGGGTTACCGAGATCGTGGGCACCTCCCCAGATGGCCTGGAGCCGGCCATCAGGGGCGCGCTGGGCCGTGCCGCGCAGACGCTGCGGCACCTGGACTGGTTCGAGGTGACTCAGATCCGCGGCCAGATCGTCGACGGCGAGGTGGCTCACTTCCAGGTCGGCCTGAAGGTCGGTTTCCGGCTTGAGGACGCCTGACCTGCGCTAGCTGGCCTGGCTGACCGAGGACATGTTGAAGCCGTCGATCCGCAGCGGCGGCATGGCGGTCCTGGTGAAGTAGTCGTTCCACTCGCGCGGCAGGGTCTGCTCGGTCTCGCCGGCCTCGCTGATGCGCCCGAGCATGGCGACCGGGCTCTCGTTGAACCTGAAGTTGTTCACCGCGCCGGTGACCTCGCCGTTCTCCACCAGGTACACGCCGTCCCTGGTAAGCCCGGTCAGCAGCAGCGTCTGCGGGTCGACCTCCCTGATGTACCACAGGCATGTGAGCAGCAGCCCGCGGCTGGTCCTGCTGATCATCTCGGGCATGCTGGTGTCGCTGCCCTCGAACTCCATGATCAGGTTGTCGATCGGCGGGGTGTAGGGCAGGCCGGACAGCGCCGCCGTGTGCCGGGTCTGGCCGAGTGCCGTCAGCCTGCCCGCGGTGATCCAGCCGGTGCGGCCGACTGGCTGCCCGTTGTCGAAGACCGAGGAGTCGCGGCTGGAGGCGTGCGCGATCACGAACGGTGAGCATTCGAGCCGCGGTGCGACCGGGTCGCTGACCAGGGAGATCGGCTGCGCGGACAGCTGCTCGCCGACCCGAGTCCCGCCGCCGGGCTTGCTGAAGACTGTCCTGCCGTCAAGCGCGTCCTTGGCGCCCGCCGACCAGTACAGGTAGATCATCAGGTCCGCCACCGCGGTCGGCGGCAGCAGCGTCTCGTACCGCCCGGCCCGCAGGTCCACGGTCCTCTTGGCCCACGCCAGCCGCTCCGCGAGCCCGGAGGCCAGCCCCATGATGTCTACGCCGGTGAAGTCGCGGGTCGCCGCGCCGGCCCAGGCGGACCTGGCCATGTCCGCCGACTTCGCGTTCAGCTCGACCCGGCCGGTGGGCTGGTCGTGGCGAAGCCGCAGTCCGGTGGACGTGCCCACGAAGCTGGAGGTGATCTGGTGCTCCGCGAACCCGTACAGCTTGCGGCCGCCGCTGGCGGCCGCGCTGAAGGCGTCGCCCAGGTCGGCGGCGAAGCGGGAGAAGATCCCGATCTCCGTTCCGGACGGCGGGCCGTCCCATTCCGCTGCCGCGCCGATACCCGCCGCGTCTTGCTGGGTCGCCAGCGGCTGGGCATCCTCGGCCGGCGTGCCCTCGGCCGCCGCGTCCTCGGCCTCCGCCACGATGGCGGGGATCTGCTCGTCGCGGACCCCCGCGCGAGAGACCACGCCGACCTTGGCGGCGTCGCCGCTGCGCCTGATCGCGATCACCGTGAGCTGCCGTGACCTGGACACGCCGTTGGTGGTCAGCGTGTTGCCGGCCCAGCGCAGGTTCGCCGACGAGGTCTCGTCCGCGATCACCACGCACTCGTCGCTGTGAGCGGCCGCCAGCGCCCGCTCGACCGCCGCCTGCGGCGCGGGGGAGGAATTCCCGCTCATGAGCCCGCCTCTTCTGCCGTGTTGAGGATCCTGATGCCGCGCATGACCACGGCCGGGCAGCCGTGGCTGACCGGCGCGACCTGGCCAGGCTGGCCCTTGCCGCAGTTGAATGCGCCGCCGAGCACATAGGTCTGCGGACCGCCGACGGCCTCCATGGAGTTCCAGAAGTCGGTCGTGGTGGCCTGGTATGCGACGTCGCGGAGCTGCCCGGCGAGCTGCCCGTTCCTGATCCGGAAGAAGCGCTGGCCGGTGAACTGGAAGTTGTAGCGCTGCATGTCAATGGACCAGCTCTTATCACCCACGATGTAGATGCCGTCGGTGACGCCGGCGATCAGCTCGGCCGTGGACGGGCCGCCGACAGCCGGCTGGAGCGATACGTTGGCCATCCGCTGGATGGGCATGTGGCTGGGGGAGTCGGCGAACGCGCAGCCGTTGGACCGGCCGAAGCCCTCCAGCCGCGCCATCCGCCGGTCGAGCTGGTAGCCGGTGAGCACGCCGCCGGTGATCAGGTCCCAGGACTGGCCGGCCACGCCCTCGTCGTCATAGCCCACGGTGGACAGGCCGTGCTCGGCCGTGCGGTCACCCGTCACGTGCATGATCGGCGACCCGTACTGCAGGCTGCCCAGCTTGTCGATGGTCGCGAAGGAGGTGCCCGCATAGGCCGCCTCGTAGCCAAGCGCGCGATCAAGCTCGGTGGCGTGCCCGATCGACTCGTGGATGGTGAGGAAGAGGTTGGACGGGTCGATCACAAGGTCGTAGCGTCCGGCCTTGACCGAGGGCGCGGCCAGCTTCGCGGCAAGCAGGTCGGGCAGCTCGGCGAGCTCGGCGGGGAAGTCCCAGCCCGCGCCGGTGAGGTACTCGTATCCGCGCCCGGCCGGCGGCGCGATGGTCCGCATGGTCTCGAACCGGCCGTCCGGCTGGACGGCGACTGCGGTGACCGAGGGGTGCATGCGCACCCGCTGCTGCAGGGCGGTCGTGGCGAGGTCGCGGTAGAACTTGCACTCCTTCACCTGGTACAGCGACGCGTCGACATGGCTGATGCGGCTGTCCGCCATCAGGCCAGCACTCCAGTCGGCGAGCAGGGTGATCTTGTCAGCCACGCTGACCGCGAACGGGTCGGTCTCGTAGCTGGAAACCCACGTCACCTCGCCGTAGCCAGGCTCGTCGGCGAGCTCGATCGGCTCGTTATTGATCGCCGCGGCTACCTTGGCCACATCGACGGCTTCCTCGGCCGCCCGGACGGCGGCGTCGGTGGTGAGGTCCACGGCGGAGGCGAAGCCCCAGGTCCCGTCGACCACGACGCGCACCGCGAGGCCGAGGTCGTCGGAGTCGAAGAGCGTCTCGAGCTGGCCGTCGGAGAGCCCGATTTGCTGGCCCCTGAGGCGCTCGGCGCGAAAGTCGGCGTGCGCCGCTCCAAGCTCGGCGGCGCGCGCCAGGGCAGCCTCTGAGAGCTGCCGCAGCGGGTAGGCGGTGAACTCCGGATCGATGCGCGCCGATCCGTCCGCTTCTGATTTGGTGGCCACGTCCAGCGAACTTACCCATCGGGTGCCCGGACTGCACCCGTCACGGCCGTAACAGCTCCCGCATTCATTTTGCTGCCTGTGGCGCGATACGCTCGCCGGCGTCCCCTTAGCTCTGCTCGACCGGAGGTGCCAGCGCAGGTGACCGCTCAAGATTCGCGTTCTGTACTGGTAACGGGTGGCAACCGGGGGATAGGTCTCGCGATCGCGCGACGGCTGGCCGCTGGCGGCGATAACGTCACCGTGACCTCGCGGTCGGGGGAGCCGGTCGACGGACTGACGGTGGCCAGATGCGACATCAGGGACTCCGCGCAGGTGGACGAGGCCTTCGCGATAGCCGAGGCGGCGCACGGCCCGGTCGAGGTGCTGGTGGCCAACGCCGGGATCACCAGGGACCAGTTGCTGGCGCTGATGAGCGAGGACGATTTCGCCGACGTGGTGAACACCAACCTCACGGGCGCTTACCGGGTGGCCAAGCGTGCCGTCCGCGGCATGATCCGGCTGCGCCGTGGCCGGATCATCCTGATCTCCTCGGTCGTCGGGCTGCTCGGATCGGGCGGTCAGGCCAACTACGCGGCCTCCAAGGCGGGCCTGGTCGGCTTCGCCAGGTCGCTGGCACGCGAGCTGGGGACCAGGAACATCACCGTCAACGTGGTAGCTCCCGGTTTCGTCGACACCGAGATGACCGCAGCGTTGCCTGAGGACAGGAAGAAGGCCATCCTGGCGAGCGTGCCGCTTGGCCGGTATGCCGCGGCCGACGAGGTCGCCGCCGCAGTGGCCTTCCTGGCTGGCCCAGAAGCGGCTTACATCACCGGCGCTGTGCTGCCCGTCGACGGCGGGCTCGGCATGGGGCACTGACCGGGGCCGGCACGCCTGGCCCGGCCTTCAACAGCGAGAGGAACGGCACATGGGCATCCTGGACGGCAAGCGCATCCTGGTCACCGGGGTGCTGACGGATTCCTCCATCGCCTTTCACGTCGCCCGCTTGGCCCAGCAGGAAGGCGCCACCCTCGTCCTGACCGGCTTCGGGCGGCTGAGCCTGGTCGAGCGCATCGCCAAGCGGCTGCCTGACCCTCCGCCCGTGCTCGAGCTGGACGTGACAAGCACAGCCCAGCTTGAGTCGCTGGCCGAGCGAGTGTCGGCGCACGTGGACGGGCTTGACGGTGTCGTGCACGGGATAGCGAACGCGCCCCAGGCCGCGCTCGGCGGCAACTTCCTGGCTACCGAGTGGCCCGACGTCGCGGCTGCCGTGCAGGTCTCCGCCTTTTCCCTCAAGGCGCTGGCGATGGCCGCGCTGCCGCTCATGCCGGAGGGAGGCGCCATCGTGGGCATGGACTTCGACGCCACCAGGGCCTGGCCGGCCTACGACTGGATGGGGGTGGCGAAGGCAGCGCTGGAGTCCACCGCCAGATACCTGGCACGTGACCTTGGTCACCATCGCATCAGGGTCAACCTGATGGCGGCGGGCCCGGTGCGGACCATGGCGATGCGGAGCATCCCCGGCGCCGAGCGCTTCGAGGCGCTGTGGGACGAACGGGCGCCGCTTGGCTGGGA
>DASPWG010000028.1:0-24737 GCA_035621915.1 Streptosporangiaceae bacterium
CGTCCGGATCCCAGGCCGAGTCGCCGGCGCTGTTGTACGCCAGGATCTTGAAGCACATGTACGTGCCCGGCGACAGGCCGCCCCAGGTATAGCTCGTGCTGCCGGCCCCGACGTCCGTGCTGGTCACGCCGTTGCTGATCTCGAAGCCCGTCTGGTCACTGGAGTTGACCTGCCAGCTCAGCTCGATGTCGTTCGGGTCCGCGGCGGTCGCCGTCAGGTTCGACGGCGCAGCGGGCGCGGGACTGCCCGGATGTCCCGCCTGCGAGGTCGGCGTCGGAACCGGCGAGGTCTGGGCTGTCGCCGGCGTGGAGCGGATCGTTGTGGGCGTGGCCGTCGTCGGCTGGATCGGGACTGGCTGGACCGTTACGGGCCGGTGAGGGGGGCCCGGCCTGTGCGTTGCGTAGGCGGCCACCGCGGTGCCTCCGGCCACGACGGCGGCCGCGACGCCGACCGCGATGGCTGCCTTGACCGGGCTGAGGTGGCGGAGCAGGGAGATCCGCTGAACGGTGGTGCTTTGCGCGGCGGGCGGTGCGCTGGCCGGCCATAGCGCGGCCAGCAGCAACGCCGCTTCACCTAGGTGGGACCGCCCGTGATCCTCCCAGTCCTGGCCGTAAGCACCAGATGCGGCGGCCTTGAGCTGGGTCACGAGCGCGGTCGCATCGGCTGGCCGGTGCTGGGGGTCTTTGGCCATCCCGGCGGCGACCAACATCCGCAGCGGTATGGGGACGGGGTCTAAGGGTACGGGCTGGGAGCGGTGTTGGCGGAGGAGCTCTGCAGATTCTCCGCTGAATGGCGCATCGCCAGTGAGGCACTCATAGAACGTGGCGGTGGCCGCGTAGACGTCGCCAGCTGGGCTGGCCGCAGCTCCGGCGATCTGCTCTGGCGCGACGTAACGCAAGGTGCCGGCGGGGATGGGGTGGTCGCCTGTCCGGGCGGCGAGGCCGAAATCGGTCAGCTTGCTGGCACCGTCGCCGTTGACGAGCACGTTTTCCGGCTTGTAATCGCGGTGCACAACCTGGCGCCGGTGTGCCGCCGCCAGGCCCAGCAGCGAGCCATGCAGGACCACCAGCGCAGCCTCGGGGGTGGTGCTGCCCTGGTGAGCCAGGATCTCGCGCAGGGACACACCGTCAATGAGTTCCATGACGATGGCTGCGCCCGAGGCCGACTCGACGTATTCGTACAGCCGGACGATGTTCGGGTCATCCATCGAGGCCAGCACCTCGGCCTCACTCCGGAACATCTCGGCGAAGCCCGGGTCTGCCAGCAGGTCGGGGCGCAGGTACTTGATCGCTACCAGAACCCTGGTCGCATCGTGCCGGGCCAGCATCACGTCCCCGAACCCGCCTGAGCCAATCGCCCGCAGCTCGGTGTACCCGGGAACCTTCCACTCCGGCATAAGATCCTCCCCCTGCCGACGTCAGCCCGGCCCGCGGAACCGGGACGCCCTGGCCTGCGGTGGCCCAGTGATCCAGGGTGCCCCGTGATCAGCGGTCGTCAGCACCTGATCACCACGGTCGTTGAAGCGGTCCTCAGGTCCGGGCCCAGAATCTGAAGGGTCGCAGTCTGCGACGCTTCGCCGTGGCCGCTGCCTTCGACCGTGTCGAGCACATACACGGCGTGCTGCCCGGCGATAACCGGCACGTTTTGTGGCTGTGGTGGCTGCGGGCTGGACGTGAGCAGCCACTGGTAGGAGATCGTCCCGGCAGCACCGTTGGTGCTGATCCGCCCAGTCAGGTCCACCCCGCAGGCGGTCTGCTTCTGATGCGAGATCACCACACCGGTCACATGAAAGGGCGGATGATAAAGGCGCAGGTACAGCACCACACCGCTCGCCGCAAGCAAAGTCACCGTAAGCGCCGAGCCGAGCAGCCGGCGCAGGCTGCGCGGGCGCCGCCCAGGTGTGGCACCATGCCCGGAGCGCCAGACACGCTCTGCCCTCAGGCCAGCCTGGCCGCCGGACAAGCTGGCGGGAACCCCGGGACCATACCGCACGATTTCCCTGGGTAACTGAGGCGGCACGGCTTCCATAGGCGGGCGCGACCCGACGGCTTCGGTCGGCGGGTGAAGCGGCGGGCCGACTGGATGATCCGGTGCGCGCCCGCCCGCAAAAGTCCGCGTGGCCTCGCCGTCAGCCGCGCCAGATGGCGGCCTCGGGCCAGCATTCGACGACCCCCCCAAAGTGGTCCACCTTTCGGCCGTAGACCTGAATGGCCATGGTGACACACGTTCCCGTCCGTCAGTGAAACCCATGCATTTTCGATTGTCAATGCTTCATCCTCATCGCGCTGACAGTTGTTCGTCAGCTACGCGGGCAGACGCCTACCCTGCCGCCAAGCACCAGCGCTCTCAAGGGAGATCGGCCCAGTGCCATTCTCACTTGCCTTGGTGCGCAATCTCGGCGGGGTTATGTTTCAGACGCTCCTATTGGATGTGCATGACGGAGCCGACCAGAGTTAAAGAAACCGAATACCCCGCAGCGAAATGAGCGGGTGCACGCTACGGCAATCGCGTAGCGCGGGACATGTGCACAACGAGCCATTTACGCCCGAAGCGTCAACGGCCGCAGGGTGCAACAACCTAACCATGCCGACAGCAAGGCCGGATCGCGCTCCGCTCTGGCGAGTTCAGGCGAGGCCGTAGTGCTGCACCACGCCTGCGTTCGCGGCAGGTGGTTGAGCGGCATCGCGCCGCGCTCGGGCTAGCGTTTCTCTCGCCGTTCGGACGCCTGAGACCGGGGCCGCGTGCCCTGGGCACGATCGGCCATCTCGGTCCAGAACCGGCGGAGCTGCGAGGTTTTCATCTGCTGCCATCGCGCCCGACCGTCGAGCGGATGCCGACCAGTCCTGGTAAGCAGCGTCTGCTGCCGACGGCAGAACGCCTCGCTCATCTCTACCTTTGGCTGCGCACCCTTCGGGGGGTAGGGGCACAGCTCGAAGACGCAACCATCCACGCAACTTACCCCTGGCACGGACGACACGGCGGTGCCCACGGTCAGCTCAGGCTCGAGGGCGTCCCGGAAGTGAGTAATGCACGGCGGCAGGTCCTGGCGATTGGACCGCTTGAGCCGTCGCTCCCGCTCGCTTGGCTGCTCGCCGCGATCGGCGAGATTCTGCAGCAGCAGCACGTCGGCGACCAGTTGCTGGGCGCGCCCGTCGAGAGCGGTCCAGCCAGCGGAGGGCGGGATCCACAGGCGGTGCCGGCGCTGCACAGTCTCTTTGCTGAGATTGCGCGAGCCCACCTGCCCGACTACGCCGCTCTCGTCGATCCACATATAACGCTGCGGCCGCCGCGTCTTCAGTGCCTGGACGCACAGCAGCGCCGCCTCACGGACGAACGGGTGCGGCCCGGTTTGGTAGCCGGGCAGCCGGCTGCGGTCGGTCCGCTCGCGGCCGGCGACGTCGAGCCAGTGCTGGACGACCGCTTCCGGCCCGGCACCGTGCTTGTCCTTGGGCTGCTTAGGCCCCTCAGAAAGCTCCAGCAGGCAGAGCGCGTGAACCAGGGTCAGCTGCGAGAACCAGTACCGCGCGCTCTTGAGCATCTCCAGGGCTTGCTCGGCGAGGTAGATGCGTGATTCGCGCAGCACGTCGGGCTGTGTGGGCCGCCGGTTGGCGGCGTACTTGAATCCCTGCGCGAGTGCAATCTCCTGCGAGATGGCCAGGTCCTGCTCGCCGGGCTGTCGCGCGTCCTGCCCGACATGCCGCAGCCATTGGGCGAGGTCCGCCCGAACCTGCGCGGCGAGGGCCCGGTCACTTGGCGCGCTGCGTCGCGCGCCTACCGAGCCGACCAGCATCGGCGCTAGCCAGCCACTGATGATCTCCGCTCGCGAGACGTCCCCGCTATCTTCTGGCCGATGGGCAGCGCCATCGCTCGCGGCGGCCGGCCGCTGGGAGCGCTCCGCTTCACAGGTGGCGCACGGCGCAGCCAGCAGCTGCCTGATTTCCTCGTAGGCACCCTCACCCCCGACACCGATCTCCTGCGCGGCAGCGAGCTGGACAGGGTAGGACCGGTCGCTGTAGGCGATCGTGTACAGGTGCGGGTAAGCCGGCCTGGCTTCCATTCGGTCGTCACGACGGCGCCGGTCATCGATCATCCGCGCTGCCTCCCCGAGCCGGTGCACCAGCGCGAGCTTGCCCTCCTCCAGCGTCCTCGGATCTTGAGCATGGATGCGGGACCACCGTCGCGTGATCTCCGAGGCGATGACGGCGTGCGCAGGTTTGGCTGCGACGCAGTCGATCTCGAGCGCCGCCGCATAGATGTCGAGGACCTTGTTGTCGTCCCGCGCGTGGATTCCTGAGCGCAGTGCCTCGACTCTGTTGGGCGAGCCCTCGGCGGGCGCATCGAGACGGCGCCTGCTTCGCTTGCCCGCGGAGGCCTTGCGGGCGGAAGCCGCCGGCTCCGGAACGTGGGCCTGTTCCCCTGCCCGAGAGCGGAGCACGAGGGCGATGAGGAATTCACGACCCGGCCGCGGGTACTGCATGACATCCTGCCGGTACTCGGGATCGAGCAGCGCCGCGTCCAGCAGCCGTGAGCCGAGATATGCCTGCATCAGGCTGTGCGGGAACCTGACGTTGTCGCCACGCAGCTCAACAAGCTCGAGTTGGGCCGCCCAGGCCCCGGCCAGCCGCAAGTCGAGGTTACTGACACCGGGCACGTGGCCAGTCTGCTCGTCGATCCTCTCCAGCCTCTGCTGCACTTCTGCCAGGATCTGCGCGCCGGGGTTCTCGTCGAAGTCAACCTCCAGCCGGTCTTTCCTGAGCCCCGCGCAGGCCAGTGCCGACATCAGTTCAAGCGCGGCCTGGCGCTCGGCCCGGTTCAGCGGAACTTCCTCGCGGAGGTGCCCGGATGTCAGCGCCCGTTCCCATGTCTCCAGCAGGCTCAGCCGGAGTCTCGCACGGTCCTGGCCGCGGGTGTCCACCACGCCCCGCTGGCCGGCCGAAGTGGGCTCCAGCAAACCCTTTACCTGCAGCTCACGGGTGATCTGCAGGTAAAGCGGTGCCTCCACCACGTCGGCGGTTTCCACAATCCAGGCAAGCCTGCGCTCATCCTCGCTCGTACCGTCGCCCGCGATGTAGGCGAGCGCGGCCTCATAGCTGAGCGGCTCGAGATCCATAAGCGTGGCGACGGTGGCGCGCAGCGGACCATGCGGCCGCGAGGCTATTACCAGCGGCAGTCGCTGCTGGTGCGCTCGCCGGATGGCCGCGCGGATCGCGTTATCCCGCTCCGGCTCGGCGCTGGGCGCGACAAGAGCCTCCTCCAGGCCATCCGCCAGCACGATGATCTTTCCGTCCTTGCGCAGCCGCCGCCAGATGCTCTCGCCCTCGGCCGAGGAGAACAGGCCGGCGTTTACCTCCGACAGGAAACGGTCCCGCGCCAGGGTCTCGAAGTCGAGATCAGTCGCGGCGTCCCGCAGCCGGATCGGCACCGGGATCGCCTGCTTCTCCGCCAGCAGCTCCGTCAGCCTGACGAGCACCGCGGTCTTTCCGGTGCCGACGCCGCCCACGATGACGTGCGGCCTGGTGCCGAGATCATGCAGATCCGCCATCACCGTCTTGCAGAGTTCGTCCCGGCCCACGACCTGGTCGATGATCGTCCCTGCTGTCGGCACAAGCTCACGGGAATCCGCCCTGGCCTTGGCCCGGTACCGGCGCTGCAGCCCGAACAGTCGCCACAGCAGGAAGGTCGACGCGAAGGCAACCAGGACGCCGGACGCCAGCAGGTTGGTCAGAACTCCGCACGAGAACCCCAGTGCCGAGCACCTGCGGTCCGGATCGAACGCCAAGCCGGACGGGCCATCGCGGGCGACGTAGAGGTATGCAACCCAGGCAAGCCACAAGATGAAGATCAGCACCGCTAGGCCGGTCAGGACGCTGACAACCCGGACCCAGCGCCGTGACCGCCATCTGGCCGGCTCGTCGACGCCGCTTCGCTCGCGCCGACGACGGCCGCCTAAACCGCGTCGTAGAGCTGACCTGACCCGCCGCCTGCGCCTTACACCGAGACGATTGCGCGCACCGATCATTGTTCCCCTCCGCAGCCGATGCTCAGCCTCCGCGCACGTCGGAGCACGCCGTCCTCACTCGGGTTCGGACAGGGCTCGCGCAGTGCTCGACATGCGACATCTCGCGAGGTCACGGACCGAAGCGCAACGGCCGGCGCGATCCCGCCAGTCTGCAGATCCCTGCATATAACCATCATTCCATCTTTAGCCCCTTCCGCCTCAGATGAAACGCTCCAGGCGGGGCGGCCAGATCGCGGGTCCCGGCACGGAGCGCGGCCTGCGAGCGAGCGAACGGCAGCTGCGGGGCGGCCACGTTTCCCGCCCTGACGGATGCCGGAAGGGAACGAGACGCGCGGCGAACGAGCGCGGCAACGCAGGCTGCGCCTGACCTTGACGTGACCGTGTCAGCCAGCAGCGCCGTTGCTCTCAGAAACGGGTCCAGACCAGCAGGATTGTGGATGCGGCCAGCAGGCCCGCCATGGCAGCGTTGAAGACACGCCAGGCGCGTGCCGACCGAAGGAAGCGCTGAATCGCCGCGCCGAACGCCAGCCAGGGCAAGCATGCGGGCAGGGCGACCAAGGTGAACACGGTCGCGAAGAGGACGGCCTGGGCCAGGACGCCATCCGCGCGCCCGCCCAGGAAGGTGGCGATGGCAGCGATGCCGACCAGCCACCCTTTGGGATTCACCCACTGGAACGCCGCCATGCCGAGAAATCCGGCCGGTGCCTTGGTGGCCTGCCCGGCGTGTCCCGCGGTTGCCATCCGCCAGGCTATCCAGCACAGCACGGCTGCCCCGCCCCATCTCAGCACCTGGATAGCGAGCGGATGAGCAAGGAGCACGCCGCCCAGTCCAAGGGTGATGGCAAACAGCATCGCGCCCATCCCGGTCACCTGCCCGAGCAGGCTGGGCAGACCCCGCCGGACTCCAACCGTCGCGCCGGCCGCGGCCAGCAGCGCATTGCTGGGCCCGGGGGTCCCGGCGACGACCGCCGAGAACGTCACAAACGCGATCAGCCGGGCTGGGTCATGTATCCCGTCCACGCGCCACTCCGTAGCGTTGACTCATGGCCCCCAGCCTGGGTGATGCAGCCGCCGCTGGTCTTGAACGTCCGTGCGGCCCGCAGGAGTGGGTGCACGGCGCGCGGCTGGCGGACGGGGTGGAACTATTCCGCGCGCGCCTGCGCGGCAGCCCGTTCAGCAGGCACCGGCACGATGTCTACGCGATCGGCGTCACCGAGGAGGGAGTCCAGGCGTTCAGCTACCGCGGCACGGTTGAACGCAGCCTGCCGGGACAGGTTTTCGTGCTGCATCCCGACGAGCTGCACGACGGCCGGGCCGACGGGCCTGGCTTGTTCGGCTACCGGCAGATCTACGTCGGCACAGACCGGATCGCCGCCGCGCTGCCGGCGCTCACCGGACGGCCAGCGCCGCTGCCGTTCGCGCCTCCAGTGACCGACGACCCTGCCTGGGCTAGCATCGTCCGCGCTGCATTCACGCAAGCGCCAGAGCCGCTCGCGATTGACACGCTGATACTGCAGCTGGCAGAACGCCTGCTACGGTCCAGCGCCACAAGCCAGATCAGCACCCGGGTCGACGGGCCCGCCGTCGAGCGTGGCCGCGATTTCCTGCAGAGCCAGTTGTCGATCGTGCGCTCAAGCGAGGTCGAGGCGATCACCGGCCTCGACCGTTACCAATTCGCCCGCCAGTTCCGCGCCGCTTACGGGACCAGTCCCTACCGGTATTCGGTGATGCGGCGCCTCGATGCCGCCAGGGCCTGGCTGCGCGACGCACGGCCGCTGGCAGAAACCGCGCTCACGGCCGGCTTCGCCGACCAGGCACACTTCACCCGCACATTCAAGGCCGCATTCGGCCTGACGCCCGGCCGCTACGCGCAGCTCTGCGCTGCAGGTGCACGGACCGGCCCGCCTGATGGCTAGGCTGGCCGGCATGGCCTACGACACCGAGCTCGCGGACCGGATCCGGTTCCTGATCGGCACCGGGCCAGGCGTGACCGAGAAGAGAATGTTCGGCGGCCTGGCCTTCCTGGTCGGCGGCAACATGGCGATCAGCGCGAGCGGCCAGGGCGGCGCGCTGGTCAGGGTCGACCCCGACGAATCCGGCGGCCTGATCGCTACGGCCCATGCCAGCGAGGCGGTGATGGGCGGTCGCACTATGCGCGGCTGGCTGCGCGTCAGCGCCGAGCACCTGGATACCGACGAGCAGCTCACCGAGTGGGTAAGTCGCGCCGTTGCCTACGCCCGGTCGCTTCCGCCCAAGCGCTAGCGCAGGCAGCTGGTTGCAGGGACGGCCGTCCAGGCCGCTGGCCACGATGTCTTCGCGGACGGCTGGCGTACCTCCGGGCAGCCACTGCGATGCCACCGGCCGTTCCGCATTGCTATGGACATGTGCCCTGCGGGCGAGCAAAGTGGCCACGTAAGGCTGACTTATGGGGAGGATGAGATGCCAAGGTTCATGGACTACCACGACGACCTGAAGCTTCCGCCAGAGGCGATCGAGCACCTGGCCGAGGGAGCGCGGGAAGGCGCAACCGACGAGTTTGGCGTACGGCAGGTAGAGCTGTATTACAACGCCGACGGCAAGGTCTACTGTCTGCTGGAGGGTCCAGACGAGGAGGCGGTTCGCAGCCATCACGCGGCGCTGGACGTCCCGTGCGGCGACGTGCACGAAGTGAGCAGCCTCTTCTGACCGACAGCGCCGACTCCATCTTCCTGGCGCCGCTCGCCTAGCGCAGCGCCCCCCTGACCTTCATCAACGTCAGCCTGACCGCTCCCGTCGCGCGGGTGGCCGACACGAGGGTGGGCAGCCTGGGGGTGGCGGGCGCCCGGTTCACTCTGAACGGCGCGTTGCCTGGCTAGTTCGGATCTGCCAGGCTGGCCGCCGTGACTGACCGGAGCGGGCGCGACGCGGTGCCGGAAAGGTGGTCTGCCGGGGCCGGCATGTGGATGGATATGGCGCTGGACCCGAGGTTCGCGGGCCGGACCGCGCCAGAGGGCGAGCGGGCGACGCTGCTCGCATACCTGCGGCGGTACCGGCTGACAATGGAAATGAAGTGCGCTGATCTTGACGCAGCCCAGCTCGCGAGCCGGTCGGTGCCGCCTTCCACGATGTCGCTGCTCGGCCTTATCCGTCACATGGCCGAGGTGGAACGGCACTGGTTCCGGCGGGTGATGGCGCAGTCCGACGCTCCCCCGCTGTACTGGTCGGATGACGTGCCGGATGCTGACTGGGCCGGCGCGGTTGCCGACCCCGCGATTGTGGAAGACGCCTGGCAGGCCTGGCGCGGCGAGGTGGCCTTCGCCGAGAACTTCGTCGCCGAGTCCCCCGACCTGGGCGTCAAGGGCTTCGACCCAGACGGCGGTACCCCTGCGCTGCGCTCAGTGCTGGTCCACATGATTGAGGAGTACGCCCGGCACTGCGGCCACGCCGACCTGCTCCGGGAACGGGTCGACGGCCGCATCGGCCAGTGACGGCGGGACCACTCTGCGTTGGCCTGCCTCGGATCGCCAGGGCTGAAGAACCACGCATTCGGCTACATCAACGGCAATACATCACTAAGGTCATGACCGTGGCAAGGCACCGGGCGCGATCGCGCACACGGACGCTGTGGCTGCTCTTCGTCGCAACGGTGGCGACCATGGCGTGCCTGGCCGCCGTCGTGCTGGCCGGCGCCCGGCTGGTGGCAAGCGGTGCGCGGACGGCGCGCGACGCTGCGCTCGAGCCGCCTGCCGCCTCGGTGCACGCGAGGAGCCGAGCCGCCGCGCAGCGGAGCCTGATCGCAGCCAGCCCGGCTAGCCCGTCGCGTGCGGCCAGCAGGCCGGCTCCCAGGCAGTCACCGACCTCGCGAGCGGCGGTGCCGTCGCCGTCGGCTGCGCCCTCGCTTCCAGCCGACGCCAGCGCGGCGGCAAGCGTGCTCGCGCTGATCAACCAGGCGCGTGCCCAGGCCGGACTGCCCGCCTACACCATCCTGAGCGGGCTTGACGTGAGCGCGGGCCGACACGATCAGCTCATGGCGAGCGGTTGCGGACTGACTCACCAGTGCCCGGGGGAACCGGCCCTCGGCGCCAGGGAAACCGCGGCCGGGGTGCAGTGGACGGCCGCCGGGGAGAACATCGGCGAGGGCGGCCCGGTGGCCGACACGACGTCGGCGATCACCCAGATGGCGCTGACCCTCACCCAGGACATGCTGAACGAGAAGCCGCCGGACGACGGCCACCGGCTCAACCTGCTGAGCTCGGCCTTCACCCACGTCGGGATCGCGATCATATGGTCGGGAAACGGGACGGTCTGGATGACCCAGGACTTCGCCAACTGAGCCCCGCTCAGAGGCGCTCCAGGGTGGCCTGGTCCTCGGTGCCGCCGAAGTACTGCTCGAGCACCTGGCTGAATACCTGCTCCGCGGGCGCGGCCCGCCGGAACAGCGTCATGCTGGAGCGCAGCTTCATGGCGTCGATCCCGCCGAAAACCTGCTCCGCCGTCGGCCCGGACAGCCCGGCCAGGACGCCCGCGGCCTCGCGCAGCCGCGGCCCCAGAACAGGATGGGCGAGGTAAGCCTGCGCCTCAGCCAGCGAGGAGATCGCATACCGGCGCGATATCGAGCTCTGGCCGAGTCCGGCGATCTGCGGGAACACGAACCACATCCAGTGGCTTGCCTTCCGGCCGCGGCGCAGTTCGGCGACGGCCTGTGCATAGGTGCCGCCGCCGTCCTGCGCCGCCACGAACCGCTGGAGATCGTAAGGGTCTGGCGTCGTCATCACGCCATTGTGATCGCTGCGACCCGGAGCAGGACCGGCAGGACTGCTAGGTCCAGTACTTGAGCGTGACCGCGGTCTTGGTCTTGGTGATCGTGGTAGCGACGACAGACCCCGTAGCGCCTGCGTACTCGCCCGTGCCGCCGGTGATAGTCCCGGTTGCGCCGGTCTTGGTGAGGCGCAGCGTGCCCATCATCATGCCGCCGTGCGTGCAGAAGGAGAAGGTCCCGTGTCCCTTCTGAGTCTTCACGTTGATGGTCAGGTACAGCATGTCGAACCCGATGATCTTCCCCGCCTTGTTCACATCGGTGTCCTGCTGCGCGATCGTCGTCTTGGAGAGCACGAGAGTCTTGTCGGTCACGCTGACGAACTTCAGCGTGTGCGTCGTCCATGTTCCGGCCACGGCCGGAACCGCGAACGCGCCAAGACCGACAAGGCCGACCGCTCCGGCGGCGGCTAAATAGGTGCGAAGTTTCATGAATGCCCCCTGAAGTGCTGAGTGAACTGAACGAGGCTAGCGCCCGGGCCTCTTCGCCGGGCCGGTCTTTACCTGGCTGCGCCCTGATCGCCGAGGTCCCAGAACAGACCCGCCATAAGCTGCAGCGCCTCCCGCGCCAGCGGGGCGAGCAGGTGCTCATCTGGCGCGTGCTGGGCGCAGGCCGGGTAGGAGTGCGGGATCCAGATGGTGGGCAGCCCGAGGTCGGCGGCGAAGGCGTCGTTCGGGAGGCTGCCGCCGAGGTTGGGCAGCAGCGCCGGCGCAGCGCCGCAGGTGCGCTGCAGCGATTCGAGTGCAAACCTGACCCACGGGTCCTGCGGGTCTGCCCTGCTGGCGTTCATGACGTGCCCAGTCTCGACAGCAACCATCGGCAGGCCGCACGCGTCCAGGTGCTCGCGCAGCGCCTGCCCGAGCGCGGCCACGTCAGTGCCCACCACGAACCTGAGCTGGCAGTGCGCGTGCGCCGAGCCGGGGATGGCGTTGACCGCAGTATCCGGATTGCCGGCCGCCAGCGACAAGACCTCGAGCGCGTTCCAGCCGATCACGCGCTCTGCCGGGGTCAGGCCAGGCTCGCCCCAGCCGGCGTCTATCTCCGGATCGTCGGGACCGCCGCCGACGTCGATGCCGCGCAGCGCCGAGCGAACCGCCGCCGGGATCGCCGGGGGCCGCAGCGCCGGAACCAGGATCCGGCCGCGCTGGTCGGCCAGGCACGCGACGGCGCTGGCCAGCACCGTGGCCGGGTTGCGCAGCAGCCCGCCCCAGTTGCCCGAGTGGTAGGCCCTCGGGCGCAGCGCCACCCGCAGCGTGAACGCCGCGCTGCCGCGCGAGCCGAGGAAGACAGTGGGGCGGCTGGCCGCGACCCTGGGCCCGTCGGATGCGATCAGCAGGTCGGCGGCAAGCTCGGCCTTGTGCTGCGAGCAGAACTCGGCCAGCCCCGGCGAGCCGATCTCCTCGCTGGTCTCAATGAGCACCTTGAGGTTGAAGCCGAGCCTGCCTGACCGTGCTCGCAGGACCTGCTCCAGCGCCGCAAGGTTTATGGTGTGCTGCCCCTTGTTGTCCGCCGTTCCCCTGCCATACCAGCGGTCCCCCTCGGCCGTCAGCTGCCAGGGGTCGAGGCCGGCTCGCCAGCGCTGCGGCTCGGCGAGCACCACGTCGGCGTGACCGTAGGTCAGCACCGTCGGCAGGTCGTCGGACTCGTGCCGGTGCGCTATCAGCAGCGGCCCGCCCGCAGGGTCAGGGTTGTCGGCCAGTCGCGCCTGCGCGCCAAGCCGGCCGGCCGCGGGTACCATCTCCTGCTCCAGGTAGGCGCGCAGGGCCGGCCTGTCCGCGTCAGCGGCGCTCTCGGTGCGGAACGCCACTCGCCGGGCAAGATCCGCGGCGAACGCGCCGGAGTCGAAGTAGCCCGCCGCGCGCGCAATCGCCTCGGCGCGGGTCATCAGGAGAGCTGCGCTAGCTCCCTGGCCAGCGGCTCAAGCACGGCCGGCGTGTGCGGCGGGCGCAGCTGCACGATGGCCAGTTCCATGCCGACCTCGCCGAGCGCCGCCGCGGTCGCCACGGTCTGCGCCGGGTCGCCGCTGAACGCCACATGGCTGGACAGCAGGATCTCCGCCGGATCACGCCCGACATCCGCGCAGTGCTGGTGCAGGACCTCGCGGTCGCGGGCGAACTGCTCCGGCGTGCCGCCGACGAAGTTCCAGTGCTGCGCGAACCTGGCCGCAGTGCGGAGCGTGCGCTTGTGCCCGCTGCCGCCGATGCAGATGGGCGGGTGCGGCTGCTGCACCGGCTTCGGATTGCATCGGGCATCGGTGAGCTGATAGTAGCTGCCCTTGAACGTCGTGGTCTGCTGCGGGGACAGCAGCCCGGTGAGCACCTCGCAGGCTTCCTCGAACCGGTCGCTGCGCTGCCGGGGCGTGCCAAGCTCGATGCCGTAGGCGCCGGATTCCTCCTCGTTCCAGCCCGCGCCGATGCCGAGCTCAAGCCGGCCGCCGGAGACGATGTCGAGCGTGGCGGCCATGTTCGCCAGCACCGCGGGGTGGCGGTAGTGGATCCCGGTCACCAGCGTGCCCAGCCGAAGCCGGCGGGTCGCCTGCGCCAGCGCGGCCAGCGTCATCCAGCCCTCCAGGCATGGCCCGGTGGAGTCGGAGTAGATCGGGTAGAAGTGGTCGAACGTCCAGCCGGACTCGAACACGTCGATGTCGTCGGCGGCCCGCCATACCTCGAGCATGGCGTCCCAGGTGGTGTGCTGCGGTGCGGTCTTGAAGGCGAAGCGCATGCCCTTACGCTATCGGTGCTGACTCAGGGTCCGCACAGCCGGACTAGCGCCATTACCGCGCTTCGCCTGGACAGGTTCAGCGTCGCGCCGCCGACCCTGGCAGGACGGCCGGTGCAGAGCGCTCGCCGCAGCCCGGCGCTGTCCGGCCGGCTCAGCAGCGGCAGCGCGCCGACAAGCGCGGGCACCGCGTCCGGCCCAAGCCGGACAACCTGGCCGATGTCGAGCGGCCTGCCGTCGTGCGCTCGGCCAAGGTCAGTCCTGGCCACGATCGCAGCCGGGTTGCTGATGCCCCAGGCCGCGACTGCGACCAGCGCGGAGATCACCATCGCGGCCGGGAAGTACCGCTGCGGCAGGCCGCGCTTGACCAGGGTGGACCCGAGCAGCAGGAAGACCACTGCGATCCACCCGGCCGCGACCAGGCAGGCCAGCCGCAGCATGGTGAGGCCGAACGCGGCCTCATACAGCTGCAGCCGGCGGATCGCCGAGACGACCACGCCGAGCGTAAGGACGATGGTGGCAGCGCAGAGGGCCGTCAGCAGCGGGTGGCCCGCCCGAGTGCACGCGCGCACCCCGAGCAGCGCCAGCAGCGTGATCGCCGCGCAGGCCAGCAGCTCGAAGAAGCCGCTCCGGGCGTACTGGGCATAGGTCAGCCCGCGGGTGACGAGGATACGGTGCCCGGCACCGGACAGCGCCTCGAGCTGGGCAGCGGTGAAGGCAGCGTAGACAGCGCTCAGACCGCCCAGGATGATGCACCCCTCCACGGCACCCAGCGCGGGGCAGGGTGGCAGCGGCCAGGCCGGACGCGCGGCGCTTGCCGCCCGGCACAGGCCGAGCACCAGCCAGCCGCCGGCAAGCAGGAGCAGCACGTGCTGCGCCACCGCTGCCAGATCGAACCAGGACCGGAAGACCGGATCCGCCCGCGCCAGTAGCCAGCCCACCAGCAGGATGACGGGAGCGCCGATCAGCACGCCGCGGCCGACCGCTCGCGCGCGGCCGGCAGCACTGGATCCGGGCCGGACAGCGAGCATGCCTGGCGCGGCACAGACATGGGCGGCAGCGGTGACAAGGCGGCTGCCTACGGCCGGGAACGTCGTTGCCAGGTCGCCGCGGTCGGCGCCGAGCGACGAGCCGAGCAGCAGCAGCACCACGACCGCGGCCGTGACCGGCACGATCACCCACGGGCTTGCCCGCAGCGTGAGAAGTATCCCGAAGGCGGCCGCAGCTGCGACTGCCAGCGGCGCGGCCAGGCCGCGCAGCCGTCGGCTGAGTAGCAGCGCGCCGGCCGCGACCAGCACCATGCCCGTTCCGGCGATGGTGGAAAGGCCAGCCCTCCCGGCAATGTCCAGGCAAACGCCGCCGGCGACCGCGCCGACGGCGAGCCGGTAGTCGGCCCGCGCCAGCACCGGCAGCAGTGGCTGGCGCGGAGCTCTGGCCGCCGGTGCCGGCGGCGCCGACCCCTGGTACGGCTGCGGCGACGGGTACCCCGGCGATGACGGTACGGCGGCGCCGCCGGGTGTTTCGGGCATGCCAGCAGACGGTGATGGCGGTTCCATGGTTGGTCCCCTGTGTCGGGCCGGAGCGCAGCTGCGCCCGGCTGGTTAGTCCGGAAGCTCGATGACGATGCGGCAGCCGACCGGATGCCGCTGCTCCGCCCTGATCGTGCCGCCGTGCAACTCGACGATGGACCTGGCGATCGCCAGCCCGAGCCCCGCGCCGCCGGAGCTAGCCTCGCGCGCTGCGTCCACGCGGTAGAAGCGCTCGAAGATGCGCTCGGCGTCCGCGGCGGGCACGCCGGGCCCCTCATCGCAGACCTCGACCCGGACGCCGCCAGACGCGGCGCGGCCCGAGACGGTGACTGTGCCGCCGTCCGGGCAGTGCCGGACCGCATTGGTGAGCACGTTGGTCAGCACCTCGTGCACGCGCGCGGTATCGCCAGCCCCGGTGAGGCCGCCGTCGGCGGCCACGGCAATACGCACGCCCGGCCGGACCGGGCGGACTTCGGCCACGGCGTCCTCGATCGCCTCGGCCAGCCCGAAATGCTGCCGGTTGAGCAGGACCGCGCCTGACTCGAACTGGGACAGCTCCAGTAGCTGATCGACGAGCCTGCTGAGCCGCTCGGTGCCCTTGAGCATTGCCGCGACCGCGTCCCTGTCCAGCGCCTCGACACCGTCAGCTAGGTTTTCCAGTCGTGCACGCAGTGCCGCGATCGGCGTGCGCAGCTCGTGACTGACGTTGGCGACGAGCTCGCGGCGCTGCCGTTCCACCTGGTCCAGCTGCGAAGCCATGGTGTTGAACGAGCGGGCCAGGCTACCTACCTCGTCCTGCGCGGTGGCGGTAACCCGCTGGCTGTAGTCTCCCGCGGCCATCGCCTTGGTCGCCTCGACCATTTGCCGCAGCGGCAGGACCATGCCGTGCGCGAACAGCTGGATGACCAGTAGCGAGATGAGCATTCCGGCAACGAAGGCCCACCTGGCATGCAGGCCGACGTAGAAGGAGGTGTCGATGGCGCCGACGGTGGCAGCGACCGAAGCCACCACGACCAGCCCGAGCTTGACCTTGATCGAGCGAACCCGGTCCAGCGGCCTGATATCCCGCAGTACGTGCTCCATTCAGCTGCCCTGCCCATCAGCGCCCGCATACCCGACGCCGTGCACGGTCCTGATCACGCCCGGCCCGCATTTGCAGCGGACCGCGCGCACGTGCGAGTCCACCGTGCGGGCGCCCGCGCCGTCCCGGTAGCCCCACACCTCGGCGAGCAGCTCTGCTCTGGTCCGTACCACGCCGGGCGCGGCCAGCAGGTACGCCAGCAGATCGAACTCCGTGGCGGTCAGGCCGACCAGCTGGCCGCCGCACCAGGCTCGGCGCCTGGACACGTCGATCTCCACCTCCCCTGCGCGCAGCACCGTGGCCGGCTCGTGAGCCAGCCGGTCCGCCCGGCGCAGCAAGGCCCGCACCCGTGCGGTGAGCTCGCGCATGCTGAATGGCTTGGACAGGTAGTCGTCCGCGCCAACCTCGAGGCCGACGACCAGGTCGGTCTCCGACCCGCGGGCGGTCAGCATGATGACCGGGACCGGCCGGTCACGCTGGATCTGGCGGCAGACCTCCAGCCCGTCGAACCCCGGCAGCATCAGGTCAAGCACTACGGCGTCGGGCTGAGCCGCCGCTACCGTCCGCACCGCCGCCGGGCCGTCCATGGCGATATCCACCGTGTGACCGTCGCTGCGCAGCCGCGCGGCGATGGCCGCCGCGAGCTCCGTCTCGTCTTCAACTACCACGATCCTGGCCATGGCTAGACGCTAGGCGATCGGTTGTGCAGGTTTCGACCCCGCGGCTGTGCAGATCTCGTGCAGGTGACGGCTCCGGGCCGGTACCGGGCGAGCCCGCAGCCTCAGGGCGGCATCCCGGCACACGGCCAGCGCGGTCGCCGCGCCCCCTCGGCGGACGCATGGCTTGGTAGCGTCGAGTAGTGCCGGCAGAATGGGACGCCGTCGTCGTCGGCAGCGGGCCGAACGGCCTGGCAGCCGCGGTCACGCTGACCGGAGCCGGGCTCCGCGTCCTGGTGATCGAGGGGTCGGACGCCGTCGGGGGCGGCTGCCGGACGGCCGAGATCACGCTGCCCTCCTACCGGCACGACCTGTGCTCGGCCGCGCACCCGCTCGCGCTGGCCTCGCCGTTCTTCCGCTCCTTCGACCTGCCCTCCCGCGGTGTCCGCCTCTGCTCCGCCGAGGTCGAGGTCGCACACCCGCTGGACGGCGGGCGGGCCGCCGTCGTGACGCGGGACGTGGCGGAGACCGCGGCCAGGCTCGGCCCGGACGAGGCGGCCTACCGCCGGCTCTTGGGCCCGCTCGCCGCGCGCGCCGGCGAGATCACCGCGACCGTCCTCTCCGACCTGCGCCGCCCGCCGCGCCGGCCGCTCGCGGTGGCAGGCTACGGGCTGCTGGCGGTCCGGTCGGCCGCCCGTGCCGCGTCCAGGTTCCGCGGACAGGAGGCTCGCGCGCTGCTGGCCGGCCTTTGCGGCCACGCGATGATGCCGCTCAGCAGGCCGGCGACGGCCGGCGCCGGCCTGTATCTCGGCCTGCTCGCGCACTCCGCCGGGTGGCCGGTCGTCGCCGGCGGCAGCGGCGCGATCACGCAGGCCATGGCGCGGTACGTCCGCGACGGAGGCGGCAGCATCGAGACCGGCCGCTGGGTCCGCTCACTGCGCGAACTGCCCGCCGCCACGGCGGTCCTGCTCGACGTGTCGCCGCGCGCACTGGTCGCGATCGCAGGCGACCGGCTCCCGCCCCGCTACCGCGCCGCACTGACCAGGTTTCGCTACGGGAACGGCATCTTCAAGGCCGACTACGCACTCGCCGGGCCGGCGCCGTGGGCCAACCCCGACTGCCGCCGGGCGGCGACGCTGCACCTCGGCGGCAGCTTCGAGGAGATAGCCAGATCGGAAGCCGAGGTCGCGGCCGGCCGTCACCCGGACTCGCCTTACGTGCTGGTCGCGCAGCCGGGCGTCGCCGATCCTGGCCGCGCGCCGGCCGGAGGGCAGGTGCTGTGGGCCTACTGCCATGTCCCTGCTGGCTCGAGCGCCGACGTGAGCCACGCCATCGAGGCGCAGATCGAGCGATTCGCGCCGGGTTTCCGTGATCTGGTGCTGGCCAGGGCGACCCGGACTGCCGCTGAGCAGGAGGCGGCCAACCCGAACTGCGTCGGCGGTGACATCGCTGCCGGGCTGATGACGCTCAGGCAGACCTTCCTGCGTCCGGCCGCGCGCTGGAACCCGTACCGTACTCCGCTGCGGGGCGTGTACCTGTGCTCCTCCTCGACGCCGCCAGGACCAGGCGTGCACGGCAGGTGCGGCGAGCTTGCCGCGCGCAGTGCGCTGCGCGACGTGTTCGGCATCGGCGGCGCGTGGCGAGCTTAGGCACGCATCTGTGCCGCTAGCTCCGCAACCGGCACGGACTGGCAGCGCAGGCGTTAAATGGATTGCCGGCGGCCGCGGTGACCAGGTTAGATGCCTGCGTGCGAATCGAGCAGTTCGATCCAAGCGCCGACAGTCAGTCGCTGCGGGCGTGTTTCGAGATGACCAGTGACGGCTGGCCGATCGATCATCCCGACACTCCGCCCTGGTCGCTTCGGTCGTTCACCGGGAAGTGGATCAGCGGCTTCGGCATCTCCCCGCAGCGGTGCTGGATAGCGACCGACGACAGCGGGAGCGCCGTCGGCGGCTACCTGCTGCGGCTGCCGGAGAAGGAGAACGCCGACCGGGCCGGCTGCGAACTCGTGGTTGCACCGTCCCGGAGACGCTCCGGTATCGGCACCGCGCTGCTGCGGCACTGCGCGGAGGAGGCCAGGAAGGCGAAAAGGTCCTGGCTGAGAAGCCATGCAGACGACGCATCGCCGGGTGCGTCGTTCGCCGCTGCCAGCGGCGCGCGCCCCGGCATCACCGATGTGCAGCGAGTCCTGGCCATCGGCCCTGGCCTGCCGGACCGGCTCGCGGCGCTGCGCCGCAGCGCCGAGCCGCACGCGGCCGGGTACAGCCTGCTGTCCTGGTCGGGTGTCGCACCGGACGAGCACCTGGACGACGTCGCCCGGCTGAACAGCGCTATGGCCGACGCCCCGCGCGACGACGGCGTGCAGCCCACGGTCTGGGACGCTGACCGGGTCAGGCAGGTCGAGCAGGAAATTGCAGATCACGGCGTGCGCACGGACACGGTTGTCGCGCGGGACCGCGGGACTGGCGAGATCGTGGCGCTGACGGAGATCTGCACGGAGGCTGACGTCCCCGGCTGGGCCTTTCAGATGGACACCGTCGTGCTTCCGGCCCACCGCGGCCACCGGCTCGGCCTGCTGGTCAAGGTGGCCATGCTGGAGTCCCTGCCCGACCTCGGCGTCCCGGTCGAGCGCATCGTGACCGGCAACGCGGGTTCGAACAAGTACATGATCGCTATCAACGAGCAGCTTGGCTTCGAGGTGGCCAGCACCCACCGCTCCTGGGAACTCGACCTGACAAAGCCGCTCGCTGGCGCTTAGGGCACGACGACGGTGCCGGTCGCGGTCACCGCCACCACGGGCTCGTCCAGCACGGCAGCGGCTGACGGGCCGCGCTCAGGCTCGGCCCGGCAGACCACGCGGGCCTCGAACGACAGCTGCCTGCTGCGGGTGCCGACCCTGGTCACGGTGCACGTCACCGCCAGCACGTCCCCGGCCAGGACCGGGGCGCGGAACTGGACGTCGGAGTAGGAGGCGAACAGGCCCTCGTCACCGTCGGTGCGGATGCACGCCTCGGTCGCCACGTCGCCGAACAGGCCGAGCATGTAGGCGCCGTCTACCAGGTTGCCGCCGTAGTGGGCGTGGCTGTAGGGCACGTACCGGCGGTGCTCGACTGTCAGGCCGAGCCGAGGGTCCTCGCTCATGCCGCACCGGCCGCATCGGCGGCGGCGTCCGGCGTCAGCGCATAGGCCAGGTAGCTGGCAACCTCGCCGGGCGTGGTGCCCTTCCCGAATATCTTGTCCACGCCGAGGTCACCGGCCATGGACGGATCGAACCGCGGCCCGCCGACGACAAGCAGCGGCCGGCCAGGACCGGCCGCGTCGAACGCGGTGGACATCTGGACGGCGTTGGTGATGTGCGCGTCCCGCTGTGTTACCACCTGGCTGACCAGCACGGCGTCGGCGCCCTCGGCCTTTGACCTGGTCACCAGGTCGGGCACGGCGACCTGGGAGCCCAGGTTGACCACGCGGATCTCCCGGTAGTACTCCAGGCCCTTCTCGCCGGAATGGCCCTTGACGTTGAGAATCGCGTCGATGCCGACAGTGTGAGCGTCGGTCCCGATGCACGCGCCGACCACGACGAGCTTGCGGCCGAGGCCCGAGCGGATGCGCAGGTTCACCTCGGCCGGTGAGAGCAGCGGGAACTCCCGCTCGGTGACCTTGACATCCGAGAGGTCGACGAGGTGCGAGACCCGGCCGTACACGATGAAGAACGTGTAGTCAGGTCCCATGCCCTTGGCGTGCACCACCATCGCCGGATCAAGGCCCATCTTGGCAGCCAGCTGCGCCGCGGCGCCCTCCGCGCGCGCCTTCTCCCCCGGCGTGCCGAACGGCACCGGCAGCGTGAACGAGACCTGGATGCGGCCGTCACCCGTGGTGTCGCCGTACGGACGGATGATCTTGCCTGGCACTGTGCTGCTTGTCACTGTGCTGCCTGTCACTGTGCTGCCTGTCATTGGCCCGCTCCCGTCTCGAGCAGATCCGACGCCGGGTTGAAGTAGCCATCGGCGCGCGCGATGACGCCGTCCAGGCCGCGGCCGCCGTCGGCGGGGCGCCTGGTGATGCCGAACGTGCCGTCGGCGATCGCGTTGAGCAGTCCCTCGTCGGTGATCCTGCGCAGCAGGCCGACTGACTCGTGCAGTACCTGCGCGGCTCGCTGCTCGATGAACCCGCCCGGCGCGGGCACGAAGCTCTCGCCGAGCCGCCCGGCAGCATCGCGCACGTACCGCACGTTCTCCAGCGCCAGATCGCGATCGGACAGGAACGGGGTGTGGATGCCCTCGGTCATCATCCCGATGAGAATGATCGACTGGTCGGTCATGACCCCGCACAGGTTGAAGAACGCGTCCAGCAGGTACCCCGCGAAGACGTTGCCGGTCATGTGCTTGGTCGGCGGCATGTACTTCAGCGGCGCATCGGGGAACAGCTCGCGGATGAGCTGCGCGTGCGCAAGCTCGAGCAGGAACGAGTCGGGCACGGCCGGATTGATCTCGAAGGCGTGCCCGAGACCTAGCTGGCTGTCGGCAAGCCCGGCCTCCTTGCCGAAGAACTCGTTCATCAGCTGGCTGACCACCACGGTGTGCGCGGCGTCGACAGCGTCGGCCGTGGTGAGGTAGTTGTCCTCGCCAGTGTTGATGATGATGCCGGCCCTGGCGTGGATCTGCCGGGAGAACCGCTGGTCGATGAACGTCCGCCGCGGGTTGATGTCGCGGAAGATGATGCCGTACATGCAGTCGTTCAGCATCATGTCGAGGCGCTCCAGGCCGGCCAGCGACGCGATCTCAGGCATGCACAGCCCGGAGGCGTAGTTGGTGAGCCGCACGTAGCGGCCAAGCTCGCGGGAGGTCTCATCCAGCGCGGCCCGCATCAGGCGGAAGTTCTCCTGAGTGGCGTAGGTGCCGGCGAACCCTTCGCGCGTCGCGCCCTCCGGCACGTAGTCCAGCAGCGACTGGCCGGTCGAGCGGATCACCGCGATGATGTCCGCGCCCTCGCGCGCCGCCGCCTGCGCCTGCGGGATGTCCTCGTAGATGTCGCCGGTGGCGACGATGAGGTAGATCCACGGCTTGCGCGGCTCGGACGTCTGCGCGATCATCTCGGCCCGCCGCGCGCGGTTCGCGTCGATCCTGGCAATGCCCCTGGCCAGCGCCGCCGATGCGGCAGCCCGCGCCTGCGCCGCGTCATCGCCGGCCGGGATGCGGAATGCCACCTTCCCGTGCGCGGCTGCCTCGGCAAGCGAAGCCAGGCTGTCGTACTGGCCGGTCAGCAGCGCGTCCCAGGCAGGCAGCGTCACGCCGTGCTCCAGCCCGGTAGTCTCCCGCACCTCGTCGACGAGCCGGTTCACCCAGGGCATGCCGTCCGGGTCGGCCCCCTGCAGGCCGGCCAGCCGCAGCACGGCGCGCTCCACCGACACGGTGGTGTGCGTCCTGGCCATTTCCACGATCGGCTGGCCCGCCTTCGCGGCCAGCGCGCGGGCCTCGCGGACGACCGCGGGATCGAGGTTGAGTCGGCTCTGCATGGCGGTTACTCCTTGATCCGGCGCTCGAAGAGGCCCCGCACGCCGGGCTCGCTCCGGATCAGCTCCAGGGCCAGCTGGGCGTGCCCTGGGACATAGCCGTTGCCCACCAGCATCGTGACATCGGCGGCGAGCCCTTCTGCCCCGAGCGCCGCCGCGGTGAACGAGGTGGCCATCGAGAAGAAGATGACGGTGCCGCCCTGCGCGGTAGACAGGATTGCGCCGCCCTCGCAGCCGGGCACGTCCACGCACACGACGGTGACGTCGGCCGCTCCGCCGGCCTTGGCCACCGCGCTCGAGACCCCCACCGGGTCCCTGGCGTCGGCGATGACGACCTCGTCCACCAGCCCGCGCTCGCCGCCGGCCGACGTGGCCGCGCGCAGGACCCCGGCCTCAGCCTCGTGCGGCACGACGCCAATGATCCTGCCGGCGCCGGCCTGTCGCGCCGCGGCCGCCGACAGGGAGCCGCTCTTGCCGGCCGCGCCGATGATCGCGACCACCGGGCCGCCTGCGGCCTTCGCCCTGGCGGTCACCACCCGGTGCGTGAGCGCAGGCGCCCCGCACACGTCCATCACCGACAGCGCCAGCTCGGCGGGCATGTCGTCAGGCAGCCGGGCGGCGATGGAGCGGCCGAACAAGATGGCGTGCCCGTCGCACGGAACCTGCTCGGACCTGCCGTCCCAGCGGGCGAGCTCGTCGGTGATGACCAGCGGGGTCAGGCTCAGCGAGACCAGCGTGGCGATCCTGTCGCCGGCCTGCAGGCCGAGCGGCGAGTCCGGCCCCGCCTCCGCCACAGTGCCGGTCAGCATGCCGCCGGACCCGGTCACGGGATTCTGCATCTTCCCGCGGCTGGCCACGATCTCCAGGACCGCGTGCCTGATCTTGCCCGGGTCGCCGTCGCTCGCCTCGTGCAACTGGCGGTACGACGCGGCGTCCAGGTTCAGCCGCTGCACATGGACCCGGACCTCGTCCGGCCAGATCTCGGGCCTGGGATCCAGCCGCCAGGCGGCCTGCGGCAGGACGCCGGCGGGCTCTATCACCCGGTGCAGGCCAAGCGGCGAGGCGGCTAGGAGTACGGGCTGCGCGTGCGGCACAAACGTGATCCTTCCAGCGGGTGGCTGAGGCTCGAGGCGGGACGGGAATGATCGGGTGGCGCCGGGCCGCAGGCCGCGAGCCCGGCTAGCCCCGCGTGCCCGGCTAGCAAGGCTATCGGCAACACTCAGGATTCGGTAGAATTTCTTGTCTAAAACTATACAGACAGTATGTTCTTGCGTAGTCTGCGAAATCAACAGGGCATCGTCCTGGCTGCGACGGAGAAGTGAGGGGCGGATCGCCATGATCGACCAGCCGTATGTCTACCGGCACCGCGAGCTGGCCGAGCCGGACTGGCGGCGGCTGCCCGGCTGGGCAGACGTCACGGCCGAGGAGTGGGCGTCCGCGCAATGGCAGCGGGCGCACTGCATCAAGAACATCCGCCAGCTCCGCCAGGTGATCGGCGCCGGGCTGGACGAGCGGTTCTACGCCGACCTGGAGCGGGATCAGGCCGAGCGCGCCACCATGTCGATGCTGGTGCCACCGCAGATGATCAACACCATGGTCCCCGAACTGGGACCGTCCGATCCGGGATTCACCGAGGCGTTCTACGCCGATCCCGTCCGCCGGTACATGATCCCGGTGTTCAGCGACCGCCGTGCCGACTGGCCCTCGCACCCGGAGGCCTCGCGCGACTCGCTGCACGAGGCCGAGATGTGGGCCGTGGAGGGCCTCACCCACCGCTACCCCACCAAGGTGCTGGCCGAGTTGCTGCCGACGTGCCCGCAGTACTGCGGCCACTGCACCAGGATGGACCTGGTCGGCAACCCGACCCCGGTCATCGAGAAGCACAAGTTCGAACTCGGCCGCGACGACCGGCTCGAGGCGATGATGGACTACCTGCGCCGCACTCCCGGCGTCAGGGACGTCGTGGTCTCCGGCGGCGATGTGGCCAACATGCCCTGGCCCCGGCTGGAGGCATTCGTCGCAGGCCTGCTGGAGATACCGAGCATCCGCGACATCCGGCTGGCCACCAAGGCACTGGTGGGGCTGCCCCAGTACTGGCTGACCGATGAGGTGCGGGCCGGGATGGAGCGGCTGGCATCCGCCGCCCTGCAGCGCGACGTGAGCATCGCGATCCACACCCACGCCAACTCGGCCCAGTCGGTGACCCCGATGGTCGCGAAGGCCGCCAAGGCCATGCTGGCCACCGGGATCAGGGACGTCCGCAACCAGGGCGTGCTCCTGCGGGGTACTAACGACAGGACCGAGCAGCTCCTCGACCTGTGCTTTGCCCTGCTCGACGACGCCAAGATCATGCCGTACTACTTCTACATGTGCGACATGATCCCCAACAGCGAGCACTGGCGGCTGTCGCTCGGCGAGGCGCAGCGGCTG